>JBNKKA010000089.1:0-17251 GCA_050291585.1 Desulfobacteraceae bacterium
GAAGTCCGGAGACTTGACGCCGCTCAAATACGGCAAGGCCTCCTTTCAGTATGTCGTCAAAATCGACTGTCTAGGCGGCCTCGACAATATTCCCGCCGTCAATCCCGATAGCCACGACGCCCTGCCCGGCTTCGATCATGGCCGGCAGGAAGCTACGCAGCACATTGGCGCTGCCGCTGACGTTGGTCCGCACGAGGGCGTTAAAATCATCTTCTCCGATCTCCCAGAAAGGGGCGCTGCGGTTGATCACCCCGGCAATGTTGAGGATCAGATCTGGGGGGCCGTTGGCGTCCAACACGCGCTGCGCCCACCCCTCCACCTGTTGCCCATCGCCCACGTCCACACCGGCAAACCGGTGGGGGTCTCCGCAGATCTGGTTGAGGGCCGCGGCGGCGCTGGCCGAGCGCCCGCAACCGCTGATGGTGTGTCCACGGTCGATGAGGGGCTGCACCAGGGCCCGGCCAAGGCCGCGGCTGGTGCCCGTTATGACGATATGTTTGGCAGGCATCATCTCTACTTCCTCATGGTGATCCATCAAGGGCGCGCAATTCGCCCTATAGTTGTATAAAAAAGCAATTACCTCTCCAAGATCGCCAATACCTCGGCGCACTTCTCCTTGGCCCGGGTCAGGATGGCGTCGGCCTCCTTGAGGATCTCGGTTTTAAAAACGTCATCTTTCAGATCGACCATGTTGATACGGACGTTTTGGTAGGCGCCCCAGATGCCGGTCTCCAATGCACGGGCACCCACCTGGGTATCGGATTTGGAGGCCGGGTTGCCGTAGCGGGCCGTCTCGCAGAGGGCGTCCCAGGCCTGGTCGCCGAGCCGCATGGTCTTCAGCGGCACCCGGATGGCGGTCTTGAGGCCGCTTTGCATCTTCTCCCGGCGGGCGGCCTTCTCCGCTTCGGTGCCCCGGGGCATACGCAGACCTTCCATGAACTCGTTAAAGGCGTTGGTGTCGGCGTCCACCATGGGGATCAACTCCTGGGTAAGCGTGTGCAGGGGGGGAATCACGGCCCGCATCCGGGCGTCGCGATCTTCGAACTTTCGCACCCCGTAGGTGAGCTTGGCCACCATGGCCCCCAGCCCGGTGCCCAGGGCGGCCAGGGCGGCGGATACACTGCCGCCCCCGGGGGCCGAGGTGCGCGCCCCGACAGCATCAATAAAATCCCTCAGGGTAAGACTGGCAAGGGGTTCCTCCGGGGGCTCGGCCACGCGATACTCGATGATCTTCTCTTGGGGGTCGAAGGCCGCTACGGAGCTTAAGCCCAGGCGTTCAACTGCCAGGCGCACCTTCTGGTCCTCTTCGATGATGAAGAGGTTCTCTTTTTCGATGTAGTAGTCGGCGGCCATGAGGATGGCCTCAAGGGGAACCACCCCCACGATCTCGGAGCCGGCCACAGCCACCTTGAGGGCCGCGGCCTCCGCTTTGACCGCCTCGAAGAGGGTGTGGATGGCGGTGACCTTGTAGTCGTTGAGGTTCACCGTCACCTGGGCCAGGTTGTATTCATCCACGTACCAACCCATCCCCTTGACCGCTTTCAGCCGTCCGGGCTGGTCTTCGCCACGGCCCGCCTCACGCAGGTTGAGGGCGATGCGGTGGGCCTGGTTGGCGGTGCCCAGGATGTTGACGTTGTAGGCGATGAGAAACATGCGCGCCCCGGTGGCCGTGGCCCCCCACTGGGGGACGAAGGCGGTGGGGCCGAAGTCGGGCTTCCACTGGGGGTCCTTGAGCCGTGCGGCCAGTCCCTCGTACTCCCCCCGGCGCACGTCGGGCAGTTTGCGGCGGTAGTCGTGCTCGGCGGCCTCCTCGTAAAGGAAGAAGGGCACCTCGAGTTCTTTCCCCGCTCGACGACCGAACTCCCGGGCCACATCGACGCACTCCGCCATGGTGGTGTTGGCCACGGGGATGAAGGGACAGACGTCCATGGCCCCGAAGCGGGGATGCTCGCCGGTGTGAGTGCGCATATCGATGCGCTGGCGGGCCACCCGGGCCGCGGCCAGGGCGCCCTCTACAACGGCCTCGGGATCTCCCACGAAGGTGTAGACGGTGCGGTTGGTGGAGGCGCCCGGATCCACGTCCAGGAGGGTGCAGCCGCCGGTATCGCGAATCGCCTGGGCGATGGCCTCGATGGTCTCGGTGTTGCGTCCCTCTGAGAAGTTGGGCACGCATTCGATGATCTTTTTCATGGAAAGGCCTCCTTGTATACAAATAGTCTTGACTATCAACTGCGTTGAAATTACCGCATCCGGAATAACTATTTTAAGTAAGCCGGTTCGCCAACTCTGGGAGATTCGCTTCAGCACCCGCGGTTGTCTCCTGTGAAGGCAGCCCCCGGTCGTCCCAGCCCATGGCGGTGTAAAACTCTTGCACCATCTGCTTAAATTTGGTTCGATCGAGGCGGTGATCACCCTCCTGGAAGAACATCTCGGGCAGGTCGTCCTCCTCGGGGCTGAGTCCCTGGCCCAGGTTGATGAGGCGTTCCAGGTGGGCCACCCGCGTGCCGATGGCGAAAAGATCCTCGGCCGCCAGTTCCCAGCCGGTCAGGGCCGCAGTCAAATAGGCCTCGGGCACCAGATCGAAGGTGCCGATCATGGAGAGCACGGGCACTTTGCAGATCCCCAGGCTGTCTACGATGATATTGACCAGCACGGCCCGGTGGATGAGGCGCCCCTTGCCCGCGTAGGACTGTCGATCCAGGGCCTTGGCTGTCCCGAATGCGGCAGCTGCCTGCTCCGCCGTCCAACGGTGCTCCAGGGAGGCGTAGACGTTGTTGTAGTCCCCGCCCCGGCTGGAGACGGCGTAGCCCAGGGCGGAACCCAGAAGGGCGCCCGGGTGGTAGGCCGTGAGTTCCAACCCTTTGACGTGGGCCGCAAAGGGTCGGGTTTTGGGCCCCAGTTCTTCCGCTGCGGCGCGAACGCCGCGGCCCAGCAATCCGCCCAACCCCTCCATGGCCGCCATCTGGCGGATGAGGGCCTCCATGCTGGCGCTGTTGCCCCAACTCAGATTCAGCCTGCCCTTGTATTGATTCGGCAGCAACCCGCGCCCCGCAAGATCCATGACAAAGGCGATGGCCGTGCTGGCCGAGGTGGTATCTATCCCCAGGCGGGTGCACAGATTGTCCAGAAAGACCAACTCCTGGAGATCGGCCAGCCCGCATTTGGCCCCCAGATTGATCATCGGTTCGAACTCCGGGCGGTAAGCGCGCTGGCCCTTGAGGCGGCCCTCGGCGAAATTCAAGAGCGCCTTGCATTTGACCGGACAGCCGCGGCAGCCGCGTTTGCCGGAGATGGCGCTTTGGAATTGGGCGCCGTCCAATGCCCCACTGCCCGCAAACTGAACCGCGCTGTAGTTGCGCGTACTCATGAGGCCGTGTTCGTGGGCCCACTGGACGTAGCCGGCCCCACCCAGGGTGGCGAATGATTTGTAGTCGGGCGAGTCGAGGATCTTGCGGAAGTAATCCTTGATCACCGGACGCCCGCTTTTCAAAAAACGCGACGGCGCTTTGCCGTCCGGTGAGCCCGCCTCCGGCATTCGCAGCGCGATGGCCTTGAGCCCCTTGCTGCCCATGACGGTCCCCAGGCCGGTGCGCCCGGCGGCGTGGTCCTCGTCGGTGACGATGCAGGCGAAGCGGGTCAGGTTTTCGCCGGCGGGCCCGATGGCCAGGCTTTCGATCGTCTCGGCCATCATCAACTGGCACAAGCGTTGATGGGTGGCGTGGGTATCGAGGCCCCAGAGCGCTGCCGCCGGACGCATATGGACACCGGCCGTGTCGATCTCAATAAAGACCGGTTGCTCGGAACGACCGCGCACCACCACAGTGTCAATGCCGCAGGCGCGCATGCGCGCTGCAAAACGGCCGCCCACGTTGGAACTGCCCAATAGTCCCGTCAAGGGACTGATGGCGTTGATGTGCAGACGTGAGGCAGATGGGGCCGGGGAGCCCACCAGGAGGCCGGCGGAGAAGATCAGGGGGTTCTCCGGTCCCAGGGGGTCGATCTTCCCTTTCACCAGCCGGTGGAGAAGCGCCACGTTGAAGGCGCGCCCCCCCAGCCAGCGTTGGGCCGCTTCACGAGGAATAGCCATGATGCGCGTGGTTTGGGTGGAAAGATCGATTTCCAGCATTTTTCCCCAGGCCGCTTGAGAGGTCATGGGGCCACCACCGCAGTCACGCCTTGATTCTGGCGTGGGCCTTTCATCGCTGCCCTCCATCGGCCGTCAGCGTGGCCGTCTTGTACTTCACCACCGGCGTAAAACGCCCCCCGATGCGGTAGCGCGAGCCGGGATAGGTGAAACGGCTGTGGGTGCCCACCAGTTGATCGTTCCAGGTCTGGCGGTGGAGCACCAGGCAGGGTTCCGCCGCGTCGACCTCCAATAGGGAGCGTGTATTCTCGTCCGGGAGCAGGGCCTCGATGATATGTTCGACCTTGGTCACCGGCGCCACTTTCAGGAGATACTTGGTGGGAGTGATGGCGGTGAAATCCTGATCGAGATAGCCGGGTGCAATCACTGGGTTGACGTAGCGGTCCCCCAGAAGTACCGGCCGTCCACGGTCCCGATGGACGATGATGGAGTGAAACACCGGGGCTCCCTCTGGAACCCCCATGGCGGTGGCCAGTTCGGGATAGGCGCGCTCCTCGGCCAACCGGTGGACGTCACAGGCGTACACCCCGCCCCAGCCGCGCACCTCGTCGTCGATGCTCTGGATCTCGAAGAGGGTGGTCATCGGCTTGGGTTGGGCCACGAAGGAGCCCACCCCCTGGATTCGCACCAAACGCCCCTCGGTGGCCAGCTCGCGCAGGGCGCGGTTGACCGTCATGCGCGAAACGTTGAGGCTGTCCACCAGCTGGTTCTCCGAGGGGATGCGCTCGTCGGGCTGCCACTCGCCCGAATCGATGCGGCTCAGGATGTACTCCTTGACCTGGATGTAGAGGGCCCGCGGGTTCTGATCCGGTGAGATCATCAGCGCACATCTCCCGTGCCCTTGAGGTCGCCCACGGCGGCTTCCACGGCGACGACGATCTCACCCGAGCGCACCACCTGGACCATGGTCTCGATCTCTTTGTAGAGATCGCGGTCCTTTTCCAAATAGGGCACATGCCGGCGAATCACCTCATACGCCCTGCTGGTGCCCTGCCCCCCTTTTAAAGGCGTCTTCGCGGTGATCAGGTCGTAGGCCTGGGCGGCGCAGAGCAGTTCGATGGCCACCACGTGTTCGACGTTGTCCAGGATCTCGCGGGTCTGACGGATGGCGATGGTGCCCATGCTCACGTGGTCCTCCTTGTTGGCCGAGGTGGGGATGGAGTCCACGCAGGCCGGATGGGCCAGGACCTTGTTCTCCGACACCAGGGCGGCGGCGGTGTACTGACCGATCATATAGCCCGAATTGATGCCGCCGTTCTTTACCAGAAAGGCGGGCAGCTCGCTGAGCTGGGGGTTGACCAGGCGCTCGATGCGCCGCTCGGAGACACTGCCCAGTTCGGCCAGCCCCATGCTCAGGTAATCGGCCGCCATGGCCACCGGCTGGCCGTGGAAGTTGCCCCCCAGGCGCACCTCCTCGGTGTCGGCGAAGATCAGGGGGTTGGTGGTGGTACTATTGATCTCCAGATCGATGACCCGCAGGGCATGGGCCACGGCGTCCTTGCTGGCCCCGTGGATCTGGGGCGAGCAGCGCAGGGTGTAGGCGTCCTGAACGCGGGTGCAGCCAGCGTGGGAGGCGATGAGGTCGCTCCGGGCCGTCAGCCGCCGCATGTTGTCGGCGGTGGCGGTCTGGCCCGGGTGGGGGCGCACCTGGTGGATGCGCGGGTCGAACTCGCTGCTGCTGCCCATGAGCACTTCCAGGCTCATGGCGCAGGCGATGTCGGCGGTCTTGGAGAGACGCAGGGCGTCGTGGACCACCAGCACCCCCACGGCCGTCATCACCTGGGTGCCGTTGATCAGGGCCAACCCCTCGCCGGCGCACAGTTCCAGGGGCTTCAGACCAATGCGTTCTAACGCCAGGGCCCCGGGGATGCGTTCGCCCCGATGCACTGCTTCCCCCCGCCCGATGAGGACCAGCCCCAGGTGGGCGGTGGGGGCCAAGTCCCCGCTGGCGCCCACCGACCCCTTCTCGGGGATGATGGGCGCGACCCCCTCGTTGAGGAAGGTCAGCAGGTAGCGCAGGGTCTCCATGCGGCAGCCCGAGTAGCCCATGGAGAGGTCGTGGATCCGGATGGCCATGATGGCCCGCGAAACCGCATCGGGCAAGGGTTTGCCCACCCCGGCGGCATGGCTCATGAGGATGTTCTCCTGGAGCTGGCGGGTGTCTTCCGGAGAGATGGTGACCTTGCACAGGGCGCCGAAGCCGGTGGTGATGCCGTAGATCACCTTACGTTCGGCCACCCAGCGGTTGATCAGGGCACTGGTGCGGGCCACACGGCCCTCGCCTGCGGCGGAGAATGCGGCCGGTGCGTTGTGGCGGGACACGGCGACGAGATCGTCGATGGAGATCGGTTGCTTGTCGAGAAAAACTGGGGTCATGGGGTTTCGTCAATTCGCCAATTGGTTGATTTGTCGATTCGTGAAAGGCAGACTTCGCGAATTCGGTCTTTCTTCTGTTCACCTATTCGAGCGTTCATACACCTGCTCCCCTCGTTTATACACCCCAACCACCGGCGACACTCCAGCGTGGTAGGCCAGGATGGCGGGGGATTCCCCGTCCAGCACCAGGAAATCCGCCTGTTTGCCCACCGCCAAACTGCCCACCCGATGGGCCAGGCCGAGGCTGTAAGCCGAGTTCAGGGTGGCGGCGGTAAGGGCCTCGGCCGGCGTCATCTCCATGTTGAGGACCGCCAACCCGATCACGAAGGGCATGGACTCGGTAAAGCTCGAGCCCGGGTTGCAGTCCGTGGCCAGGGCGACGGGCAACCCCAGGGCGATCATGTCGCGCGCCCTTGCGTAGGGCTTGCGCAGGCTGTAGGCCGTGGCCGGCAGGAGGTTTGCCACCACCCCCGCCGCAGCCATCCGTTTCAGATTGACATCGCTGGCTGCCAGCAAGTGGTCGGCACTGATCGCTTTTAGCTCGGCGGCCAGGCCGGCGCCCCCCAGGTCGTTGACCTCGTCGGCGTGGATTTTGACCTTGAGGCCCAAATCCTTGGCGGCCGTGAGGATCCGGCGCCCCTGGTCTATGCTGAAGACGGCCTCCTCGCAGAAGACGTCGCAGGCGTTGGCGATCCCCTGGGTTTTGACGGCCGGCAGCATCTCCTCGATCACCAGATCGACGAAGGCGTCGGGGTCCTCCTTGTATTCCGCTGGGATGGCGTGAGCGCCTAAAAAGGTGGCGGTCACATCCATGGGCGAGGTGGCGGTGGCCCGGCCGATGGCGGCCAGCATCTTTAGCTCGCTCGCGCTGTCCAAGCCATAGCCGCTCTTGATCTCCACCGTGGTGGTCCCCAGGGCCAGGGCGGCCGCCATGTGCCTGCGGGTCTGGCGATAGAGCTGATCTTCGTCGGCCGAGCGCACGGCATGGACCGAGGATAGGATGCCGCCCCCTTTTTTCAGGATCGTAAGGTAGGGGATCCCGGCGATACGCTCCTCGAACTCCGCTTCGCGCCGCCGGGCGAAGCACATGTGGGTGTGGGGGTCCACGAAACCAGGAATCAGGCAACGACCGCCGCAGTAGATCTCCTGGTCGATGATCGCTTTGCCCAGAGCGGTGGCCACTTGCGCTTCGTCACCCACAGCCAGGATGACGCCGTCGCGGACGGCAAGGGCGCCGTGTTCAAACACCAGCAGATCGTCCTGAGCATTCCCGCCGAGGGGTTTGCCGGTGTCCCGGGGGGTGAAGATGCGGGCGTTACGGAAGCGTTTGAGCGTCATTTCATGCCCCTCCCTTGGTATCAAAGAGGTCGGCAACGGCGGCCGACACCGCATCATCATTCGTCAGGTAGGGGATGGTGATCTGGTCGCCGTTGGCGTTCTTCTGGTTATATTCCACAGCCACCGCCATGGCGTTGGGGTTGCGCGCCCAATTGCGCCGGGCCACGCCGCCCATGACGTCCCAGGTCATGGCCGAACGGATAATGCCGTCCACGCGCTCGCTGCCGTCCAGGACCAGGCCGAAACCGCCGTTGATGGCCTTGCCGATCCCCGTGCCGCCCCCGTTGTGGAGAGCCACCAGACTCATGCCCCGAGCGGCGTTGCCGGCGAAGCAATGGGTGGCCATGTCCGCGGCCACGTTGCTGCCGTCTTTGATGTTGGCCGTCTCCCGGAAGGGGGAGTCGGTGCCGCCGGGATCGTGGTGGTCGCGGCCCAGCATGATGGGGCCCACCGTACCATTGCGTACCAGCTCGTTGAAGCGCAAGGCGATGTCACGACGCCCCTTTGCATCCTGGTAGAGGATGCGCGCCTGACTGCCCACCACCAGCTTGTTCTTCTCGGCGTCCCGGATCCAGGCCCAGTTGTCGCGGTCGTAGGCCCGCCGCTCGGGGTCGATGCAGTCCATGGCGGCCTTGTCGGTAGTGGCCAGCTCCTCGGGTTTGCCGCTCAGGCAAACCCAGCGGAACGGTCCGTAGCCATAGTCGAAGATGGGGCCCATGATGTCTTCGAAGTAGGAGGGAAAGACGAAACCGTCCTTTTCGTCCACCCCGTTTTTGGCCACCTCGGTGACCCCGGCGTCGAAGACGGCCTTTAAAAAGGCGTTGCCGTAATCGAAGAAAAAGGTGCCCTGATCGCTGAGGCTCTGGACCAGCTCGTAGTGGCGGCGCAGGCTCTGATCCACGAGCCGACGGAAACGCGGCCGGTCCTCGGCCAAGAGCCGGGTGCGTTCGGCGAAACTCAATCCCTGGGGGCAGTAGCCGCCGTCGTAGGCCACGTGGCAGGAGGTCTGGTCACTGAGCAGCTCAATGGGAAGCCGGTGCTCGGCGGCATAGGCCAGCAGATCCACGATATTGCCGTGGTAGGCGATGGAGAGCGCATGCTTCTCCGCCTTGGCCTTGGCGGCGGCGGCGAAAACCTCGGCCAGATCATCGGACACCATGGCCACCCAGCCCTGGCTGTGGCGTGTCTCGATACGCGAAGCGTCCACCTCGGCCACGATGCTCACCGCCCCGGCGATCTCGGCCGCCTTGGGCTGGGCCCCGCTCATGCCCCCCAGGCCGGAGCTGACGAAGAGCAGCCCGGCCAGGTCGCCGTCGGCCGGCACCCCGCACTCCTTCCTGCCGGCGTTGAGGAGGGTGTTGAAGGTCCCGTGGACGATGCCCTGGGGGCCAATGTACATCCACCCGCCGGCCGTCATCTGGCCGTAGTTGGTCACCCCCATCTGGGCGGCGATCTCCCAGTCGTCGGGGTTGTCGTACTGGCCGACCATGAGGCCGTTGGTGATGATCACGCGCGGGTTCTCAGGACCTGAAGCGAACAGCCCCAGGGGGTGGCCCGACTGCATCACCAGGGTCTGATTCTCGGTGAGGTTCTGGAGATACTGCTTGATCAGGCGGTACTGCATCCAGTTTTGGCAGACGCTGCCCGTCTCGCCGTAGGTCACCAGCTCGTAGGGATAGAGGGCCACCTCGAAATCGAGGTTGTTGTCGATCATCAGCTGGAAGGCCTTGCCAGCCAGGCAACGCCCCGCATAGGCCTCGATGGACCGGGCTTTGATGGCCCCCGCAGGCCGGAAGCGGTAGCCATAGATCCGTCCCCGGGTCCCGAGCTCCTCCAAAAACTCGGGAATCAGGGCCTGGTGATGCTCAGCGGGGATATAGCGCAGGGCGTTCTTGAGCGCCGTTTCGGTCTGGCTGCGGCTCAGGCGAAATCCCCGGTCCGGTGCCCGGCGTATGCCCTCCTGAAACGCCGGCATCTCCGGCAGATCTCCCGCCAGTCTGATCTTCATGGCCGCTTGGATGGCCTGGCTTTCCATCGTCTCCCCCTTGCGCCCGCGAGATCCGGGCAGCTCGTATTGACTTGTACATACAACCCTATAGCGTCTTGTGAATTGCCGGTCAAGAGGGAGTTTCACCCCAATCACCTGGTCCCCCAGCCGCTTTATTCGGTGCTGATCCTCCCTAATAATACTATTAACACCACCGCCAGAAGCAAACCTGGTATCGCTACCATAGTAGGCCCCATGCAAACCCCATCGTGTACAAAGATCCACCCGCCAACGTGATCGCCTGCCTGGGCCTGCGCTTCTGCTCGGCGGGCTTATTCGCCACCCTCTCGAAGGCCGCTGCCGTCAACACCTCGTCCAAGTCCGTCGCCAGGCCAAAGTCACCCAAGGGATACTCCAGACAGCCAACACCAATTTAAAATTAGGAAAACTTACTGGCGGAGGAGAACTGAAAACGCGCGGCTAAACAGTATCAAAAGGCCGTCAAAATCAACTTCGGTTATGCGGAAGCGCAGAGCAACCGGGGCTATTGCTATCGAAAAAAGGGGAAGTTCGACATCGTCGTGAAGACCTATAAGAAGGCCATTGACCTGGATCCCAAGCTGGCCGATGCCCACGAGTATTTCGGAGAAGCTTATGCCGAGATGGGTGAGTTCGACCTGGCCGAAAAGCACCTCCAGGTGCTCAAAAATCTGGAGTCGGAGGAGGCTGAGGAGTTGGTAGAATTCATCATGATGGCCAGGGAGAAGCCCTGAGTCACAACTCAGGCTGAAGCCGGAAAAAAACAAACCTCCGCGCCCCGGCCATGGTAGACGGAAGCGAAGGCTTTGTGGCCAGCAGGATGGACCAAGCCCAATTTGAGTTTTAATTTTCCGATATCGCCCGATAAGCGGACATAACACCGCCATCGCCGGTGACGAAAACATAGCCGTCACGCACATCTACACTGTAGGCGCTCCCAGGGGTGTCGATTGTCCCAACAAAATGAGGAGCTGCTGGATCGCCCATATCGATTAATTGAATGCCCGCTCTTTTTGCGACGGCAGATGATCGAAAACCACCGCAGCCCAGAACCAGCATCAGCTGAACACTGGGTGAACCCCCCGAGTGCCTCCTCAAGGTAAGGTGTCAGAGGCATCCAGCAGCATCTCGGCCGGGTCCGCCTCGTACGCTTTCACATCGGGGTGGGTGTTGATAATGCGGGCGCAGGAGTTCCAGCGCAACACGGCATCCTGGTTGTCCGGATCGCAACTTGCGAGCGCCTCACCATAGAACTTCAACGCTTTGATGAGCCAGTCATAGGCCACGGCGCCGGATCCGGGCCCCTCCTGCTTGAGGTGGAATTTGGCCCGTCTTTCGTAAACAATGGCAGTGTAATAGGATTTGCAATAGGCATCTGAGAGTTGGCCGACGACGTCGACCGCCGTGTCAAAGGCGGGTTTCAAGCCGTCCTCGGCAAACTTGTCGGTCAATGCCAGCGCCAGGGTAATCAAGGCTTCCTGATGGCCAGGCGCCACCGCCAGGATGTCCAGACAAATACTTTCCGCTTCATGCGGTTCGCTAAGCAGTCGGTAGCGTTTGGCCATCTCTAGCGCGGAGGGAACAGCTTCGGGTTTGAGAGCTTTCAATGCGACCATGTCGACCTCCCTGTTTAGAAGTTCAGTCATGGAGCCGGTATGCATTCTACTCTCAAAGTTAATCAGTATTCTTGCTGATCGCAAGCGCAGATCGGCATTGGATATCTATCCGAACCGAGGACGAACCCTATATCCACCGAACTTCCAGGCATTGCAAACGATCCGGAAGGCCTCCACCCTGAAAGGGGCGCCATCCTCCTGCGGCCCGATGGGCATGTGGCCTGGATCTGGTAGAAATAGACCGCGCTTAAACCCAGTCGTTATACCGGCTCGGTGGCCCCGATCACCGCCCTGCTTCCCATGGGCTACCAGCGCAGGCCTTGCTTCCCATCGAAACGATACCCACAGATACCACCGCAAAGCTTCACCTCGTCAATGTCGCGTTGGTCTATGGGAAAAACTTTGCAGGTCTGCGGGCGACAAAGGCCATAAACAAGACAACGACCGGGAATGGTCAGCATGGGGCAAGTGATGAGCAAACTACAACAGCTGGCGCATTGCCGGCAATCGCCCTTGCGGGCAAGCAGCTGAGACTGAACATACGATTTGCGGAAATGTACCAGCCAAAGGCGCCTGAACTTGCCGATGATGTGAAGTAAAAACCGTGAGCCTTGAACAGCCTGGGTGACAGCGGATACCGGACGCCCTAAAATGGCAACGACACCATCCGTCGGGTCAAACCATCTGTGCCTGATGAGGTGAATCAGCCGCATATGCGCTCCTGCTGGGATGCTTTCAGCCCATCTCTTATCCGTTCATACGGATTTCTATTGCGTGCGCGCATATCGATACTAAACGGCCCCCTCATACAATACTCGCAAGAACCTTTTTGAGAGGCCATCTTTCTCTGAAAGACAATCTCTCTCTGAAAGACAATCACTCTACAATCTCCAGCGTCATTCTTTTCTTAGCTTTGCCGGAGGCTGCAGTTAAAATGGTGCGCATGGCCTGCGCCGTACGCCCCTGTTTGCCAATCACTTTTCCGATATCTTCTTTGGCCACATGGAGTTCCAAAAAGCAGGCTTGGCTCCCTTCAACCTCATCAACAAATACTTTTTCTGGAAAGTCCACCAGTTCTTTGGCGATATTCTGAATCAGCTCTTTCACTATTTTTCTCTCCATTCCACGATGGTTAGAATGCTGGCAACACGTGCTTGCGGCGTCCTAAAAGCATCTCTATTGGATTCCAAGATTGCGTTAAATTAAGGCTGTATCCGCTGGGGCCCCTACCCCTCATGAGCGTATCTCAGTCGTTGAGCGAAACGATGCTTACAGGCAAACATCTTCATATGGGTGGTCGCCAGATTGAAGCTCGCATTGAAACGTTTTTAGTTTTTTCTGTACTTAAGATTTAGGGAGTGTGACCCGCTATGCTGGAGATAGAAACCCCAGTCAATAGATAAGATTTTTCGCCGTCGATCACCAGAATGCTCAGGATTTTTCGTCTCTCCGGCAGGTCTGGATTGGCAACAGAATCCATTTTGTGGTCATCTCGGTTCTATCTTCTCCACAAGGAGGAACCTTTTAGTGTAGGCAATTTGGATACCATTTTTTTATCTACCTGTATTTACTCAGCATATAAAAGTAGACACTTTTAGGAGGCAGATCCGGTGCCCATTTTTGCGCACCCTTTGGGCAAAATCTGGAGAATTGATGGTGCCGCTCACCGGCCTCACCCCAGGCAGCAATGCTTGTATTTCTTGCCGCTCCCGCAGGGGCAGGGATCATTACGGCCAATCTTTTCTTTGCGCAGTTGGGGCGGTTCGGCAACTGAAAAGAGATCTGAAAGATTGGGCTCAGGTTCTGCCAGGCGCTCGGCAAAGGTCCGGTAAAAGGAGACCAGCGGATCTCGGCTGACATCGTCAGCCATGAGCAAACGTGGTTGCTCCAGATAGGCCCGGCCGCGCTCGAGTTGCTCGCGGGCATCCTCATAGTCTTCCTTGTCGATAGCCATCTGGGCCAGCATCAGGTAGGCCTCGATGGCATCGGGGGCCAGGGCAATGACGTTTTCGAAACACTGCCGTGCCTTGATGCGGTGGTCGATATTTACATAAATGTTGCCCAATTCGAAGAGAGGGAGGGGGGCTTCGGGTTGCTGGAAAATCTCTTCGCGCCACGCGTCAACCGCGTCCCCGATGCGGCGCTCAGGGCCATAGGACACGACCCTGGGCAGGATCTCAAAGGGGCTCTTCTCCAGGAGGGCCTCAAAATCGGATTGCGAGGCGGCCATGTTGAGCTCCAGGGCGTGCATGCCGATGGTATAAAGTCCTTGGCCTGAGAATGAAAAATCTGCGCGGTGGTTGCACCCCAGGCACTGGAGTTCCTGGGCGGGATAGTAGTCCCCCTTCTCTTCGGGATTGAGCCAAATACGCTCGAGACGATAAGCGAAAGTCTCTCCGCACTCGCTGCAGGTCAAGTCGATATCGATGTGGCTCGGCATGGCATCGAGGGGGGCTTCCGGGATCAAGGTTGCGTCCAACCAGGATTGCCGCTCCTCCTCCGAGGCCTTGTGGGCGTATAGCAGGGCGGCGACCGTATCGGAATGGTCACCATTTAGCAGTGACAGGAGCAACCAGGTCTGGTCGACGAGGGGCTGGTTTTTATTGACAAAGGGTTCCAGCTGTTTGCGGCAATCCACCCCCAACATAGGACAGGCCGCCAACAAGGCCTCACGATCCAATCGCCAGAAGTGATCGAAGTGGGTCTCGACACATTGCCTCGCTCTCTGGCCGAGGGCCTTTGCGGCAATCTGGAGAGTTCGCATCAGCTGGTCTGGATTCAACTGGTCCCACTGGCGATCTATCCGGTCGAAGTACAGCTCGCCTGATGTCAACAGTGCATGCTCCACGGCCACGTCACAATCCTCGTCACCATGCTCACCAATGGGGATGGCCAGCAGCGCTTCCACAAGGGTATCCGCCTTGAGTCGCCCGGCCAGTTCGATGTGAGCTGCGGCGGGACGGCCCGCTTCGGACCCCAGAAGGCGGGTGCGCAGGGGCTCCATGAGGGCGGCTGGGTCACTGCCGGCCAGCCATGTCACCAAGGCTTCTTTATAGGGTAGCACGCGAGGATCTGCGGCGAGAATATCCAGGGCCGCATCGAGGGACAGGTCGCTGAAATCGGGCGTCTCCCGTCTTTGGGAGCGCAGCAGCAGGGAGAGGATCAGGGTGTAGAAATAGGGGCGTTGCTTTTTCTGGTGCAACCCCTTGATCAAGGCCTGGTCTTCAACCAGATGGGTGAGGAGCTTGGCCAGGCGCTGATCTGGCAACAAGGGCGCGCACTTGGCGACCAGGTCGGAGACACCCGCGTAGCGCCGCAGGCTCACCTGGCGCATCATCGCCTCAAAGCCAGCCAGATCGGTATCTGGCTGGTAAAAAACCGCCAGATCCGCCAGGCCGATGGTGGCCACCTTTTCGATGCGGTCACAGCCCAGGTGGTACTCGGCGGCCGCATCCCCAAGCTCAAAGGCCAGGTGAACCAGATCCCAGCGCCCCTGTCGTGGGCCACCGATCTCCAGACCGGACAGGAAGTCCCTCAGGAAATCGATGCCTTTGGGATGATGGAACCGCCAGGCTAAGTCAAAAATGAAACGGGGAGCGAGACTGTCGCTGGCTGTGGATTGGGCAAAGGCTTCATAGGCGCCGATCATGGCGTGGGCCAAATCGTGGGCCGCCGCGGGGGGCAGCTTGTTGATGGCCACGGCAATCTGGGGCAGCTTGAGGCGCTGGGCATCCGCCTTCGGCGCGGCGCAAGCTTTGATTGTGCCTGCAAAAAGACGGGCGGCGCGCTCCGGGTCCACATCGGCCAGCACCCGAGCCAGGCTCCAGTGGTAATGCTCTTCATGGACATCGACCTGCCACAAGGTCTCGAGTTCGTCCACAACCGAACCGAATCGCTCTGCACTGAGGGTGGAGAAGGCCCTCGAGACCCGTCTCGAATGTGGTGTTTTAAACAAGGCGCCAACGAATTCGGGCGTCGCCAAGCGAGATTCCAGGGCTTCGGCTACCACCGGATCAAAGCTGTCGGCCACAATGTCGATGAGATCCAGAGCCCAGCGCTGGAGGAGGGGTTCACGGGGATCAAAATTCTTTAAATAGGCTTCCAGGTGAGGCAACATATGAGCACCTTCGGGGTGATGGGGTGAGGCTTGGGCTGGACTCCCCGGCTGCAGTGACAGCCAAAGAGATGCACAGGTACAAGCGGATTCACGGGGCATTGAGAGCCAAAGGGCTCTCAATGCCCATCTGTCCATCAGCTATACCAAACCCGAAGGTGGACAACAATGCCCCGCTTGAGCGCATCATCCCGTTGCCGAGGCGGCCTGCTTGGCGTCGCAGGAACATGCTAGGGTCTGATCGGCTCTGGCATCAGGCAAGCGTTCGCCACATGAGGCCTTGGTTTCCTGAGCTTCAGTCAGAAGCGCCATGACCTTTTCCGTGACCGCACCCACCAACCGCCTGCATTCATCCATTTGCTGCTCTTGGCCAAAACGCAAGCGCAAGCTGGCGCACTGGGCGGTTTGATGATCCGTGACAAAAGCCTGGCGAAGTCCAGCGCCGAGCTTGGCAGGCAGCGTCCAACTGCCGCCGGGGTTATGCCGTCCATAGAGATGGCCGATGGCGATCAGGGCCCCGGATATGGCACCGCAATCCCCCGCATAGGTCTCGCCAACCCCACCGCCAAAGGCGGTGGCATGTGCCGTGGCAACCGATGGGTCCTCTCCCAGCGCCGCGAGCACTGCCCATGCCACCGCTTCTGCGCAGTGAAAACCGTTTCCGAAATACTCAGATGCCATTGCACTTGCCCGATCTCTCTCGTTATCTGTAATCCTGTGCATGCTATTCTCCTGAAGATTGGGATTGATTGAATCTTCGATATCGATTAATACACATAATCAATCGTTACCAACGATTTATTCCGATGTTGTCCATCACCCTGACCGATAGGAGGATGACCATGGAATTCCGCCAGCTCAGAACCTTCCGTGTGGTTGCCGATACCCTGAGTTTCACCCAAACGGCCCAACAACTGCACATGGCGCAGTCCTCGGTGTCTGCCCAGATTCGCTCTCTCGAAGCGGAGCTGGATTTGAAGCTCTTCGACCGTATCGGGCGGCGCGTGCTGCTCACCGATGCCGGCCTGAAACTCTATGAATATGCGCGTCGCATAGTGGAGATGACGGATGAGATCCATACAGAGATGCGCGGGGTCAAAAATGTTCGCGGCGCACTCACAATCCGCACTCCGGAGACGTTGGCAAGCGCCTACATGCCGGAGGTGGTCGAGCGCTTTCACGCAGACAACCCTAGAGTGAAGCTGAATTTTATCAATTGCTCGGATCTACGCCTGCGGGAAGAGTTGAATTCCGGCCGTATCGATCTGGCCTTCTTGATGACCGATTCGATCCACTTGAAGGAGGTCAATGTACGCTTGCTGAGGACCGAAAAACTGGTGCTTGTGGCGGGTTCCCGGCATCCGCTTGTCAAAAGAAGAAGCGTTAAACTTGAAGATCTGGAACAGCAGACCCTTCTGCTTCCCAAAACCGACTGAAGTTACCGTCGTGCTTTCGAGCGGTCGCTCGAAGAGAAGAAGATCACCCCCCGCACCCTTGAATTCTCCAGCATCATCGGCATGCGCAATTGCTTGAAGCGCGGTCTCGGCGTCACCGTCTGTCCCGAGGTTTGCGCTCAGGAGGAGCTGCAGGCAAAGCGTTTGGCCAGACTCAGGTGGGACGCGGAGGCCATGGAGACC
>JBNKKA010000090.1:0-17011 GCA_050291585.1 Desulfobacteraceae bacterium
TTGCATCGTGAATTTCATCCCCCAGGGCGCAACACCTTGCTGATAAAATTGCTTCTTTGTCTGAAAGTTACTCCTGTGTCTCCAGAGCCCCGATGTCGGGTGAGCCAGAGATGGGGTTACCCTCGTAGTCGGCCGTTCGTCCATCCACCGCGATGCCGGCATCGATGGCGGGACTGCCCGCGCGCAGGCGGAAGTCATTGTTGGCAGGATCCACGAAGAGGGGATTGCCGGGGGTGGGGCTGTGGCTGTCCCAGGCGGTGACTTGACGATAGGCCTCCCACTCATCCATGTGATAGCCCGCGCCGTCGGTGTAAACGATGTACTGGCCGTCATCCTCCTGGAAGTAGAGATTGTTGTTCAGGCTGGTGACCGTGGTGGTCCCTGGGTTCTCAATAAAGAGGCAGCGCATGGGGTAGTTGTCACTGTCGATGCTGCCGCAAATGATGTTATTGTTGAATTTCAGATTGGCGTTGTCTCCGGTGATGTGGATCAAGGCGCGGTATCCGGTGATGTTGGGGTTCATGCCGTAGAGGGTGTTGTTGTAGATCGCCAGGTTGTCCACGCCGCTGATGGCGAAACCCTTCTGCTTGGGGTGCTTGACGATGTTGTTGACGATGGAAAAGTCGGTGAAGATGCCGTCCCCGGAGTGGAGGTAGAGCCCCATGCTGGTGAAGTCGTTGGGGGCGACGATGTCGTCGGCGGTGTCGTCCCAGATGAAGTTGTTTCGGAAGATGAAGTCTCGGAAGGTGCCGACCCTGCCGTCCCCATGGGAGATGTCGAAGCCGGTGGTGTGGTAGCCGTTGTGCAGGACGTTGTTCTCGAAGAGGACGTTCTCGAACACCAGGCCGTCCTCGTGCCCGTCGTTGTCCACATAGACGTTGTAGGAGATGCTCCGGCGGCCGCAGTCGTGGATCTCGTTGTTGCGTACCACCATGTCCGAGTGCCAGATCACCAGCCCCATGGCGGAATCCCCGCCGCGGATGCCGATGTAGCCCACATGGCAGTTGAGGATATCGAGACCGCTTACCTCATAGTTCATGGGCCAGCCGTCGTTGTAGCCATACATGGTGCCGAACATGAGCTCCAGCCCGTCGATGGTGATGTACTCCTGGGGGCTGTGGCTCTCCATGGTGATGGATCCCCGTCTCTGGGGGACTTCGACGAAGGCGTAGCGGTTGCCGGGATCATCGGGGGCGTAAACGTAGATCGTGTCATCGGCCCAGCACCAGTCGTATTCCTGCTGGAGGTTGGCGAAGCTGCTGCCGCAGGCGTTGACGGCCCTGATATCCTGAACCCGTCCCCAGGTGGTGGTGCCGTCTGACGCTCCGAAGAAGATGCTGCTGGGGTGTCCGACAAAGGGTTGCCCTAATACCGTAGCGGCCTGCCACACATGGTCGTGTCCGGCGACCTCCGTCCAGTCGCTGGCCAGCTCAGAGCCCAGTATGCGCGGTCTGGCACCACTGCCATAGGCGCCGAAGGTGATGTGAGCATCTGAGGTGCCGGACCAGGTGATGTCGAGCCGCTCACGCCACGTATCGCCCCGCCGGAAGAGAATCGTGTCCCCCGGCTGGAAATCCGCGCCGTTGACCTTGGCGATGGTTTCCCAGGGCTCCGTCGGCAGGGTGCCGGAGTTGAGGTTGTCGTCGCCATCGTTGGCGATGAAATAGGTGGCCGTCCCGGCGCAGCCGTCGCAAGTCCCGCCGCAGTCCACCCCCGTTTCATCCAGATCCACGTCGGCGTAGCCGTTGGCGCAGCAGTCCTGGTTGGGGCAGGTGCCGCCGCAGTCCACCCCGGTCTCGCCCGGGCTCTGCTCGCCGTCGTTGCAGGCACCGGTGGCGCAGGGTCCGCAGACCCCGCCGCAATCCACTCCGGTTTCGTCCTGATTTTGGATACCGTCGCTGCAAGTCTCTGTTGCGCAGGGGCCACAGCTGCCGCCGCAGTCGATGCCGGTCTCGCCGCCGTTCTGAAGGCCGTCCGTGCAGGTGGGCTGAGATGTCGGTGTGGCGGTTGAATCGCCGGAGGAGCCGCCGCAGGCGTAAAAAAACAAAAGGGCGGCAGTAAGGAGGGCCAGTCGCTTGGTCATGGGGGCTACCTTTCGAGGAGGAGAAGTCGCCTGAGCAAATTTGAGTACCGGTTCAGATCAGAAGGCGACGCTGTCGTAACGCGAAGGCGTGTGGACACGTCATTTACCCATAAAACTGCAAGGGTCGGGCCTACTTTCTTCGAAGCCCCCTTTCGCAGAGGAAGATCATATCGATGGTGGTGGTGCCGTCCGGCTCGGGGTAGGCCTGGCGGATGATCTCTGCCACATGGATGCCCGCTTCCTCAAGCCAAGCGGCGATCTCCGCCTGGGTGAAGTAGTGCACATAGATGGGATGGCCGTCGCTGAAACTGGCCGTTTCATAGCCACTGCGGTTGCCCTCCATACAGCTCAGGTAGAGGCGGCCGCCGGAGGTGAGGCGCTTGCCCAGGCTGTGGATGAAGTCACATGCCTCGCTTTTATCCAGGTAGGGTAGGCAGAAGGCCGCCAGGATGGCTTCGTAGGGCCCCTCCGTGGGGTCCAGGTGGCGGATGTCCCCCACCCGAAACGCCCCCTGGGGGACCTCTTTGCGGGCGATCTCTATCATGGCGGGGGCCAGGTCCACACCGGTGATCTGCAACTCCGGCAGGTGGGCCAACAGGTAGCGGACATTGTTGCCAGGCCCGCAACCCAGGTCCAATAGGCGGCTGTCGGGCTTGAGATCCCTGGCGAAACGATCCAGGCTGGCCCAGTAAAGGTCGTTGTCCATGAACTTGTCCGCAAATCCTTGGGCGCAGCGGTCGTAGGTGGCGATAGTGGTCTTGTGCTTATCCATGCGGTTCTTTCTCTTGGGTTGGCGGTTGCCGCTGCCGGTGGCACCAGGTCTCCAGGGCGGCGCGCACCGAACGGCTCATCTCACGGCTGAAGGCAGACGCGAATTTGTGGCGGTAATAGGCTTGACCGACATTGCGAGCCGGCTCCCTGGGTGATCGGCGCCCCGGGCCGTCGAGGAGGTGTTCCAATTCTTCCTCCCCAAGGCTGCGGTAGCGGTTCTTAAAGACAATCTGCGCTCTCCCGAAGCGTGGGGTCAGGGGACGCTCCAGGGCACTGGCATTGGGGTAACCGAAGCAGAGCATGCAGACGGGGAAGACGTAGGGTGGCAGTTCCAGCAGCTCCCGGTGGGTTTCGTACTGCTCCATGATATCGCCGATGTAGCAGGAGCCGATCCCCAGCGCTTCGGCGGCCAGGACGGCGGTCTGGGCGGCGATGAGGGCGTCGCAGCAGGCCAGCATGAGGTCGCCCTCCTGGGGATAACGTCGTGCTTGGTCCACCCGTTGGCAGTAGTCATCCACGTCAAAGTGGTCGAAGAGGTCGTTCCAGCGCTGGTAGTCGGCCACAAAAAGCAGCACCAGGGGCGCTTTGGCGATGAAGGGCTGGTGGTCGCAGGTTTCGGCCAGGCGATTTTTGAGGGCCTGATCGGCGATCTCGATAATGCTGTAGAGCATCATGTTGCCCGCCGTGGGGGCGCGCATGGCGGCTTGGATGATCTGGTCTACAACTTCAATCGGGATGGGGCTGGGCCGATAGCTGCGGATGGAGCGGCGCTGCAGAATGGTTTCCAAGACGTCCGGCATGACTGTGGGTCTCCTTTTTTTCAGGTTGCTGGGAGTTTTAGCATTCACCGCCAGGCCATGCAAGCCGGCCGCCCGACGCCACAGCGGCGGCCGATTGACTCAAGGCATTAAGCAATAGCCTCGTTTTTTCACAAGGGCGCACTTTGCAGACCTTGGCCCGTGCTTATCTTATTGAATCCCTTTTAGTCTCTAACCATGGAGGAGGGCGGGGCGATGATGCCCACTGGCGTTCATAATGACACGAGTGCCCGTACCGGTCTGAGGGTGCGCTGGCTGCCCGCCATGGCCAAGGTCGACAAGATCCAGTGGGATCGGCTGGCCGCTCCCATGACCACCCCGCTGCTGGAGTGGGAATGGCTCCACCAGTTGGAGGCTTCGGGCAGCATCGCCCCGGCTTACGGCTGGACACCGGCTCACCTGACCCTCTGGCGGGGGGAACGTTTGGTGGCCGCCGCGCCCCACTACATCAAGACCCGCAGCCAGGGAGAGTTTGTCTTCGATCACGCCTGGGCCCAGGTGGCCGAGCGTTTGGGCGAACCCTATTTTCCCAAACTTGTGGGGATGAGCCCGGTGACGCCGGCGGTGGGGTATCGTTTCCTCATGGATCCCCTGGAGTCAGAAGTCGAACTGATGACCGAAATGATGCGGGCCATCGACGGCTTTTGTGTCGAGCAGGGGTTGGCCAGCACCAGCTTGCACTTCGTGGACCCCGATTTTGAGCCCGCCCTCAGGCCACATGGATATCTACCCTGGCGTCACCAGAGCTACCTCTGGGAGAACGAGGGCTACGTTGATTTCGATGACTTCCTGGCCCGTTTTCGCACCAACGCCCGGCGCAATATTCGCCGCGAGCAAAAGCGCATGGCCGATGGCGGGTTGCGCCTGGCGGTTTACCTGGGAGACGAGATCCCAGAGGAGTTTGTTCCGCTGATGTACGCACTCTACAGCCAGACCAACGCACAGTTCGGGCCCTGGGGATGCCACTTCCTCAACCAGGCGTTCTTCGAGGGGATCTACACCAGCTGCCGCGAACGGTTGCTCTTTGTGGCTGCCCATGCCACTGGCTCAGAGCAAACACCACCGGTGGCCCTTGCCATGCTGCTCACCAAAGGCGAGACCCTCATCGGCCGTTACTGGGGCACCCGGCGCTACCACCGCGATCTGCATTTCAATCTCTGCTACTACACCCCCATGGAGTGGGCCATCGCCAATGGGATGCAGCGTTTCGACCCGGGCGCCGGCTCGCCCCACAAGATCCGCAGAGGCTTTCGGGCCGTGGCCCAGCATAGCTGGCACCGCTGCCTGCATCCCAAGCTGGCCACGGTGTTCGCCCACCATATCGATGAGATCAACCAGGCTGAGCAGGACCATATTGACGAATTGAATTCAGGCTTACCCTTTCATCGCATATGAGCCACTCATTCGCCTTTCAAAAACCGGATTCCCGATAATGCCCTAGTCCATTTCAATGGTGAGTTTGAGGGGAAACTCATTGGCCTGGGCCAGGGCCATTGCATGCTTGGCCTTGGTTTCAGCGATTTCGAAGGGATAGACGCCGGCAACTGCATACCCATGGTGGTGGATCTGCCACATGAGGGTGGCGGCCGCGTCGAGGGGTTTGTGGAAGACTGCCACGAGGAGTTCGATGACAAAGATTTTGGTGGTGAAGTCGTCGTTGTGAACTAATACCTTATACTGGGGGGGCAGACCGGTCCTTTCGACCGTTATCACCTCGGGGGCCTGGAAGGTTTTATTATCCTGGGAAGACATGCGGGGCACTCCTTTTGACGGCAGGCGGTTTCAGGAGGCACCTGATAATGGGCCTAGCTCAAGATAGGAACGTCGCAGCGGAATGCAAGGGTGAGGGAAGGCGGGAGACGACTCCCGCGGTTTAACCCGGCGATATTTGGGCGCCGCGCTGCCGGGGCTAAACCGCGGGCTGCGGCTAGTGTTGATATGGGGGGCCGACAATAAACACTAGCCCGTACCCATCCAGAAGCGGGGGGCTTCCGGATACATGCTTCCTATTTCTCAAACCAGCCGGCCGTCTCTTCGGCTATGGTACGGGTGTGGTCACGGTTGCCGAAAAACTGGATGGCGCCGTTTTCGGCATCGTAGGTCACCCGGCAGTCATATTTCTTCGCGGCCGAGTTCATGAGCTTGGAGATTATTTCAAGGTTTCCGCTGGCGTTGTGATTGATTTTTATGGACATGGCATTTTCTCCTGGTTATTTTTCTAATTTTTTAGTCTGTCACCGCCAAAGGGTTACTGGCGGGTGCATCCGTTTCGTTTATTTGCAAGCTTATCCAGCAAGGCATATGCCATGTTTCCAAAATTAATGGCCCGAGCCCGCATCGATGGCGCCGGAGCGCTTCAGCCGACTTTCCGTAAATGCCCTCCTATTGGCCTGTTATCCTGGAGGCTTAGCCCTCTGATGGGTAACGAAAAAGGTACTGCACTTGCCCAGGCGTTTTTAAGAATAGGTACCCGAAAGGCGTGGCTTAACATTACAAAATTGAGGTATTCAATGGTAAAAATAACTAAAATGTAATTATATGTGGGAGTAAAATTATCCTCTTTGTGGTATCTTTTTTCCGAGGAGGGGAGCGCTTTACCCACGCGCAGGTTCATGGGGCCAGGAAGAAGCGGTGAAGCGCTTGCCCAAAGCAAAAGGGGGTGACGCTGCTGTGCGTCACCCCCCATTGGATCCCATTTCGAGGCGGGCGCCTCCTATTGGGATTTGGCAACGCTATCCAGATAGCTGTAGTCAATCATATGGTCGATCTTGACTTGTTCTTTCAGGTACCCGTATTGAACCATCAACATCTGCTGGTCATAGATGCGCTCCAGAGGCTCTTTGGGGGCTCCATACTCCCGCAGGGCGCAAATTTGGCTGATCTCCGCGTCGATATTGGTGTACTTGGGGATATAGCTTCGGGCCGTTTTCTCATTGGTGGCGATGTAGGCAAAAGATTTTTCCAGTCCCTGGATCACCTTGCGTACCAGGTCGCCGTGCTTGGCGAGGTATTTGTCTGGAAAGTAAAGCCCGGCAAATATCCAGTTGGGGGCGATGTCGTGGAACGACGCCAGGATCCTGCTCGCGCCATGCGCTTCCAGCATGGCCGCCAGGGGATCTCAAACAATGAAGCCGTCCATCCCCCCTGAGCGCAGGGCCGCTTCGTGGGCCATGGGATTGTCCGGTCGCCCGCCCCAGAGGGGGGTAAAGTCCTTGAGGGTCAGACCGCCTTTGTGGGCCGCGTGGGTGAGCATGGTTTTGGTCATGATGCCACCGCCGGAGGCGATGCGGGCGCCTTTCAGATCAGATAATTGATGAATGTCCGACTGGGCGGCCACGTGGATGCCACATTTTGTGCCGGCGTGGGCGTGCCCCATCCAGAGGACGACCTTGACCGGCAGGTTCTTCTCCGCCAGTTTGAACATGGAGGCCAGGGACATATAACCGCCGTCCACGTCACCCCTGAGAGCCGCCGCCAGGACGTTGGGCTCGCCTTTGATATAAGTCAGTTTTACCTCGACACCGGCTTCCTTGAAGAAGCCCTGTTCGATACCCACGTAAATTGGCAGGTCGTCGATGCCGCGCCAATAGGTTAAGCGCACGGTCGGCCTTGCGACCGATTTGGACGCGTCTGACGACGCGTCGGCGGCGACGGCGGTGCCGGATAGTGCCAGCCAGACGAACATCCCCCCCATTATCCATCGCAGTAATTCCCTTCCCACTCTCATGTCACTCCTTTCAATTATAGTTGGATTTGAGCTTTCATTTTATGCAACACCGCCCCCAAGAGAAGTTTGAATATGCCAGCCCAGAATACGGGCCTCGGCCCGGCGGGCCAAACGGTCCAGGCCGAAGCCCAGCAAGGAGAGGACCAGGATGCCGGCGAAGACCCGCTCGGTGTCGAATGTTCTTTGGGCGTCGATGACCAGAAAGCCGATGCCCGAATCGCTGGAGAGCATCTCCACCCCCACCAGGGCCATGATGGAGATGGCCGTGGAGATGCGCATGCCGGTGATGATCATGGGCAGGGCCGCCGGCAGGAGCACGCGCATCCACACTTGGCTGCCCCGGGCCCCCAGGGAGCGGGCCGCCAGGATCAGACGGCGATCCACGCCCTTGATGCCGGCGATGGTGTTGAGGACAATGGGAAAGAAGCAGGCCTTGAAGATGATCATCACCTTGCTGGTGTTGCCGATGCCGAACCACAGGAAGAAGATGGGGATCAGGGCAAAGGTGGACAGGGGGCGGATCAGCTCAATGAGGGGGTCGAAAAAATCCTCCACCAACTTCGACCAGGCGATGAGGAGGCCCAGCCCAATGCCGACCACCGTGGCCGCCGCATAGCCGCTCAAGGCACGCGCCATACTGATACCCACATGCTGGGCCAGCTCACCCGAGGCAATCATGGCCCAGAGGGCCTCGAGCACTCGTGTGGGCATCGGTAGAAACCAGGCGGGTACCCATCCGGCGCGGGAGATGAGCTCCCATATGATCAGGAGCAGCAGGGGTGAGCACAGCTTGCGCCAGCGGTGGTGCATGGGATCTCCTCCTGGGTCGGCTTATTTTCATTGAGGTGCGGGGCGGGTGCCAGCTCCTCCCAGACGATCTGTTTCAGGCGGGCCTCATATTCTTTAAAGGCCGTGCAGGTGGTCATGGCCTGGCGGCGCGGGCGTGGCAGGCTGATGGGCAAGTCGGCCTTGATGCGCCCAGGGCGGCGACTCATCACCATGACCCGGTCGGCCAGGAAGATCGCCTCGGCGATGCTGTGGGTCACGAAGAAGACGGTGCACTGGGCCTGCTGCCAGATATTAAGCAACTCCATCTGCAAACTCTCGCGGGTGAGGGCGTCCAGGGAGCCGAAGGGCTCGTCCATCAAAAGCACTTTGGGCTCGTTGGCCAGGGCCCGGGCGATGGCCACGCGCTGCTGCATGCCGCCGGATAGTTCGTGGGGGAAGCGCTTCTCGAACCCCTTCAGGCCAACCAGTTCAATGAAGTAATCGGCCATGGCCATGGCCTTTTTTGTCCCCATGCCGCGGACCTCCGGGCCGAAGGCGATATTGTCCGCCACCGTCTTCCAGGGGAAGAGCAAGTAATCCTGAAAGACGATGGCCTGCTGGGGATGGGGGCCCCGTACCGGGCTGCCATCCAGAACGAGGTGGCCTGTGGTGGGGGTTTCCAGCCCGGCCAGCATCATCAAGAGGGTGGATTTGCCGCAGCCGCTGGGGCCCACCAGGGCCACGAATTCGTTCCGGCCGATGGTAAGATCCAGGGGGGCCACGGCCTGGGTGGGCGGATGTCCATTGCCATTGCCGCCAAAGGTCTTGGAGACCTTAAGCGCTTCGATGAAGCCCATACTGCCTCCTCGCCATGATCTGTTCCATAAAACCCTCGACGCGGATCTTCAATTGACCTGCATCCGCATCGCCGAAGTCGGTGACCACGTGCAGAAAGGGCAGGTCCAGCCCCTCTTTGACCAACTCTTTGACACGATAGGACTCGATCTCGAAGGGCTGACAGAACTGCCAGGCCAGGTCGATGACCCCATCCACCTGAAAGGTCTCCGCCAGGTAGGCCAGGTCCTTGAAACGCTGGCTGTTGGGTGACATGCAGGCGCAGGTGACCCGCAAATAACGCTCGGCGATGGCCGTGAGGGGATCCACGTCGAGGCTGTCACCCCCGGCCACCGGATCGGCCACCCGCGTCATGCCGCCGCAACCCTCCTGGCAGACCACCACCGCGCCGGCAGCCTCCACCAGTTCCAGCAGTTTGCTGCATCCCAGGCTGGAGCCCAGGCCCGTCCAGAGGATGCGTGGGCGGTCGTCGGCGCAGGCGAATTTCGCGCTGCTGATCCGCTCCTCGAGCTTGGCCAGCTGGTGCTCCAGTTTTGCAATGCGATCTTCGATATAGACGGTGTGCCCGATGCGGGAAAGGGTCTCCGCCATGGCGAGACCCGTGATGGGCGGCGGACGATGGGCACAAGTGGCGTAGATGGCGTATTTTAGCTCGCGCTCGCGGTTGGTGAGCCGGATGGCGCGGCGCAAATCGTTTGTACTGATGGTCACATCCAATTGCTGCTCGAGAAAGCCAAGGGCTTTTTGGATCTGGGTGCGCCAGGCGGGCAGGGCCTCGGGCTCCTCGGGTTTCTGGGGTAGGTCCATAACCAGCATGGGCTTGTGACGCCCTAAAAGCTCATACATCTTTTTGCGGCCGTCACAGGTGGTTTCCGCCAGGATGCAGTCCGCCAGGGGGAAGAGGGGACAGGTACCGGAGACCGCCCGGCCGAAGGTGGCCTTGACCTTGGGGCACTGGTCCGCCGAGAGGATCTCCTCCGCCTTGGCGATGGGGGCCTGGGTGCTGCCGCACAGGCCGATGGGGATGGCCCCCGCGGCGTGGATCAGTTCCACAGGGGTATAGGAACACAGGCAACCCACTACCTGGCGCCCCTCATCTTTGGCCATCTCCAGGGCCATGGCCAGGTCGGTGCGAACCTCCTGCAGGCTGGCGTTGTCGTCCTGTTTCATTTTCTTACCTTTCTGAATGGACACCTCATGGGGTTGTCCCCGGCTTCAGGATACCGCGCTCTCTTCGGCCGCGATGACGGCCGCCCCGAGGGCGCCCACCAGTTGGGGGTCGATCTCTAAAGGGAGAAAGTCGGTGCCGAGTTCGACTGCCAGGGATTTGCGCATGCCCGCATTTTTGGCGCCACCGCCCACCAGGGCAATTGGCGGCCGGATGCCGATACGCCGAGCCAGGTTGCCGATGCGGCCGGCAAATGATTGGCAGAGCCCCGCGCCTATGGCGGGCAGTTCTTCGCCGGCGGCGATGAGACTGATGATCTCCGATTCGGCGAATACCGCGCAGGTGCTGTTGATCCGACAGGCCCGAGGGGCATCCAGGGAGACTTTGCCCAGGGTGTCGATGTCGGTCTCCAAAACGCGTGCGGCCGACTCCAGGAAGCGCCCGGTCCCGGCGGCGCAACGGTCGTTCATGACAAAATCGAGCAGCGTCCCGTTGCTCCCCAGGTGGATCGCCTTGCTATCCTGGCCGCCAATGTCGATGAGCATGCGCACCGAAGGGTCGAGGAAATGGACACCGCGGGCATGACAGCTCAGCTCGGTGACCACCCGGTCAGCAACGATTAAAGTGACGCGCCCATAGCCCGTGGCGACGATGGCGTTGACATCCGCCTGGGTTCTACCGATTTTGGCCAGCGCGCCGGCGAGGGCCGTCTGACCGGCCTCCATTGGGCGAACACCGGTATCCAGCAGGCTACTGGCGACAATGGTGTCATCCTCGAGGATAAGGGCTTTGGCGCTGCGCGATCCAATATCCACCCCAGCGGTCAGGCCGGCCATGGCGGCAACACCTCGAGCAGCGTGGATCTCAATCGGGATAGCGGACCTTGTTGTAAATCGCCGTGCAATTGCCTGCATTGGTAGAACATCGATCAATTCCAAAAGGGCGGCAGAAGGGCCTCGTGAGCGGTTGGCCGCTTCATGGGCAGAGTACAAACGCCCCGCTTGCGCAGGCCCCTGACCTGCAGATATTTGAATGATATCGGGGTTGAAACGCTGGGGTACGCCGGCTTTGTTACACCTGGGATCGGGATGAAGTCAAAATGATAAAATCTATATTCTCAATGTCTATGATAGAGAAATAAAATCAGCTTTGAGGGTACCAAGGCGATTCCGTTGGATGTGAATCAGATCGTGGAGGGACTTGAATGCAGGTTGCGCCGGAGTGCTGGTAGCAGCTTGTGGGTGGCTTTGGGCAGGGCGAAGTCGTCGAGTTGGTCCAGTTCAATCCAGCGGAAGGCGGCGGGGCCCACGAGGCGCACGCGGCCTTTGGGGGCTGCGCAGAGATGGACCTGAGCCTGAATTTTGAAGTGGGTGTAAGCATGGCTGACCCGGGTGATAAAGTCTCCTACGGTGATGCCGAGCCCCAACTGCTCACGAGCCAGACGCTCACAGGTGGATGGAGGGGATTCGTCGCCCGTGCGCACGGCGTTGGGGAACTCCCACAGACCCCCCAGGAGGCCATCGATGGGGCGTTGGATCAGGAGAAATTTGCCCCTGCGCTGGATAACGGCGGTCGCCATCTGGTGCACGGGGACTTTGGGGCGTTTTTGACGGCGGGGGTAGATATGGACGCGCTCTTGTTGGAACGCGCAGCAGCCTACCATTAAGGGGCAGGTCTCACATCTGGGGGTACCTGGGCGGCAAATGAGGGCGCCGATCTCCATGAGGGCCTGGTTGAAGTCTGCCGGTGCGCTATGGTCCAGGAAGGCGTCGGCATGGCGGCGGAAATCGGCATGGTTTTTCTGGACGTTGGCCGGCAGATCGATGCACAGCAGGCGCGCCAGGACCCGCTTGACGTTGCCGTCCACCACGGCATAGGGGCTGCCAAAAGCGATGCTCAAAACGGCGGCGGCGATGTAGTCTCCCACCCCGGGCAGGGCGCGGAACGCCTCCCACTCGGTGGGGATCTGGCCTTGATGTTCGCGCATCACCAGACCCGCCGAGCGGTGTAGGTTGCGCGCACGAGCATAGTAGCCCAACCCCTCCCAGTGTTTGAGGACCGTCGCCAAGGGAGCGTCGGCGAGGGTCGCCAGGTTTGGGAAGGTCGTTAGAAATCGATGGTAATAGGGGATGGCGGTCTCCACCTGGGTCTGCTGGAGCATCACCTCGGAGACCCAGATGTGGTAGGGGTTTCGGGTGCGGCGCCAGGGCAGGTTGCGACCATGGTCCTGGTACCACTCAAGCAGCTGATTTTGCAAAATCTTCGGGGCGATCACTAAGGCATTTCCTCTTTGGGCCGATAGTTAAAATGATCCACGTTGAAAAAAAATGAATGCAATCCATTATCCTCAAAGGGGCTAAACACCTTATCTACGCTTAGAAGTTGCCACGGCCCCGCATTGGCATTGACCCTGGAGAGAAGGCACATGGCTCAGATCGATCCACAGGATTTTATCAAGGAACTTCGCTTCGACATCAAGGAAAAAGATATCATCAAGGCCAAACTGGTCCTCTCTCATATGGATGAGGTGGATGCCGCGACCCAGAAGATGGCCCTTTTCGAGCTGAGTCGGGCTGATGATCAGTTCGCCATCCCCCTCATCATCGAAGTGCTGGTGCGCAAGCCGGAGATGAACGAGGCCTTTCCGGCCCTCAAGGAGACCCTCTACGCCAAGGCCATGGATCATCCCCAAACCTTTATCGATCTGCTCATGCGCGAAATGAAACGCGAGGTGCGCCTGATCCTCGTGGAAGTGGCTGCCGAGATCCGCCTCGAAGAGGCCCTGCCCGTTCTCATGGGTATTCTCAATGAGGAGCACGACGAAAAGATTTTGCGACACGCCATCATCGCCCTGGGCCAGATCGGTGACGCCAGTGTGACCACGGCCCTCTCCGAGTATCTCTACTCCAATCACGTGGAACTCGTCATCGCCGCCATCGAAGCCCTCGGCGCCCTCGGTACGCCCACCGCCATCATACGCCTCAGCGAAAAGTTGGATGACGATCCAGACCTGGATATGATGATCCTCAACGTGTTCCAGAAGGCACCTGGGCCCGAGGCCCTGGGCAAGCTCAACGGATGCCTATCCTCCCACCATGCCCACATCCGCAACGCCGCAAAGCAGATTCTCATTCAACTGGGCAGCCGGGCGGTGCCGTCCCTCATGGATAACCTCAAACACGATGATCCCGACCTGCTCATCCACACCCTCAACGTGCTGGGCGACATCTGCGATGAGGCCGCCATCCCGGCCATCCGCAAACTGCTCTTCAATGAACCCAAAGACGCCAACGTGCGCTTCGCCGCCTACGAGGTCCTCGGCCGCCTGCCAGTGGAGAAGGGTGCCATCACCCTGGCAGCCGGGCTACACGATCCGGTGCCCAATGTGCGCACCGCCGCCGCCAGCGCCATCAACAACAACTATGCGCCAGTGCTCGCCGCGGGTTTGAAGAATATGGTGCGGGAGGAAACGGAGGAGACGACTCAGATCGCCCAAGCCATTATTGAGGGGGAGTGCGACCGCATCTTCCTGGGTCTGGTGACAGAGCCAGCCTTTGAGAAGACCATTATACCCATGCTCCGCGTCGATGCCCACGAGGCGGTCAGGACGCATTTTGAGACATTGTTGCGGGAGGATGGGCAAGCTGAGCTTGCCGCCAAGCTCAGCGGTGGAACCGCCAAACCGGCGCCCAAACGCGACGGGCTCAAGGTTTTCGCGGTGGACGATTCACGCATGATCCTCAGCATCTACCGCAGCGTCCTGCACAAGCTGGGGCTGGAGGCCGAGCTCTTCGAGTTCCCCGCCGAGGCCATTACCAAGGTCCAGAAGGAGCGGCCGGACATCATCCTCACCGACCTCAACATGCCTGAGATCAGCGGCATCGAGCTGACCCGCAAGGTACGCCAGTCTTTCACCTCCGAGCAGTTGCCCATCGTCATGGTCACCACCCAGAACGAATCCCAGGACAACGAGGCGGCCCTCGCCGCCGGGGTCAACCGCATTCTCAACAAACCCTTTACCGAGAAGACCATCGGTCAGGCGCTCACGGATGTGGGTATCGCCTTGCCGAATGCTTGAATCTCTTTTTTGGCGGGGCCTCCGTTCCTGCTTGAGCGACGCTCTCCAAGATACTATTAGGTCGGCTTACAAAGGTCGATAGTCTTCGTCAATACTTCCATGTGGGCCTTCTCGGCCTGGGCCAGTTGGATAAAGGCGTTCTTGACCCCGTTGTCCGGACCGTTATCGGCCAGGGTGCGGTAGAGGTCGTAGGCGGCGTACTCGATCTTTAGGGCCATCTCCACCAGGGGTAGACAGACGCTTTCCTCCAGTCGGACCACTGAGGTGAGAACACTCTCCAATTCTTGGCCCCCTTCCAATATCTCGCCCTTCAACGCATCGTAGAGGCTGTCAAAGGATAAGCCTTCGCCCGTCTCCGCCTGCCAGAATTTATGGATGGTGCGGGCATGGGCGACCTCCGCCTTGGCCAGGCGCGCAAAGGTGGCTGCAAAGGGCGCCGAATTGAACCGCTCGGCCACATACTCGTAAAAGCGTTGGGCACCTTTCTCAAGGTCCATGGCCAGGCGCAGGCGTTCGCCGGTGGTCTCCACCGTGTCGAAGAGTTGCCAGCGTGGACTGCCTTCGATCCTGCGGCCATCCCAGGCCAGCATGCCGCCGCTGATATTGTAGATGGTGGCCTCGCAAACCGCCTCCTCCAGGGCTAATACTGCCGCCGCTGCCGAGCGTCCCCCGCTGCGGCAGTAGAAGAAGAGATCGCAGTCAGCGGGCAGCTCGAAGAGCCGTGGCACCAGCTCCATGATGGGTAGCAGACGTGCACCGGGGATGTGGCTCTCGGTATACTCTTCGGGCTGGCGCACGTCGATGAGGAGATAATCGCTCTCTTTGTGGGCCGCCATGTAGGTGCGTAGTTCTTCCGCATTGATCTCGAGGATCTTCTCCGCCGGCATCAGTCTTCTCCTTCTCTCGGTATTAGGGGCGTGGATCTTAGGGGGTATTTACTTCAAATCGGTCTTTGATTCAAATGGAACGTTCAAGGTGATGGTAGGCCGGCAGGGTTTTAAGGCGCGTGTCGACCACGGGATTACCCACCGTGAAGTGGTAGAGGCTCTGGAACTCGCGATCTTTCATGCCCAGCAGGGTGTGCATGCCGTTGTCGAAGAAGCAGCCGATGCCGGTGCCTCGATATCCCTGGGCCTCGGCCTCCAGGTAGAGAATGTGACCCACCTGACCGGCTTCCCAGAGCAACTGCCGATAGGCCCCCGGCGTGGCTTTCAGCTGGGGATGAAAGTGGGCCAGCATCCCGAGTGAAAAGGCGCTGTAGCCGGCGATGGTCTGGTCGCAGCTGATGTGGATCGCCTCGTAGACGAAGTCGCCGGGTTTGAGGCGGTAGAGGGGCAGGCTGGGGTCCACTCGCTCCCAGAGGAAGTTTTTGCTGCAGGCTGCCTGCAGCCGGCTTTGGTGATCGGGATTGCGGCACAGGGCATAGAGGCCCGGGGTGAGATCGGTCACCCGGTGAACGAAGATGAAGAGATGGATGGACGGTTCGATGATGCCGGCTGCAAAGGGCGGCTGATCCATGCGCGGCAGGGTGCGCTGGATGATGGCCATGAAGGCCGCCCGGGTCATGCTTTTATTGGGGTCATAGGCCATGGCGCTGCGTCGCCGACGGATAACCGTGGTGGCGTTGCCCGGGGACGGTGTTGGATGCCTCGGCCACTCCTGAGCTGTTCTCGGAGGTCCGCCCGGCACGCTGGCATCCACATGTTTAGCCGCGTGGTCGATGGATTTCCAATGCTCATGGGATTGGCTGAGGCGGTTGGGGGTTCCCTTGAATGTTACCCCGGCCAGGTGTTTTGCTACCGCTTTTGGGATGGTTGCCTGGCCCTCACTAGGAACGGGCCCCAGATAACAGAGGCACTCGGGATGTTCCTTTTCAGCGGTTGGCAGTCGATGTTGGTCCAGGCCCAGGATGGTGTCCAAGGGGGGCGTCGTGTTTCCATGCACCAGACGGCAGTTCCAGTTTTGCAGGCGCGCCGCCAAGGAGAGGCCGGCCAGGGCATGCCCAGCATCGAGGCCGCAGTAGCGATAGGCGCGCAGCCCGTATTTCCAGGATTCGCGCCAGAAGATGCTGGTCAGGGCGATCCAGATCCCTGGCGCCTTCACTTCTTCTCCCAGGGTGTCGCCCAGGTCGGGCGTTATGTCCAGGCGGCATTCCAGGGCGTGCAGAAGGGCGTTGTAATGATAGATGCCCGGGGCCAGGTCCTCAGCGTTGAGGACCAACACATAAGCCTCGGTGGGGTGCAGGTTACCGCTGGAGGGCACCATACGCAGGGCCCAGCGGTTGTCGCCGCTGACCTTCCAGGCCGCCAGACCCAGGGAGAGCTCCAGGACCGCGCCTAAAGCGGCTTTGGTCAACGGGGCGGGCGGGGTTTCCGGTGGCGAGTAGAGGGCTTCATAGGGCAGTTGGGGGTCCCCGGTGAGGAGGGGCAGCTCGATGATTGCGCAGCCCTCATAGCGTCGGAAAGGCTCGGGCTGGTTGGCCCAGTCCATGTAGCCCAGGGAGGGCGCCATTCGGCCTGGGTGGTGCTTGCTCTCCTCGTGGTAGGCTAAAATGGCCGCTAGGCGTTCGGCGGCCATTCCATCTGTTTCATCTGGGCGGGGGATAACTTTCACCATCGCTTTAAATGATTTGACAAGACTAAATAACCCAAACGGCCAGATTATCGGCCAGATTAAGGACTTTTTCGCTGATGCGGCCTACGAAAAAGGCGTCCAGGAAAGAGACCAGGCCGCGGCGGCCCAC
>JBNKKA010000091.1:0-16931 GCA_050291585.1 Desulfobacteraceae bacterium
GGCCGCAAAGTCAGGGTTGGCCACCAGCGCTTTTGGGGCCCCAAAGGTTTCCATTCAAAATCTCCTTTTTCGACAACGCCGCCCATGGGCCGACAACGAAGCTCACCCAAAATACAGGGGCAGCAAGATGATCAATCGCTTTCCCAGCCTGGTGTCCTCGCAGGGGCGAACAGGCGGTGACGGTCAGTCCAGGACCGCTTCTATATCTTCATACGCCGCGGCGGTAAAACGCGGGGTGCAGATGGCCAGGAAGATCAGGTCCTCCTGACCGGTGTTGGTGATGCGCTGGCGGCAAAGGGGCGGGATGATGACCACATCCCCAGGCCCCACCATCTCCGGCGGAAGATCCCCCACCTCCACCCGCCCCTGGCCGCTGAGAATCACATAGCGTTCGGCCGTGTCTTTGAGCCGGTGCCAACGGGTGGTGATCCCGGGTGCCACCCGCGCCCGCGCGATGGACACTTGCGGATCGGCGCTGCTGTTGGAGAGCTCACTGATATGACATAGCTCAGGGGTAAAAAATTCAGAACTTTTATCCCGGTGTTCGATGATGGCCTTCATCTGGAAGTTCCTTGGCCAGCTGTGATGTGGTTGATGGCCTGGGGCCCCGGATGGATATCCCCCCCAACCCCGCCCCATATCCTGGTTTGGACCGAATCAAAACCATAGGATAGCGCAGGTGTCAATGACCACGGGCACCCGTTCGTTGCCGCAGCAGTCCCAGGTAGTGATCGTAGCCCGCTTGGCTGAAATTGTCGGATAACCGATTCATAAAGCCATGCAGATGGGGGGCCTGGTGGCAGTGCACCTGCGCTTTGGTGGATAATTGGGCCATCAGGCGGGTCACATCGAAGTGGGGTTCAGATCGGGGGAAGATCAGCTCTGTCCATAGTCGCGGGGCCACCCCAGTAAAATGGCGAATCTGTGACCCATAGAAACATACTGCCCGGGTACCGGCAGGCAAAGCCGACTCCCCGCTGAGGGCCCAGATGGCGCTGGCGCCCACGCTGAAGCCGATAAGAAGCATTGGTTGGGTGGCGCACTGGACGGCTGCCTGGACAATTTGGATATACGCATCAAGACCGATGGTGCGCTGAAAGGCGGCGTAGGCATCGGATTCTGTGTCGAAGTGTTGCTCCACCCCGCGGTATGGGTCCACGATCAGCGGCGTTCCGGAACTCGATGAAAGTTCGTCCGCCAGCGCTTCAAGGGCGGCGGTTCTGCCGAAGATGTCAGTGGCGATGAGGGGGTTCATATTTGAAAGCGATTTCCAAGGCATGAATCGACCAGCCTGTTGGCATGCATACGGGAACACCTGATCAGGCCATCAACCGCCAAGTGTCTCCTGGAGTTCGTCGAATTGGACCCGTGAGGTCAGATCAACACTCAAGGGGGTGACCGAAACAAGCTTTTCAATCGCCAGCGCATAAATATCCGTCTCAGGATCAAGGGTCTCTGTATCGATGTTGATGGTCGTTTCACCGTCGAATATTTTGCTGTTCTCTGTGGGATTCGCGCTGGTTCTGAAGTAGTACCCGGTCCGCGCTTGCTTGGTGATCTTCCATGTTGTCGAACTCGTTGCATCGCAAGGGATGTCTATTTTCAACACATCGACGTCAGTTTGCAATTGCGTATTTAAAATCGCCTCTGCAAACTGGTTTAAAAAAAAGGATGAAGCGGTCCAGTCTTGGGCTGTATAGCTGAGGTGAGCGCCGACATCCGTCTGTTTGGATATGGCGATACACGGAATACCTGCACTGGCGGCTTCTAAAGCTGCCCCGATGGTGCCAGAACTGGTGATTTGAACCCCCACATTCTCGCCGTAATTGATTCCAGAGATGAGCAGATCCGGCAGGCGTTCACTGAAAAGGGTTCTCAAGCAATGCTTTACAACCAACGCCGGCGAGCAATCACAATGATAGGCCCGAATTCTCGCCCCGTTCGGCGCGTATTCAATGGGAATCAAACGCGCCGCTTTGTCTCCAGTCAAACCTCTCCCTGAGGCCGTTTGTTGATGACTCGGTGCGGCTACGGTGACACTCCCGAGACTTGCTGCGACGTCTACCGCCGCTCGCAAACCCGGAGATTCAATCCCATCGTCATTTGTGACCAAGATCTTGTATTTTTTCATGTTCAATCTTTATTGCTGTTGATCATGTGTGGTTGGGCGATATCCCATCCCCATCTCGGTGCCTTCTTGTGGGCGGCTGGACTACCGGCCGACAGAAGTACGGCCACAGGTGGAGAACCGGATCCCAGCAGGAAGGCGAAGGCAGCCGCCCATACGAGAATACCGGTCGCCACCCCCCCAAACCACGCAAAACGCTGACCGCCGCCCCTGGGAGAGGGCCACACCGGCCACAGCAAGAGGCTTGGGCCCCGGCGCGACCTGGGCGGCCATGGTGCCGAGTAGGGCTGAAATGAAGACCGTGAGCATCTGCACCTCCGACTATCCTCTAGGGTTTCCGGCCACCGGGCTTACTCGCGATTGCCGGGCTTCGGCCGCCACGGTCGGTCGCCCACCCAGCCGTTGGAGGCGGACCCGATGTGGTCAAACCTGGGTATGTAGGGCTTGATATCGATCAGTGGGCTCTCATCGAGAACATCGACCCCGTTCACCATCAGGTTATTGTCCTGGCGCTCCACAAGTCGAAAAATAGAGAGCCCGATGCCATTGGGACGGCAGGGGTGCCGGGAAGCATAGATCCCATGGGCTTCATCATCCAGAAAGGTGGGACGCACCAATTGGACCTCGCCGGCACGGTCAAACACGTAAATAAGGTAGATATGGGAAAAAGTCTCGATATCCTTGAGACCGGGTGCATAGGCCTCAAAAACCTCTATCCGGCCTTCGGCCTCGGTGGAATAGGCGGGCTGAATCGGACAGTCCTCTTTTGCCTTATGCGGGGTGTGAATACATCCTATGGGCTGCAACTGCATAGATACCCCTTTACTGGCTTAAACCATGGCGGGCCATTCGGGCAACCACCAGATGATGAAAGGGCCTGATAAGGTTAAAATAAACCGGCCCAGTCCAATGCTTGTAGTAAACTGAGGTTATCACGTGAAACCGGCTGACAGAATCGTCCAGGGGTTCTTTGACCACCCCAAAATAGGCCTTCAGATGCCTGTCGTCAGGTGTTTCTGATACCCAGTAGGTCTCCTCCCGGCCAGATCGAACGGTGAAAAAGCTGACCTGGTCCCCCGGCGAAAAGGACACATCTTCGGGGTGTAGGGCCGGCAAGCTTTCCGGCGCCTCGTGCCTAACGAGGCCAAGAATCCTGACGAGCGCCTCGCGAACGCGGTATAAAAAAACCAGCCACCAGGGGTAGTAGGACAGCATGGCGGCAATCAACCCGCGTAAGCTGACCCCACCTTCAAATTGTTTCACATCGATGACATCGGCTTGGTCGAGATAGGGTGTCAATTCGCCGAAACTCTGTAAATAGGCAGCTTTTTGCATGGCTAAAGCCTCCCACGGGTGAAGATCTGCAAGGTCGGTTAAGCGGCCACGGTTCAGGCCGACGGCAGTTCGGCCACACACTCGATCTCCACCAGGGCATCCAAAGGGTTCTGCTTCACCGCGATGGTCGTGCGGCTGGGCCTGTGCCCGTCAAACATCTGGGCATAGACCGTATTCATCCCCTGGAAATCCTGCATATCCTTGAGATAGACGGTGGTTTTGGCGACGTTAGCGAGGGTCAGGCCGACCCCCGCCAGGACGGTGGTGAGATTCTGTAATACACGGCGGGTCTGGGTCTCGATGGTATCGCCGGCCAGGGTCATGGTGTCGGGGTCCAAGGGGGTCTGCCCCGAACAAAAGACCAGGTTTCCGACCTTCATGGCATGACAATAAGGCCCGATGGCATCCGGCGCGTCTTCTACCGTGATAGCATCCACTCGATCTACCCCTTAAGTTTTAGGATGCGCTCCTCGTCAAACGGTCAACCGGGTTACAAACCCAGCACGCGCTTGTAGGTATCCTCTGAAAAACCATATATCTTCTGATCATTGATGATGGCGAAGGGGACACCGCCCCGCCCGCCTAGCGCTTTCATCTTTTTTCTGGCTTGGGGTTCCTTCTCGATATCATGTTGCTTGTATTTGATCCCATGGGCATTTAGCAGCGCAATCGCTTTTTTACAATACCCGCACCAGCTGGTCGTGAATATTTCGACCTTGTTGTTGGATCGCACAGATGCTTTCTTCGTCCTGGGCATCTGCTTCCTGTCCGGTTTGGCGGGAGCCGTCTGGGTCACCTTTTTCGGTTTCGTTGAAGCCGGTTTAGGCTCAGGCTCCCTGTATTGGCTGGTATCACGGGTTTCCATCTCCTGTTGAGACGCGGGCGGGGTGTCGCTAAAATGGACGACACCGTTTGAGTCCACCCATTTGTACATGACGGCTTCGGCCTGAAGGGCTGACATATGGACGGCAACCAGCAATAAGATAATGGTGAGTAAGGTTCTCATTTCTTCTCCGTTTGGTTTCTTAAAAAAATTCAGGATGCCTGTGCGCGTTGGCGACATAACTATAGATATACTGATCAAGGATAATTCCATCCTTGACCACATTGGCGCGCAAGGTTCCCTCACGGACGCATCCCGCCTTCTCGAGCACTCGGGCTGAGGCGGGGTTGGTGGCATATGGTTCGGCAAAGATCCGCATCAACTTGAGCTCACGGAGCGCATAGGCCGTCATCTGCTTCATGGCGCGGGTCATGATGCCTCTTCCCCAATACGGCTCGGCAAGCCAATACCCGATTTCGGCCGTATGGCGGTGAACATCTTCACCGGGCATGAGCCCGATCCCGCCGATGGCTTCAGAGGGGGTCGCGATGGCGAAAAGGATTGCGGGAACTGCCTCAAGGGCGCGCGATATGAAAGCCTCTGCATCTTGAAGCGTAAACGGATAGGGGAAGGCATCCCGTAAATTCAGTGCTATTTTTCGATTGTGGGCGTATTGGGCGATGGCGGAGGGCGTCCGCCATTCGCCAGTTGCGGATAATCACTTTTGATCAAAACCCATAAATCGGACGGCCAGCAGGACTGGCCGCTCAAGCGTCATCTCCTTAGGCGCCCACTTCGTGTTTGTAGATCCGGAGCTTTGACCCGTTGATATAATAACCGTCTTCAATTCTCTGCCAGCCATATTTTTCATAGTAGCCATCATGGCTGGTGTTTAGATAGATCATCGAAAATCCCTCCTTGGCAGCTTCCTGTTCCGCATGCGCAAGCAGCAGCTTGCCGTATTGGTGGCCGCGTTCATTCTCCTCCACAAACAGGCAGGCAAACCAGGGGTAGAGATCCTGACGACTGATAAGGTCAGCAGATTTTTTTCTCCTCTGGCCGGTGAACAATTCGTAACGCTCCGCTTCGGGGAATTGGTCTTCGGCCGCTTTGAGAAGTTTTTTTCCCAGACCGCGATTCTGGTGATCGGGGGTGCACGATCAGCTTGCCGATGTAACAGCTCCCCTCCTCCAGCCGGCATCTGACGGATCCGATGACCGTGTTTTCAGCGGTGGCCGTCAGAAAGATCTGGCGTTCAAACTCGAACAACAGGTCCTTGAGAGCCTGATGCAGGGGCGGGATGGAATAGTCGTCGATGATCTCCGCTTCACTGAGATAGGCGATTTTCTGAAGCGCAAGAATCTCGTCCGCTGCGACAGCGGTGGTGCGCTCTATTCGTATCTGTTCAGCTGGGGGCACGATATTCCTCTTTGTGGGCCGGGAATCGGATCGCATGCTGCGCATCGCTGGATGGAGATCGAATAGAGATCCCTGGCCAGCGCCTCGGCGGCAGCGGGTCGGGTCGGCACCGGCCGTCCAAGAGCCTTTCGTAACTGGACAAACACCTCGGGAGTTGGGGACCCGATTACCTCGCGATAATCATCCATCTGGGTAACACCCAGACATAATAATTTATTACTGCAGCACCTTGATGCGATCCTCACGGGTTAGCCCGGCCACAATTTCGATCTGGATCCCGTCCGAGAGTCCGGTCTGGATTTCACGTTTTTCAAAACCGCCGCCCTCCTTGGCCACAAAGGCGAAGCTTTTCTGCCCCTCGAAGACCAGGTTGCCCTCCTCCACGGCCAGGGCCTGCTGCCGCTGGTCCAGGATAATATTGGCGCTGGCGCTGTACCCGGCACGGATGAAGCGACCCGGCTTGGGGGCCACGCTGGCTTCCACGGCGAACTGGATGGTGCCCTCCACCGATTTCCCCTTGGGGGCGATCTGTTCGATGGTGGCTAAGAAGGTCTCCCCCTCGATGGCGCCGATGGTGAGGGTCAGATCCATGCCCGGCGCTATCTTGCCGATGTCGGTTTCGTCGATCTGCCCTTTGAAGATCATATCGGTCATGTCGGCCACGACGGCGATGGTTGTGCCCGGATTCTGGGGATTGCTCTCGATGATGTGACTACCCGTCTTGACGGGAATCTCCAGCACCATGCCGTCGATGGTCGATCGAATCAGGGTATTGCTCTCCTCGGCATTCTCGGAGGTGCCCCCCTCACGCACCAGCTGCAGGTTGCGCTGAGCGGAGGTTAGGGCTTCGGCTGCCTGCCGACGATCCACCTCCGCCTTCTGGAAGGCGCTCACGGCTGCCTCGATGGTCTCTTCCCGGATCAGGCGAAGCAGGTCCTCCGCCTTCTTGTTGGCCTCGCGGGCCTGATCCAGAGCGTGTTTTTTATCCTGCAGCTTTGAGGCAGTAGAGATCTTCTGATCATAGAGATCTTTTTCTCTTTGATAGGTTTTGCGGGCATCGCTCAAATTCAAGGCCGCTGTCTTTGCTTCCGCCACCGCTTGGCGCAGCTTGATCAGATGGGGGGACTCGGTGTCCGTCAGCAGGGCACCCTGCTTCAAGGTGCGTTCGTAGTCCCGTTTTTCGCGGCGCCAGGTTTCCTGGGCATCATCAAGCTTTATCTGCGCCTGGGCCAGTCGGGCCTCGGCTTCATTCACCTGGATGAGGTTGGGCGTGATGCGGATGGTGGCGAGGATCTCCCCCGTTTTTACATCCTGGCCCTCGTGGGCGGGGATCGTATGGATGATGCCGGAGACCTGGGATTTGATCTCGATCTCCTTCCTCGGCAGCACCGACCCGGTGGCCACGATCTTGTTGACGATATCCGTTGTTTGGGGGGCCACGGTCCGGATCGCCTCGACCCGTGGTCGGGACTTCTGGAATAGGAAGACGAAGGTGCCGACGAAGGCGGCCACAGTGAGCATCACCATCAGGATAGAGAGTATTTTTTTCATCAGTTCTCATCTCGCAACGGACTAAATTTCATATCGTAAGGCCGCAACGGGCCGAATGCGAACGGCCCGCGTGGCGGGTAGCAATCCAGCCAGGGCCCCGGAGACAATCAGGGCCAGCAGCGCGAAGAGGGCCACCGTCAGATCCACCCCCGGGTCCTTGAACATCTCGGCCCGGATCCCGAAGGTCTCCATCACCTGGTTGACCAGTTCCAGGGTAAAGACGCCGGCCACCAACCCCAAGTACCCGGAGAAGGCTGTCAGCAGAACCGTCTCCACCATGACCTGGCGGATGATATCGCCGGGGGTCGCACCGACTGCCCGTTTAATGCCGATTTCACGCGTGCGCTCCTTGACCGTTATGAGCATGATGTTGGACACCCCGATCACGCCGGCCACCAAAGTGAAGAGCCCCACAAACCAGATGAGGAAGCGAATCCCCACAAAAAGGCTCTGGATCTTCTGAAACTCTTTCTCCATGTTCCAGTGCCCGAAGGCGCGCCGGTCGTCGGGGGCCACCTGATGACGCCGAGCCATCATGGCCACCAGCTTGTCTTTGACGCCGATGGCCGAAGCCCCCGGTTTGGCGGTGAGGGAAAACCAGCCCACCACGTCCCCCCAGTGGAAGAGTTGCTGGAAGGTAGACAGGGGCAGGAAGACCGCTTTGGCGTCCTCCTTCTCGTCCTTCTCATTTGGGTGGGTGAAACGGAACACCCCCACCACCTGAAAGGGTACCCCTTTTATGGTAATGAATTTTGAGATGGGATCTTCGCCCGGTTTGAACAGCAGCGTTTCCGCCCGATACCCGATCACCGCTACTTTGCGCTTTTTCTCGATATCGTGAGCGTTTAAAAAACGGCCCTTCTGGATCTTCATCAAGCGAATTTTCTGAATGGCCGGATAATCGCCATAGATGGTGACGGTAGCCTTCTTCTCTTTGTACACCACGTTGTTGCCGGCACTATCGCCTCCCCGCATGCGCCCCCGCGGGGCGAGCGCTTCGATTTCCGGGATCAACCGGCGCAGGGCGGCGATATCAGCGTTTCGAAAATGAAAGCGTCGCCCGCGCGGGAAGCCATGGTAGGGCTTGGTGGTGGTGCGGGTCCACACAAAGACGCTGTTGGTGGCCAGGCTACCGAAACTGTCGAAAGCACCTTTCTGCAACCCATTGCCCACCCCCACCAGCACAATGATCATGAATACGCCCCAGCAGACGCCGAAGGCCGTCAACACCGAGCGCAGCTTGTTGCACCTCAGGGTGTAGAGGGTCTCGCGCAAGCCGTCCGTATCGATCAGCGTAAGCCTCATCGCGCCATCATCCTTCGTCCCGCAAAGCTTCCACAGGCCGGATCATGGCCGCCCTGCGCGCCGGGAAAATCCCTGCCAGGGTGCCGCAGACCACCAGAAGCCCCATGGCCCCGAAAGCCACCCAGAGGTTCACCTCGGGGTTGTGGAAGTAATCCACGTTGGTGATCAGGCGCGCCGCCACTTCGAGCAGCACGATCCCCGCCACCAGGCCCAGATAACCGAACACGCTTGTGGTCAGGATCGCCTCGGTAAGAATCATATCGATAATAGAAGCGGGAGTGGCCCCCAGGGCTTTGCGAATGCCGATCTCACGGGTGCGCTCCTTGACCGTGATCAGCATTATGTTTGAGATTCCCACGATGCCCGCCACGATACTGCCGATGCCGATCATCCAGATGAAGGTACGGATATTGGCGAAGAGGGTCATATATTTTCTATACGCTTCGAATGTGTTGTGGATAAACACCGCGCGTTCGTCAGCCGTATCGAAATCGTGCCGCGCCGCCAGCCTGTGCATTAGATTTTTCTCCACCGCCTGGGAAGCGGCCACATCCCTAGCGTCAACGGTGAAAGCCATATTGTGGATGTGATCATTGCCCGTGAATACCCGTTGAAGGGTCGAGACGGGGATGTAGAGGGTCTCCTCCTGGCGGTCATCCCCCGGATCATGAAACACCCCCACCACCTGGAAGGGCACGTCGTTGATGAGGAGATATTGGCCCATGGCCGGGGTGTTTTCAAAGAGTTCGCTTGCCACCACCTTACCGATGACGACGGTTTTGCGAACCGCCTCCAGATCGCGTTGGTTGAGGCGCCTGCCCTTCAGCATGCGCAGATTCTCAATCGCCTGGTAATCGGGATGCACCCCCACCAAGTCGAAGTTGGAGGCCCGTTCTCCGAAACGAATGGTCTTCTTGCCCGACAGATAGAGCCGCGAAGAACTCAGGTCCACAGCCGCCAGATGGGTTTTCACATCTCCGAGATCTTCGTTGCGAAATTGCACCAAGCGGCCCTGGCGCAGCCCCTGGTAGGGCAGACTGGTCTGCCCCGGGTACACCCACAGGCTGTTGATGGCATCCTCGGCAAAGGATTTGCGTACGCCGTTCTCCAGCCCGTAACCGGCACCCAGGAGCAAGATCAGCATGAAGATGCCCCAGGAGACCGAAAAGCCCGTCAACAAGACCCGCAATTTATGGTTGCGAATATTGTGGAGGATCTCGCCGATTTTATCCCCGAAGGCCCGCATGCTAGGTCGCCTCCCTTGGGCCCATACCATCGTCTGCGACTGTTTCGCCGCCGTTGACTAGCACACCATCGCGGATGCGCACCACGCGGTCCGTCATGGCGGCGATGTCGTTTTCATGGGTGATGACCACGATGGTGATCCCCCCTTTGTTGACCTGGCGCAGCACTTCCAGAACCTCCCTTGACGTCGCGCTGTCCAGGGCGCCGGTGGGTTCATCCGCCAGAATCACGGCCGGTTTGGTGATCAGCGCCCGGGCGATGGCCACGCGCTGCTTCTGCCCGCCGGACAATTCACCGGGAAGGTGGGTGGCCCAGTCGGCCAGTCCCATCTGGTCGAGGTAGTCCATGGCGATGGCGTTGCGCTTCTTTTTCCCCACTTGCTGGTAAAACAGCGGCAGGGCCACATTCTCCATGGCATTTTTAAACGCGATCAAATTGAAGGATTGAAACACAAAGCCCAGGTGGCGGTTGCGCAACCGGGCGGCCCGCTTTTCCGATAGCTCCCAGATGAGGTCGCCGTTGAGGCGATACTCGCCGCGGTCATAGGTGTCCAGCAACCCCAGGATGTTGAGCAGGGTAGACTTTCCCGATCCACTGGCCCCCATCACGGCCACAAACTCGCCGGTCTCGATGGTCAGGTCGATCCCCTTGAGGACCTCCAGGCGGTTCTGGCCCATGGGGTAGGATTTATGAAGTTGGGATACCCGGATCATCTTGCGTCTCGTACCTGCTGCGCAAGCATCGGCGGTTCAAAATCGAGGCAGGCGCTATAGTTGATGGACCTTTGGATGGGAGGGATGCGCCGAAGAAAGTCATTGGGCTGGGCGCTATTTAACCGGGTTCTTTATGCCGCCCGGCGGCCATTCAACCATAGTTCAATACCAGAAGATTGAAAAAAAGGAAACGACCCACTGTCTTGGTCATCTTTGATGTTTAACTTCAATAAGTTACAGACTTGAGGTGCCGAATTGGGATCTCAAGCAGGGGCGACAACCGTTACCTGAGCCGGTTGACATTTACACTTATCTCAGTGTCCGCAGTCATTGAACCACATCAATTGGTTGATGAATGCATTCAAGAATACAGCTACCAATAATATTTTTCGAATCACAATCTCATTCTATTTCTCAAGCAAAAGTGTTTTCAGAACTCCAGCAGATCCGTTGGATAAGTGGGTAATTTTGGGTTATAGAGTAATCAAGCTATTTTTGTCTGAGTCTAGAAATGTCTATGTACTTGCTCATTATTTTTAAAAAGGTGGTTGCTCCATCTATTTGCTGAAAAGCTTCGTCGTAGCGAAAGGCAACATTCCTCATGTTTTTTGAAAAAACAACGTGATTTGCACTGGTTTCATCCGGCAACTTGATCACTTCGACCTTATTTTCTATTTCTAATTTTTTCATTACAGCCAAAAGACTTGCTATATCCGGCGTGTATACGGCATCAATACGATAGATCATCAGCTTTTTAAAATTGAGTTCATTGTAATTTCCGGTACTAACCAGATCAAAATGAATCCGCTTATCCCGCATGAACGGCGTTAAATATGCTCTTTGCGCGTACCCTATTCTCAGCGAGAGAATATCTTCAATTTTTTCAACTTTTTTTAATTTATTACTCCTTAATACCGCTATAGCCGGCGAAGAAATAAAAAAGGGGGTTGCCGTAAACGCCATTTCCTGCTCCCTCTGGGGAGTGTACGACAACAAAGCGGCTGCATCGATTGACCCGTTGCCAATGGACTTCAATTGTCTGGGAATAGTTGTTGGCGATCTGTCCCAGACAAATTCAGCATCTATTTTGGGTCCAATGTACTGCTCAAGAAACTCATAGAGCGCCCCCCCTGTCAGTTCATGCCTTTCAAAATCGTAAAAAATGAAAGGCGGGACATTAAAATAGCTAATCCTGATTTTTTGATTCGCTTCTGAGATCCTACAAACGGCAAGAGAACAACCACAGAAAAGAAAAATAGCTATTATTAATAGCACCTTTTTCATTCATAACTCCAAAAAATATGAAAGCAACAATCCTTGACACCGTTAATCTAATTTGAATGACCCCTATGTCAAAGGAACTGACACCATGAACGAATACTTTTTTTGATCAGAGCGACCTGCATCACCAGCGGCCAACCCTAACTTGCCGCCGCAACACTGCCGCGCTTCTTGCCGTCTGGCGCATGCTTATGCCATGCGAGTTTATGGATAATCTTGGCGTGTGGGACGAACAATAATATCGCTGATGTGCACATGGGGTGGCTGGGTGACAATATAATGGATTGTATTTGCCACGTCATCTCCTACTAGAAGTGGTCCGAATCTCTCTTCAAGGCCCTGCACCATTTCGTCACTATAGCCTGCGCCAGCCTGAAATCCACTCAGTACCATCCCTGGTTCGATCAACGAAACGCGAACCCCCTGAGGTCCGACTTCGCGGCGTAGGCCTTCAGCCAGTGCATGCACAGCAAACTTGGTAGCGCCATATACTGCGCTAAACGGTGATATATGTCGCCCAACAACCGATCCGAGAATAACAATGTCGGCAGCCGATTTGGGATAGACATTTTGCTGATTCGCCACCATTTTCCGCGCAGCTTGCTGCAAAAGAGCAAGGGTAGCCGTAACATTTATTTTTAGAAGATATTCGAATCGGGACAGATCTGCATCCTTGACCGATCCGCCCAGACCGACACCAGCATTGGCAACAACAATGTCAACCGTCTGGCTGAATCGACTGTTGGCTGATGCAAAGAGGGTTTCAAATATAGTGTGGTCACTAGCATCACCAACAACACCACAAAATGCAGAACCAATTTCTTTTTCAAGTGCAGCCAGTTTTGTAGCATTGCGGCCATTACCGACAACACCAAAGCCTGCATCAACGAACTTTCTCACCGTCGCTTCGCCAATACCGGATGTGGCTCCGGTGACAATGGCTATACGCAGATATTTATCAGACATATTTATTTCTCCTTCTCTATCAAGGAATATGGCCGTTCATACAGGTAGCCGGTGCTGCGCGCTACGCACCGCACCGGTAGAAACGACTCAGACGGTTGTTTTGCGGCTCAATACTACTTCTAAAATCACCGAAGCGCAGATGACGCCAATGGCCAGCATCTGCCAGGGGGTTAGTTGGGCGCTGAGGAACCACACCGCCAGGGCGGCGGCGATGACGGGTTTGAGGAAGAAGAGATAGCTGCCCCGGGTGATGTCGGGTACGGCGGCCAAGCCACCGATCCAGAGGAACTGGGTAATGGTGGTGTTGTAGAGCGAGATGGTCAAGAGGGCACCCACTTGCCCCATGGGTCGGTCGAAGAGGGTCAAGGGATTCACCCTGATTCCCCAGAACAGTCCCACCAGAATCCAGAGCCCGATGGCGCCCAGAAACATGGTGATGGCCGTGATGCGCATGGCGCCGTATTCGACGATGATGGGCCGTACCAAAACCATATAAACCGCGATGGTGGCAGCGCACCCCAAGGCCATCATCACTCCGATGAGGGCCTGACCGGTGCCGGCCAGTTTTGCCAAGTAGCCGTCGGTAATCAACAGGGCAACACCCATGACGGCGGCGATCCCGCTGATGATCTTGGCGGTGGTGAAAGGCTGTTTGTTGATGGCCAGGTTGGCCAGCCCCACCAGGATGGGGATGGTGGTGACCATGGTGGCCACCTGGGGCACGCTGGCGAAATCAAGGGACCAGTGAAAGAGCAGATAACCCACGGTGACGCCCATGAAACTGAGCAACACCAGGCGCACGCCATGGGTCTTGAAAGGCGCTAGGAGATTACGACTCTGGGGCAGCAGAAGGGCGATGACGACGAGGCCGATGCCCCCCAGGAGAAAACGCCAGACCGACAATTCGGGTCCGCCCACGCCGGAGATCTTGGCGACGAATTCACTGGAAGCATGTCCGACCACCCCGGCCATGACGGCCAGGTAGGCTATAGATGGGTTTTTATGCCAGATGGCCATCAGCCCACCTCCCTGGCGAATGCGATTAGGTGGTCGGCCAGGGCCTCGGGCCGCTCGGCGGGGATGAGGTGGCCGGCCTCGGGCATATCCACGCGCTTGGCTTTTGGCAAGCGGGCGGCCAGCTCGGCCACCACGGCGGGCTCGAGGAAGACGTGGTCCTGGAGGCCGGTGATCACCAGGGTAGGCGGGTCAAGCTTTTCGTATGGCAGATCCCAGTCGGCCGTGCGCCCCGCCTCGGCCAAGAGCTTGTAGTGGCCGTGGTTGGCGGGCAAGGGCGAGTACTTCCCCTCGGGGGCGATGAAGTTGCTGCGGTTGGCCCGCTGCCACTCTTCGTTGACCAGGAGGGGCAGGTAAAGATCACGGAAGAGGTCCAGCCCGCCCACCTCCACGGCGCGCACCAAGGCGTCCCCCACCCACTGAAGCCGAGGACCGTCCTTGCGCAGGGTGTTGATCAGGACGAGGGCCTCGGCGGCCGCCCCGGCCAGGTGGGCGCGGGCGGCGAAGAGGCCACCGATGCTCAGCCCCACCAGCGCAGGCCTTTGCGGTGCAGCGGCCTTGAGCAGTTTGACGGCGTCGGCCGCCATGAGATCGGCGTCCAGGGTGATGTCGGGGCTGAAGGGGCTGTCGGTCTGGCCGCGGAAGTTGAAAACCAGGGTGCCGTGACCGGCGGCGCGCACCCGGGGGCCGATGACGGCTTCCCAGCCAGCGGTGTCGCTGGTGAGGGCGTTGAAGAAGACAAAGGTCAGGGCCCCTTTTGTCGTAGGCTGGGTGTGCTCGTAGTATATTTGATCGTGGGGACCGAATTCCAGGATAGTCATGCAAACTCCTTTCTACATCACAATGGGAGAAAAAGATGATTACCAACGGCAGAGCCGCATATCCTCTTTATTTTGTCATCCTGGACCGATGGCTTGAATGATAGGAACAAAAACTGCGCCTTCGTCCCTGACGGCCCATGGGTTGGGTACCGCAGACCCATTCAAAAAACAAGTCTTCCGAGTTAGGGTTCAAAACCATTATCGGAGCCTCACGATGGGGCGGTGGACGCTGAGCGGTACAGGATGGCCACCAGGTAGAGGCTGGCGGCGGCAAAGGCGGCCAGGGTCCCGGCATAGATCCCAAGGCGCGGGTAGAGCAGGTAGACGCTGATGGCGTATAGCACCAGGGCCCCCATTCCCCTGGGGAAATTCTTGATGATGGTATGGACGTGGGCCGGCCGATAGGTAAGATGGATGATCAGGATGAAGGGGAAAAGGGTGATGGGAAAGCCGGAGAGCAGGCCGGCCCAGCGCTCACCCACCAGTTTCGCCACGGCGGTGATCAGAACGATGAGGCCTGCGGAAAAAATGGCCCGCAGCAGGAGCACGCGGGGTCCGAGTTTCACGGCCTGGGCGATGGTGGCGTCGGGCAGCTTCCTGAAGAGGTAGATGAAGAGCCCCATGGAGAGGAGGGTCAGGGTCATGACGAGGGGTGGTCGGGCGGGCATGTGGCTGAAAACGCGCGCCACCAGGAGGAAAGTGGCGATGGCAGACAGGGAGGAGATCAAGGGGCTCCAGCGCTTCAGTCTGAGGGAGGTCTGGTAGTAGACATAGACGAAGCTCTGGGTGGCGATGAGGCCCAAGAGGGCGTAGACCGCGGCGTCGGCGGCAAATCGCGGCCCCAGCTCGAGGCCGTAGAAGAACAGGGCCAGGGCGGTGCCCAGGGGGTAACCGGCCAGCAGGCCGGATACGCGCGGACTGGCTTTTTCGGCCACGACGGAGAGGCCCACGACGATGAGGGTGGCGGTGAGGATCTTGACGAGCAGGAGCAGGGGCAAGAACGTCTTCCTTTGTGGATAGAGGCTTCAAAAAGTGACTTGGTCACCCGCCCGGCGGCAAACGGCTAGGCTATTATGTGGCCGTACAATCGATCCTTCGACCGTTTAAACTTGGGACACAGATTCCGTGTATGCGCTGATGAGGATGAACACCATTGCACACAGCCAACATCTTTACGATCGTTTTCAATTGTAATTTTACATTGGGGGCAGTTTCTTGTGAGCTCATCCTTGAAGAACTCGACGGGCCCCCCACAACTAGGGCATTTGACATCAAAGATGGCATCAAATCCCCATTCCTGAGTGTTATTTCCTGTGCATTTCCTCATATTGATACTCGCTTAAGGTTTTTTGGACAATGGTTGGTTCAGACAGGGGCCGGCTGAAATCCGCCCAGGGTTGTCTCAAGATGATGTGCCACAGCTAGCGAAACCGCTTCCAGCCACGGCTGAGCGACAATTTGCAGACCAATGGGAAGTCCATTCGAGGCAGTGCCTCCTCGCACAACGGCCACTGGCCAGCCTGTCAGGTTGTAAGTCATGCTGTAGCTGAATGCCTGCAGATCTTCTTTTATGGACCCATGCGGCAAGGCGGGTTCAACATTTACCGGGCACAGGATCACATCATACGCTTTAAAAAAGGAGAGCATGGTACTCCGAAAGCGGTACCAATCCATGATCAATGCATCATAGGCGGTGGCGTCAACAGGTTGGGCGAACTCCAACCACGGAAGCGTATGCGCTTTTGTATGGGCAGACCTCAACAATCGTCGCACGGATGCCCCGCCGTCAGCCGACAGCAGTCCCATCATGATATCGTAGGACTGGTCGATACCATCAGGTTGCACCTCATCCACCCGTGCGCCGTCACAGGCAAGTTGTTCTGCAGCCCTTCGGACGGCCGCTGTGGTTTCAGCAGAAGCGGAGACAATCCCATTGTCTGTGTGGAAGGCCACACGAAGCGTCTTGATATCCACGTCGCCGGGATGGCCGAGTGGCATGGACACTATGGAGGGGTCGATCCAATCTGGCCCGCAAAGAAGCGGAAGCACCAAATCTAAATCTTCCACATAGCGCGCCATGGGGCCGATCTGTTGGAAGGAATCCAGGACGCCCCCGAATGGCAATATGTGCCCGGTACGCGGAACACGCCCCGAGGTGGGTTTGATGGTGGTGATGCCGCAGCAGTGGGCGGGGTAGCGCAGGCTCCCGCCATAATCGCTGCCGATATCGAAGGCCGAACCACCAGCGGCAACAATCGCCGCAGCGCCGCCGCTGCTGCCTCCCGGGCTAAATCCAAGCTTATGGGGATTATGGGTCTGCCCATAGATGA
>JBNKKA010000092.1:0-16763 GCA_050291585.1 Desulfobacteraceae bacterium
AAATCCTTTGGACTCCGCGGCGTAGATATCGCAGAGTTTATTGACGTAGTGGACGCAGAGAGGTTTGAGATCCTCTTTGCGATCCCGCAGGGGGGGCGTAGTGAGGCTCATCCCCCTGAGGCGAAAGAGCAGATCCTCGCGAAAATGACCTGCCTTGACGTGGTCCGCAAGATCTCGGTTGGTAGCGGCGATAAGGCGAAAATCGGCCGCCACTTCACGACTGCCGCGTACCGGCCGGTAGCGACGTTCCTGGATCACTCGAAGAAGGGATTTCTGGGCCGCCAGGGGCAGCTCGCCGATCTCATCCAGAAAGAGCGTGCCACCGTCGGCCTGCTTGATGAGTCCGTCGCGTTCGGCGTCGGCCCCGGTGTAGGCGCCTTTAACGTGGCCGAAGAGGGTGCTCTCCACCAGGGAATCCGGCAGGGCGGCGCAGTCCACCACCACGAAGCGGTGTTTGGCGCGTTGACTATTGGCGTGGATGGAACGGGCCACGAGCTCCTTACCCGTTCCGGTTTCCCCATAGATCAGTACATTGGCAGTGGTGGCCGCCGCCTGGGCCACGCGCTCCAAAGTGGCGTTGAGGGCGTAGCTGTTGCCGATGATGTCGTCCCGGCGCAGGTGGGTGGGGCGTTGGTCCGCCTTGGCGGCGCGGTATTTTAGGGCCCGCTTGATAACGAGGCGCATGGCCTCCACAGGGGCCGGCTTGAGGATATAGTCCCAGGCCCCGCTGCGGATGGCGGTCTCGGCAGCGTCCGGGTCCCCCTGGCCGGTGACGATGATCACCTCGGGTTCGGAGGGGCTGCGCAACAGTTCCGGCAGGGTCTCGATGCCGCTGCCGTCGGGCAGGTTGACATCCAATAGCACCAGGTCGATGGGCATCCGGGCGGCTTTATCACGTCCATCTGAAAGATCGCCGGCGCTGATGCTCTCGTGACCGAGCTGGGCCACCACTTCGCAGAAAAGTTGGTTGGTTATGAAATCGTCGTCAATGACCAGCACGTATGCCATTTCACCTACCTATGCATTCATTCAAAATCAGCCGCTCCCACCCGAAAATCGACCTTTTTCGAACGTGAATTGGAGTTACCTGGTCTATCGCCGGTCCCGGGGGCTTACTTTAATTTTGTGCGTGCCCGGATCCGGGCTTCAGGCCGGATGATCCTTACGGAAATAGAGCACCAGGCTTTTGCCCAACAGGGGGTTGAGCAGGCGTTCGATGAAACGGGTCAGGGGCGGGTGCTGGAGAATGTCCCAGGTGAGCAGGCGTTTATATAGGCGAATGACCAGGGGGGCCTCGTTGTCGATCCCCAAGAGGCATTTCAGCCACCAATAGGGGGCGTGCAGGCTATGGGCGTGGTGGGCGCTGAGGTACTTCGTTCCAGCCGCACGGATCTTTCTCACCAGCGGGCCTTTGCGATAGATGCGTACATGGCCGCCTTCGGTGGCGGTGTAGGCTTTCGAGAGGGCCCAACAGAGCTTTTCCGGCCACCAGCTTGGGACGCTGACCACCAGCTGGCAACCGGGCTTGAGAATTCGCAGCAACTCGGCGATGGCGTGTTCATCGGCAGGAATGTGTTCGAGGACTTCACTGCAGAGGACCAGGTCGAAGCTGTGGTCTTCAAAGGGCAGCCGGGTGATGTTGGCGGCCAGCAGGCCCCAGTTGCCACCCTTGTGGGCGCTTAAGCTGTCGTGCAGGGCCAGACGCTCCACGGCGGCACCCAGATCTTGAGGGCTAAGATCGGCGCCGATCACCGTGGCCCGGAAACGCTCATAAAAAGCGCCCACATGGCGACCCGATCCGCAGCCCATGTCGAGGATGCGAAAACCGTCCCGAACCTCAATGCGCCTGAAGTCGATGGTAATCATCGATCACCTCCCGGTAGGCGCTCACGGTTTTCTCCGTCGCCCGGCGCCAGGTGAAGTGGGCCTGGACGCGGTCATAGCCGGTTTTTCCCAGGGACGCGGCGCGGCCGGGATTGTCCAGGAGGCTCATGATGGCGTCGGCCAGGGCCTGGGAATTGCGGGGAGGCACCAGGATGCCGGCGTCGCCCACCACCTCGGGCAGGGCGCCGCCGGTGGTGGAGATCACCGGAACGCCGCAGGCCATTGCCTCTCCCGCCGGCAGGCCGAAGCCTTCATAGACCGAGGGAACCACCGCCATGGCGGCGCGGGCATATTGATGCACGAACTCGGCGTCGCTGATGCGGCCGGTGAAGGTCACCCGGTTGCCGATTCCCAGGCGGCGGATGAGGCGCACGATACCGCCGTCCTTTTTGGGGGACCCGATGACCACCAGGCGCACTGGGCTGTCGGCGGGCAGCAAGGTCAGGGCGTGCAACAGGTAGTAAAGGCCCTTCAAGGGGGTGTCCGAGCTGTTGGTGACGATGAGGCGCCCCGATTCGCGCGGCACTTCCGGCAGGGGGCGGAAGATGTTGGTATCGATACCATTGGGGGCGATGCGGAAGCGCTCGGCCGGAATGCGAAACTCCCGGGCGATGTCGTCCCGGGCGCAGGTGGAAACGGTGATGATCTTCGATAGGCTGGGGGCCACCCGCTTCTGCATGCCGATGAAGCTGTACCAGCGCAGGTGTTTGAATTTTTTCCAGAGGGGTTTGACGGCCTTTACTGCGATGTCGCGGTCCACGGTGATGGGGTGGTGGATGGTGGCCGTGGTGGGGATTAAACGGCACATGGACCAGACCCCGTATGAGAGGCTCTGGTTGTCGTGGACGATGTCGAAGGCTTCGCGATGCCGGCGCACCCAGGAGAGGGCGCGCACCCCGAAGGTGAAGGGCTCGGGAAAGCCCATGGTGGAGACCCCCAGCCACTCCATTAGGTTGACGGGGTTAGAGAGTTCGCGCAGGCTGGGCACCCGAAAAGGGTCTTCGGGGTTGTAGAGATCCAGGCCGGGGATGGGCACCACCTCGATGTCGGGATCCAGCTGGGGGTCGGGCGGCCCGGCCAGTACCGTCACCCGGTGGCCCAGGTCGGTGAGTGCCCGGCTGAGGTGGCGTACATAGACCCCCTGGCCGCCGCAGTGGGGATTGCTGCGGTAGGAGAGCAGGCAGATGCGCAGGGGACGGTGATCGAATTCGGGCATGGACGGCTTTCTCAACGGCGACGATCGAACAACCCACGACCATCATCTCACAATTTAAAGCGGACCTGCCCCCATACCTTCCTGTCCTTGGGAAAGTCAAGCAAGTTGCCGCTTCCAGAGGAAATGATCTGCCAATAAAAAAGCGGGGCCCGCAGGCCCCGCTTGGTTTTAGATATTTACTTCAGAATGGATTCTATTCCGCCTCCACCGAGATCCCTTCGGAGTAGAGGACCGTGGTGCCGGTGGGCATATCGCCCATGCCATGCTCGACGTACACGGGGACGTCAGTCATATCAACCTCGTCGGCCTGGGTGAGATCGGGCAGTAGACTCTCGTCCCAGTCATCATCGGTTTCATCGAATGGCAGGAGAAATTGACTGATGTCCAGCGGTTTGAGCACATACTCGAAGCCGGTGACGCTGTCCACCACCTCGGTGCCGGTCTGGAGGTTTATAACTTTATTCTTGATATCGTCGGTCATCGTCCAACCGTTTTGGGAGAGATCACCGTACATGTCGGGCAGGCCCATCATCCAGCCGTCGTACTGCAGGGCCAGGGTTTTGCTGCCCTCGGTGCCCACGGGAACCACGGTGGCAACGCCTTCCGCTACGCTGACCGTGATGCTGTTAAAGCGTACCGGATCGCTGAGGAGGACATAGTTGTCATCCGCATCAACTAGGTAGGTGACTTTGCCCCAGTCCTCGCCTTCACCGGCGTATTCCCAGTTGAAGGCCACCGGACGGTCGTCGTCGCCGAGGACAGGATCGTCATTAGCGTCGTAGGCTTCGATACCCCATAAATCGTTTTGGACCTTTAAGCCGGCACCTACGCCATCCTTGGGCACCATGTCCCCGTTCGTATCCATCTCCTTGTCATTGTCGCCGATGGTCTTGTAGACCAGCATTAGATAGGTGCCGCTGGTGGGATCGGTGTCGAACTCGTAGGTAGAGTTGAACTCCGCCCAAGGCTCCTTGAAGGTGTAGCTGGTTACATCCGCCATGACCCCGCCGCTTACGGTGTTGCCTGGGTGCGCCACAGTTTGGAGTTCAAGAAGTACGTTTTCATCCTGGCCGGTCTCTTTCCGGACCACATAATTGGCACCGTTCATGTTGATGTAGAGTTCGCGGCCTTCGGGTAGGATGTAGTCTAAATCGTCTTCTGGCAAGCCGAATTCCGGCTGCCAACGTTCTTCGTCAAACCCCACCAGAGATTTTTCCACCCATCCGGTGTGCGGAGGCGTTGTATTGCCCGTGTACTGCACATAAACACTGCCGCCGACCCAGACCCAGAGCTGTCTGACGTTGTCGGTGTTGATGGGCGCCAGGGGCTGCTTGGCGACCATTTTCCACGGTTCCTGTTGATCCGGCTCGGCTTCGTATAGGCCGGCGGTAGTGATGCCGTTGTCAGCATTCTCAAGAAGGTAGACGAATTGCTTGTCCGGGGTTACCATGTCGTTTTCGTCCCAACCGCCGATATTAACGTTCTTGCGGTTGTCGTTTTCGCCCACGGCTAAGCTGGCAAAGCCAATTTCAGTGGCAAAATCGATCCAATCTGTGCGGCATTGGGGCGGGTAGGTCTCCCAATTGACGTTCGGACAGTGCTTCCAAGCCCCATCTACGTAGAAGAGCTGGTAATCCTGGTTGACCCAGATCTCAACGGGAATGCCTTGGATGTCCGTCAGAGAGGCCTCTTCGTAAGTGCGCATGGCCAGTGTCCCGTTAAAGGTTTCGCCGATGGTGTAGGTCTCCTCCTCGGCGTCGGGGCTGTGGTTTTCCTTGGTGACGACTGTATCCTCGTAGTCGGCTATGGAGGTGCTTTCCTCCATATCCATCCACATTTGATGGCGGCCCTGCCAGGCGCCGTAGTAGCCGTGGACCTTGCGGCCGGCTTCATTTTCGAAGGTGAAGGGGAAGCCGAACTGCTTGTCGCGCATGAGGTCCCTGCCGGTGTCGGCGTTGAAAACCCCATACTGGTGGGTCATCTCCACCAGATCGTTGCGGTCTTTGTAAACCGCAGCATGGTTAGGTTTTTGGACGCCCAGATAGTCTTCATTGTAGGCGTATTTGGCTCTGGTCATCGGGATTTCGGTCAGTCCTTCATTGCCGTCGGGGCCCCACATGGCCTCCCAGTCGGGGTGGCTCACTTTGCCGTAGCCGGTGGTCTCTCCACGGTACATGACGGCTTTGACCTCTGCTGTCATATCCTCGTTGGGTCCTTCGTCATCGAACATCTCATGCAGTTTGATGATGCTCTCGCCAGCTTCCCCCACTTCGCAGGTGGCGGCGAAATAGTCGGTGACCTCGCCGACAGGATCTTCCGTGTCCTCGAACTTGACGTTGAGGGTCCAGACGCCATAATCGACATAGGAGCCGTCGGCGTTCTGGTTTGGCTCCTCCTCAATGATGAACTGCGCTTTGACGATCTCACCCTCTTCCTCTTCGATCCAGGCGCGGACGCGGACGTTGTAATCCTGTCCTTCAACGGTATCGGCTGGATCCACAACGTTGCCGTCCGTATCGACGATGTCGGCCTCGACCACCCAGGGCTGCAGGCTCTTCTGCTCCTTGCCGCCTTCACCTTCGCCCACCTGGATCACCATGGCCTGGTAGGCCGGCTCACCGAGCTGCTCATAGTATTTGGTCTGGTTGATGGCGGTGAGCACGTCTTCCAGCACGTCGAACTGCTCCAGGGTGCGCTCCTCGACGAATTTACGCGTGATGGCTTTGGTATAATCGGTGCCCGCATCACTGTACGCCCGGCTGAAGGTGCGGGCGAGGATACGGAAGGAGGCCGCCGTGGTGCTCTCCTCGGAGGCGGGCACGGCTGATAGTTCGGCCGGCATGACGTAGTTGGACAGGGAAGCGACCACGGCGTTGTCACCGTCGCCACCGCCTGCGCTGGAGCCGCTGCCCCCGCCGCTACCGCCGCAGGCGCTTAAGAAGGTGGCGCCCATCATGGCGAGGATGAGAAAGGCGAGTTGCCAGGTGAATTGGGTTCCGCTGTTGGCGGCACAATGGCTGATTCCCTTGTTGGTCCTGTAAAATTTTCGCATGGATGCTCTCCTGCTTGGATTGAAAAAAAGGGGGCTTAAAATTTGCGCCTCAACGGCGGTTATATTGCTCATGGGTCAAGAGCAAGGGAGGTGCCACAGGGTGCAGTCTGGAGGTGACAAATTTAAATTTGAATTTATATCAATTGGTTACTTGAACACTGAAGGCAGCGTTGTTGAGCTGGGGTGGGCCGATTGGGGCCGGTGATGATCGCTATTTCGGATCGTCCCGTTCGGTTTTACGAACAGGGTCGTGATGGCGCGAACCGTCCCGAACAAGGATGCCGCTTTGGGACGGCTTGGGGGTTAAGTTTATCCCTGCGTGACCGATATTGTTCCTGATCGCATCCCCGGGCGGCAATTCAATACAACCCAATGGCCCAAAGGTTCCTCTATAAAGGTATTGGCATTTGATGGACCATGCAGCGACCCAAACCCTATTGTTCGTCGACGATGAGGAGACCATCCTCGATATCGCCGATGAGTTTTTTACCAACAAAGGCTTCCGGGTCCTCACCGCATGCAATGGACGGGTGGCGGTGGATGTACTCGCACGGGAAAAGGTGGACTGCTGTTTCACCGATATCAATATGCCCGAGATGGACGGTCTCGCCCTGGCCGAGCATATTCATCAGCAGGACAACACCTTGCCGGTAGTGATTATGACCGGTTATCCTTCTCTCGACGCAACCATCCGCACCCTCCAGAACGGAGTGGTGGATTTTCTGGTCAAGCCCGTGGATCTCAAGCAGATGGAGCTCTGCGTCCATCGTGTCCTGCGCGAACGGGACCTGTTCGCCCGCAACCTGATCCTGGCCAAGGAAGCCGAGAGCGCCGGCCGGCTGAAGGAACTCAATCGGGAGTTGCTTTACAAGGTCGAAGAGCTCAACACCCTTAACGAGATCATGACGGAGTTCGCCACCATCAGCTCAAGCCGTGATGTATTCAAGCGCGTGGTGGATACGGCCCTCAAACTTTGCCATGGCGATGAGGCCTGTTTCTACGTGCTCAGCGAGACTGCCCAGCGCCCTGTGGCGGTGGCCAGGTCCCTGGGCGATGGTGTGTCCGAGAGGCGCAGCGGTATACCGACCACCAGCCTTGATGCGGCGGTTTCAGAGCACATCGAAGAATATATCGTGGCCAATTGCACGGATGAGACCCCCCTCCTGATCAGCCATAACAACGGCAACGGCCCCTTTCCGGCCAGTGTGAGCGCCTTCATGCTGGTCCCCCTGATGATTCGGGATAGGATATTCGGCAGCCTGATAGTCACGGCCACCGATCCCCTTAAGCGCTTTTCGGAGAAGGATCTCTACTACCTCTCTTTCATGACCAACAAGGCCGCCTACGCCATCGAGAACCTGGCCCTCTACGAAAATATTTACGACAACCTTTTCGCCACCCTTTACGCCTTCGTAAAGGCCATTGAGGCGCGTGATCCCTATACAGAGCAACATTCCAACCGGGTCACCAGCCTGGCCGTCGCCATCGCCAAAGCCATGGGGCTCAGCCCCGAAGAGGTGGATATCCTCAATGTGGCTGGCCGGCTGCACGACATCGGCAAGATTGGCATTCGTGACGAGATCCTCCTCAAACCGGGCCGTCTGACCAAAGACGAGTACGACATCATCAAGCTGCATCCCGTTATCGGGGCCGACATCGTCGCCCAGATGGGACTCTGGGACCGCGAAAAACAGATCATTCGCGTCCACCACGAACGCTTTGACGGCGGCGGCTATCCCGACGGCCTGGTCGGGGAAGAGATTCCCCTTCTGGGGCGCATCCTCTCCGTGGCTGATGTGTATGACGCCATCGCCTCGGATCGCGCCTATCGCAGCGCCATGTCCGAAGAGAAAATTCTCGGGATTATGTATGGCGGCGCCGGGTCCCAATTCGATCCCAAAGTGATCGAGGTCTTCCGCGGCTTGTACGACAGCGGCACTATCGGCCAGGTCATGGACCAGTTTCTACAGGAACCGGAAACTAGTCCGGCAGAGGCCGCCTCAGTAAAGGCAACCTCCTCAGAGGCAAGCTCCACAGGGGCAAGCTCTGCGGAGACTTCTTCGGCGGCCTAATTCCGCTAAGGCCCCTCCATCGCTGCAAGACGTTCCCCCACCGGTATGCCATGAACAAGGAGTTGTCACCCCTGCGTGACGCTTGCCAAGCGGCTCAAACTGTGCTTGGATACCTCGTTTATGAGCGACTGGATCGAACCCAATAGCCTCTCCGAAGGGATGCGGCGTCTTTTCGTCCCGCGCAACGGCCTGCTGGTGCTGATGGTTGTGGCGCTGGTGGTGCTGGAGATGCGCTTTGACTGGGCCGAGCGCCTGCTGGGGTCGTATCTGGTGACCACCAACAGCCACCGGCCCGAATCGGGGGCCATCTGGGAGGTAGGTCACCAGACCACCGCCGCCCGCGAAGCCCTCGAAGCCCTGGTGAGTGAACGCCAGTCCCTCCAGAATCAGGCCGAAGAGGCGGTTTCCCTGGCCGATGTGTTCGCCCAACTGGCACAGCGCGACAGTCTGATGCTTTCCGCCGATCAATTCCTGCGTCTCTACAGCGCCCTGCCGGCCTCCCTGCGCCATGAGGTCGTCTCCCCTTATCGGTTACTGACCCTCATCCACCAGGGGCGTTGGGAGCGCACCTTTTTCCAGAAACAGGGGCGGGGCGAAGATTCCGCCGTGGCCCTGCATCTTCTCGACGGGCACAACAATGTGCTCAATACCCTGACCATCACGGAGACGGTGCGCGAGTATATCGAACGCGGGGAAGTGGCCGTTGCCGGCCGTTTGACCAGTTTGTCCGATTTTGCCCATCAGATCTATCCGGCGGACCTGTTTTTTCAGGCCCTGGAAGCCTTGCCTGAAGCGGTCCAACAGGGCATTTTGCCCCAGCCCGAAACCCTCCTGGCTTCCCCGGACCGCATCCAGCGCGTGGGAATCTCCAGCGAGGCTTACGACGGCACCGTCACCCTGGGTTTTGAACGCGAAGGGGCCAATGGCCCGCGGGTCCTTCTGCTCCAGGGGCGCGAATGGGATGTGTGGCAGCTCGCCCGACAGCTGGAGCAGGGCGGCGATTCAACACCACCGGAGGGGGATTTTCTCGAAGAAGAGAAAGGGCTTCGGCCATGAAAGCCATCGATCTATGGCGCCGCCTGCGTGTGCTGATCTACGCCGCTTTGGCCCTGGGAGGAGCGGCCACTCTGACGGGGGTTGTGCTGTTCTATGTGGTCCTCAAGGATCTGCCCCGGCTACCCGAGCCCTTGAGCCGAATCATCGAGACCCCGGCCACCGAGATCTACGCGGCCAACGGGGAACGTCTCCTGACCTTTGGCGGGCGGCAGTATGTGCCTTTGCACCGTGTGTCGAGCAGTTTTATCAAAGCTATTCTGGCCACCGAGGACCACCGCTTCTGGGACCACTGCGGCGTGGACAAGCTACGCACCCTCAAGGCCCTCTGGGTGACTTTCTTTGAACCCGGCCGGGTCCAGGGGGCCTCCTCCATCACCCAACAACTGGCCAAGAATCTTTTCTTCAGCTTCGAGCAGACCTGGACGCGTAAGTTCCGTGAGCTGTTGGTGGCTCTCCAGATCGAAGCCCAGTTCACCAAGGAGGAGATCCTCGAAGCCTATATCAACCAGATCCCCTTCGGGGTGGGGGCCTACGGCATCGAACGCGCCGCCGAGCGCTTCTTCGCCAAGCCGGCCAGCGGCCTCAGCCTGGCCGAGGCCGCTCTCCTGGCGGGGCTGCCCAAATCGCCGACACGTTACAATCCCTTCCGTCATTTCGAGCGGGCCAAAAAACGTCAGAAGGTGGTTCTCCAGCGCCTCGTCGCTGTGGGCGCTATTTCAGATTCCGAAGCGTCCCTGGCCGCCGAGGCCAGCCTGGAGCTCAATCCCCGCTCTCCTGCGCGCCAACGAGGCAGCTACCCCCTGGATCTCGTTCTCCAGCGATTGGAAAAACATTACGGCGCCGAGGTGGTCTACCATGGGGGCCTCAAGGTCACCACCACCTTGGACCCGCGTCTGCAGCAGATCGCCGAGACGGCCCTCAAGGAAGAAATCACCGCCTTGGAGGGGCGTCTTAAAAAGGACAAAGTGGCCGATCCGGCGAAGCCGGACGATCCCGCCGCCAGCCTCCAGGGAGCCCTGGTGGCCGTGGAGGCCAACTCGGGAGGCATCAAGGCGTTGGTAGGGGGCCGGGACTATGCCGAAACCGAGTTCAACCGCGCCGTTCACAGCGCCCGCCAGCCCGGTTCCGGGTTCAAGCCCTTTCTCTACTACGCCGCCTTCGAGACCCTGGGCCTCAACCCCGCCTCGGTCTTCGAGGACCGCGCCGTGCGCATCCCCGTCAAGGGCGGTCCGGACTGGCGACCCAAAAATTTCGAACGCGAATACCATGGCCCCATGGTGCTCAAGCACGCCTTCACGGAATCGGTCAACACCGTGGCTGCCCAGTTGGTGGACCAGGTAGGCGCTGAATCCGTGGTGGAGGTGGCCCAACGCTGCGGGATCACATCACCCCTTAAACCCGTCCATTCGGTGGCCCTGGGCACATCGGGGGTCAGCCCGCTAGAGATGGCCTCGGGCTTCGCCACCTTTGCCACCGGCGGTATCCGCTACCAGCCCTTTATCATTTGGCGGGTGGAGGACGCCTTCGGGCGCGTATTAGAAGAGCACATCGTTGAGCGCGAGCGGGTCCTCGACCCCGAAGTCTGCTACCAGGTGGTGGACATGATGACGGGTGTGATCGACCACGGCACTGCCAAACAGATCCGCCAGATGGGCTTCGACCGCGAAGCGGCCGGGAAGACCGGCACCACCAATGGGTATCGCGATGCCTGGTTTACGGGCTTCACCGCCAATTTAAGCACCTCCGTGTGGGTGGGCTACGACCATAGCCGCGGTATGCGTACCAAAAGCGGGCTGGGCATCACCGGCGGACGCGGGGCCGTTCCCATCTGGACCCGCTTCATGAAGGCCGCCACCGCCGGTGAACCCCCGCGTATCTTCACCAAACCCAACGGCATCCGGGTGATCTCGGTGAACCCTCGTACCGGGCGTAAATCCGGCTTTTTCAGCAGCGAACGTCTGCGGGTGGCCCTGCGGGCCGGGCAGGAGGGAGACTGACCATGCTGGCCCATGCCCTTAAGCACCTGGCCATGCGTCTGTGGCTGACGGCTCTTCTCGGCGGCTTGGGCAGCCTGGCCCTGGTGCCCCTGCTCCAGGCCCTCATGGGCCTGACCTGGGTCTTCCTGCCGGTGATCCTCTTTCTCTTATTGGTTTTCATGGGCATCGGCTGGGGCATGAATGCCTGGGCGGGGCTCGCCATCGAGCGCCGGCGCGCCGAAGGCGCCATCTGGGAACGGGCCGGTATGCGCCGCGAAGCCACCCAGCGCTATCAGTCTCTCATGGGCGTGGTGGACAGCTTCCTTCTCTCCCCCGGTCGCCGTCGTCAGGCTTTGGCCGCCCTTCTACCAAAAATGACCCACTTTTACCTGGACAAGGAGAGCGGCGGTCCGGTGGCCCAGCGGCTCCTCAGGGCGCATCTATACGCCCAGCCGGGAGACGCCGAAGCGGCGGCCAGGTGGCTCAGGGGTCAGCTCGACTTGGAAGAAGCCCCTCCCTGGGCCCATGATCTGGCCCAGCGTATCGGCGAGGCCCTGCCCGAAGCGGGTGAGGTCACCCTGCTGCTGGTGCGCTTTTATCTGGCCAACGGCCGTAGCGACCATGCCGCCATCTCCCTGTACCGTCGCTTCTGGGAGCAGACCCCCGAGTTTCGAAATGCCAAAGCCGTCGCCCTGGCGCAATTGTTGACTCTGGAAAACCGCAGGGACCTCTGGGCGCTGGACGTTTACCTGACAGCCTGGACTCAAGGGGCCCCCCAGGCCAAACTGCGGCCCGAGATCCAGCGTTGCCTGACGGCCCTTGCCCCAACGGATAAGAACAGCGCACTCCTGGAGCGGGCCCGGGATCTGGTGGGCCGAGACAGGCTTTCATCTGAGGAGCCGTTGCCGGTATCAACGCCACTCGACGACAGCGAGGCGTATATTTCTGAGGACGCTTTTGCCACCTTCAGGGACGAGGGCCCCGAGGAAGAGGCGGCGGCCTTTGTCTACCGGCAACCCAGATCGAGGCGCCGGCCGGGCGCCCTGAGCGCCTGGGCGGCCTCTGTAATCCAGGGGATGAGGCGGTCACTTGCGGATGTGGCCCCCCGTATGGGGCGCTTGGGTCGCCAGGTTTTTCAACAGCTGCGCAAACCCTGGGGCAAGGCTCTTGGCCTGGGCGTTTTAGCCCTGGCCCTCTTGGTGCTCGTGACCAACACCGTCCAGCATCTGAGATCCAGCCCCCCTCCGCCAACGCCAGTTGCGCCACCGGCAGCGGCGCCCGCAGTGACGGATCCCTTTACCATCCAGGTGGCCGCCTATCTCAAAGCGGAAGATGCCAAGGCCTATGCCGCCCAGCTCAAAGCCAAGGGGCTGGATGCTTACTCCACCGAGGCCGTGGGTGCCAAACGTAATTGGTATCAGGTGCGCATCGATCACTTCGCCGACAAGGCTGCCGCCCGCAAGTTCGGGGAGGACCTTAAGGCCAAGGGCCTCATCAACGATTTTTACGTGGCCAATTATCACCTGCCACAGTCCTCTAAGCAGAAGTAAAAGCGAAAGCAGGTCATCCTGAGCTGGTCTTTGATGATGGCCCGACGTTGGCGGGCTTGCCAAAGTCGGTGATTAACCCTACAATCATCGGGAGACTATTCACTCCCACTAGGAAAGGATCCCACTATGGACAAGAAAGATGTCATGACCATCGCCGAAGGGTTGCGCCTCATCGAGCAGGGGGTCGAAACGATCCAGGGCGTCATGCGTGAGAAGAATATCAAGTCCATCAAGGATATCGCCGAGGAGCTGATCCCCTTTTTCAAGGCGGACGACGATAGCCTGAGCGACTCCGTTATCAAACACTTGGGGCAGTAAAGGCAGCACCCATTCCACTTTGGATCTGGCGCAAGTCAACGCTTTAGTGCAAAGCGTGGCAAAGCCTAAGCCGAACGCCCTTGCCATTGAATTCAAAGCCGGAAAAGGCCCACCTAAAAAGCCCCCATCAGCGCGATAAATTTGTGCGCTGATGGGGGCTTTCGTTTTTTGATAGTGTGTCGATCCACCAGGACTACCGTCCCACTGGCGAACCCGCATCCTTAATTATTTGAAGTCATCCCGCAACTGCTTCTTGTTGATTTTGCCCACGCTGGTCTTGGCGATGGCCGCGACAATCTCGATCCTTTCCGGCACACCGAATTTAGGCAGGACGCCCTTGTCGGCAAAACCCATCACATGTGATCGTATGGCTTCGGGATCGGCATCGGCATCGGGTTTGGCGACCACCAGAGCCAGGGGTCGCTCCCCCCACTTGCTGTCAGCCACGCCGATGACGGCCACCTCGCTCACCGCCGGGTGCTGGCTGATGATGTCCTCCAACTCCAGAGAGGAGATCCACTCTCCGCCGGTTTTGATGACATCCTTGAGGCGGTCGGTGATTTGCAAGTAGCCCTCGCCGTCGATGGTGCCGATGTCGCCGGTGTGCAGCCAGCCGTTGGCCCACAGCTCTTCGCCGCGTTCGGGATCTTTGAGGTAGCCCTGGGTTAGCCAGGGGGTGCGCACTACCACCTCGCCGGCGGTCTGGCCGTCATGGGGCTGGGGCTTGCCTTGGGGATCGACGACTTCGAGGATGACGTTGGGTACCGGTAGACCCGTCTTGCAGCGAATGGCCACCTGCTCCGCCTTGCTCCAGGAGAGCATTTCGGGCTTGAGGTTGGCAACGGTCAGCAAGGGGCAGGTTTCCGACATGCCGTAGGCCGAGTAAATATTAATATTATACTTTAGGGCCGCCTCGCAGAGCCCCTTGGGCAGGGCCGACCCACCGATGACGACCTTCCATTTGGAGAGGTCGAGTTTTTCGATCACCGGGCTGGAGACCAGCATGTGGATGATGGTGGGCACGCAGTGGGAGAAGGTGACCCCTTCGCCCACAATGAGTTTGAGCAGGGTTTCGGGCTCGTAGCGGCCGGGGTAGATCTGCTTGTTGCCCAGCATGGTGAAGAGATAGGGCATGCCCCAGGCGTGCACATGAAACATGGGCGTCATGGGCATGTAGATGTCGCCCGAGTTGACCATGGACTGGGTCTCGTAGGCGCACAGGCCCGACATGAGGCCGTAAGTGTGCAGAACGATCTGGCGGTGGCTGAAGTAAACGCCCTTGGGCAGGCCCGTGGTGCCGGTGGTGTAAAAGGTGGTGGCCACTGCGTTTTCGTCGAAGTCGGGGAAATTGTAGCCCGCTTCGGCATCGCTCAGGAGAGCCTCGTACTCTCCGTCGATGGCAAGGCTGGAGGCCGGTGCGCTGCCTTCGTCACTCAGGACGACGATCTTTTTTACGGTCTCGAACTGATCCTTGACCGCTTCGAGCATGGGCAGAAAGTCGGCGTTGACCAGGATGACATCGTCTTCGGCGTGGTTGATGGTGTAGATCAACTGCTCCTGGGAGAGGCGGATGTTGACGGTGTGCAACACGGCGCCCATCATAGGCACGGCGAAGAAGCACTCCAAGTAGCGGTGACTGTCATAGTCCATCATCGCCACGGTGCTGCCCTCGTTGACCCCCAAGGCGGTCAGAGCGCTGGCCAACTGGCCCACGCGTCGGTTGAAGTCGGTGTAGGTGTAGCGCATGAGATCGCGGTAGACGATCTCCTGCTGAGGGGCGTAGGTAAGGGGCATTTTGAGCAGGTTTTTGATCAAGAGGGGGAAGGCGTAGGCGGAAGGGGTAGACGGGATGATTTTTACCGGCATGGGGCCTCCTTATGCGGTTGGGAGTGGGGCCGCCGGGAAAGGGCGGCAGCATACCACCAGCATAGCAGACCGGCTGACGGACGAAATCGGCGGAGGGCGGTTTTTAGTGTGAGGCGAGGGCGGAAACCGGTGTAGGGCGATGACCTACAGCTAAAACGCTACACGGGCGGGGTCCCGGACGGCTCCTGGTGGTGGGCCACCCAGAGCACGGCGGCGCGCACCAGTTCGGCCCCGGTGGCATAGCCAAGCTTCTCTTTGAGGCGTTCGCGATAGGTCCCGATGGTCTTGATGCTCAGGTGGAGGGCTTCGGCGATCTCGCGGGTTTCCAGACCGCTACCCAGGAGGCGGAAGACCTCCAGCTCGCGATCGCTGAGATGCTGCCAGGGGGGCTGGGCCATCGTTTGTGGCCCTTTCTGCAGCTGTCCCAGGATCCTGCCCATGATGGCGGGGCTCACATAGCGGCCCCCGGCCAGAATGGCGTGTACGGCGGCCACCACCGTGGTGGAAGTCTCCTGTTTCATGATGTAGCCCTGCGCCCCGGCCCGCAGGGCGCGTTCGGCCCAGAGGTTCTCGTCGTGCATGGAGAGCACTAGGACGGGCAGCGCCGGGCGTTCCTGGGCCAACTCCTTGACCAGGTCCAGGCCGTTGTCGGTGTTAAGGCCGATGTCGACGATGACCATGTCGGGCGCCAGGCGGGTGATGAGGCGCCGGGCGGTGGTGAGGTCTTCTGCTTCGCCGCAGACCGCCAAGCCGGGATCGGCGTTGAGCAGCTCCACCATGCCCATGCGAAAAATGGGGTGGTCTTCCACCAGGACGATGCGTTTGACGGGGGGCATGCTTAAGCGCTTACTCCTTCCGAGATCAATCACATGGAATGGTCAGCACCACACGGGTGCCGGCACCCGGCTCAGAGTGCACGGCCAGTTCAGCGTCCAACAGGCGGGCGCGATGGGTCATGCTGCGCAGGCCTAAGCCATGTCTATGGCCGCCGTTGCTGTCCAAACGGGTGTCGAAACCTCTGCCGTTGTCCCTTATCCTGAGAACCAGATCGGCCTGCCGATGCTCCAGGCGCATCTCGATACGGTCGGCGCCGGCATGACGTACGGCGTTCTGGAGCGCTTCGCGGGCCACATAATAGCAGTTGGCCGCCCGCTCGGCGGCCAGGACAACCCTTGTGTCTGGGGGTTCAAAGCGGCACTCACACCCGAACAGCTGTTGGGTTTCCAGGGCCAGGGTTTCCAGCAGGGTCGCCAGGGGTTGATCCTGGGGCGGTTGGGGGCAGAGGCCGCGCGAGAGGCCGCGGGTCTTGGCGATGGCTTCCTGGATCAGTTCACGGATCTGGCGCACCGGGGCCACCGCTTCGGGGGAGCTGCTGTCCAGACGCTGGGCCAGTACCGTGGCCAATACCTCGATACCGATGAGGTGGGGGCAGAGGTCGTCGTGGAGATCCCGGCCGATGCGCTGGCGTTCCTTTTCGCTGGCTGCCAAAAGTTCCCTCTCCAGGCGGCGCGTCTCGGTCACGTCCGCCATGGCCGTAAGCAGGCAGGCTTCTCCCCAGATATTGACGATCTCGGCCGACCAGACCCCCATGCGGCGCTCGCCGGTTTTGGTGAGAAAGGGCAGCGAATAGGCCTGCACCCGGCGGTGCTGGTTGAGCGCATCGATGAGGCGGCGGTAGCTCTCCGTTTTAGGGAAGAGGCCGATCTCCCTTATAGGATTTCCCACCACCTCCAGGAGGTCGTAGCCCGTAGTGGCCAGGAAGCTGTCGTTGAC
>JBNKKA010000093.1:0-16546 GCA_050291585.1 Desulfobacteraceae bacterium
TGAACATCATGATGCGGTTGGTTCGGATTCCCATGAGTTTGGCCGCCGCCACGTTCTGCTGGGTGGCCTGCATGGCTAAACCCATGCGGGTGGTGCGCAGGAAGAGAAAGAGACCCACCATGAGCGCCAGGGCGACCCCCAAGGTGATCAGCTCCAGGCTGGAGATATAGACCTCTCCGAGGGCCACGCTGTCGTAGGGCGAGATGGGAAAGGGCAAGGTCTTCTGATCGGCGCCGAATTTCCAGGAGACCAGCCCCAGAAGGACCATCTCCAGGCCGATGGTGATGACGATCATGGAGAGAATGCTGGGGGTCTTGGCCCGCCTGAGCACGGCGAATTCGAGGAAGGCGCCCAGGAGAAAAGCCACCACCAGGGTGAGGGGGATCGCCACCGCCAGGGACAGACCGTAAGTGTCCAGGAGCATAAAGGCGAAGAAAGCGGTGACGAGGCTCATCTCCCCCTGGGCAAAATTAGGCACCTCGGAGGTCTTGTAGATCAGGACCATGGCCATGCCCATGAGGGCGTAGGAGCTGCCCACGGCGATCCCGCTAACCAGCATTTGCAGAAAATCTAACATAGTTGAAGACCCGTGTGCCCGTCAGCCGGTGAACCGGTTCTTGTTTTTACCGGCCGAATTGATGATAATGCGCGTCAACCCATCGACGGGCTTAAAACGGCCAGGTGCGCCAATAGATTTTGGTCCGCAGCCATATGCCGTAAATTCCCAAAGGCTCGAAGAGCATGATGCCGATCATGATCAAACCGAATATGATGAACTGGATATTGGAGACCCCCGTAATGGAGAAGTAGCTCTGGGAGAGTTGGGTCAGCCACTCGCCTAAAAAGGGGATGTCCAATATATTGCGCAGCTGCAGATCGAGCCAGGAGAGCAGGGTGGCCCCGGCGATGGCGCCCATGATGGAGCCCAGGCCGCCCACCACCACCATGGCCAGGAACATGATGCTCATCATCAGCGTGAAGATCTCCGGTTCGATGAAACGTAAAACAAAGGCGTACATGCCCCCCCCAATGCCAGCGTAGAAGGCACTCACCGAAAAAGCCAAGGTCTTGTAGAGGAGCAGGTTGACCCCCATGGTTTCGGCGGCGATGTCAGCGTCACGGATGGCCACGAATGCCCGCCCCACCTTTGTTTTGGTGATGTTGCGGGCCACCAGGGTCAACAGAAAAGTGAGGGGTATGAGGAGATAGTAGAAATCCAGATCAGTGTCGAGGTGCCAGGGACCCATGGTCAACTCAGGCGTGTGTAGCCCCTCCCGCCCGCCGAAAATATCCATGCGCCCGATGATCTGGGTGATGGTCAGGCCGAATCCCAGGGTGGCGATGGAGAGGTAGGGTCCCTCCAGACGCAGGGCGGGCAGGCCCAAGAGAAAACCGAAGAGGGCGGCGATGAGGGCTGCGATGAGCAGGGCTGGCAGAAAAGGCAGGTGCAGCCGTGTCATCAGAATGATGGTGCCATAGGCACCGATAGCCACAAAGCCGGCGTGTCCCAGGGAGATTTGGCCCGTAAAGCCCACCAATAGGTTGAGGCCCAGAATAATAATAATATTGATGGCGATGTAGTTGGCCAGGTAGATGTAGTAATTCTTTACCACCAGAGGGAAGAGGGCCAGAACCAGGATGAGGAGGGTGAACCAGAAAATCACGGTTCCGGATGAAAAGAGCCTAACATCTTCATAGTAGTGCCGCTTCAGGTCCATGGTCACCCATCTAAACGTATACGATTGCGGAGGAATTGAGGTAATCTACAGACTATGAACAATGTTTATTCTATGATTATTTCTTGAATTTGTTATTATGTCAAATACCAAAACCGGTCAAGGGTTAAGATCGTCAGTTTCCCTGCCGCAGGTATCGAAGCAGGGGTCCGATTCTTCTGATTTCTTAATTTGCAATAATTGAAACTGGTTGCCATCGATTGGCCATAGTTTGAGGAGACCCACTAGTGACAAGATCCCCCTTTGCCCCTTTACCCCATGACCGCAGCTTCAAGGACTTGATGCCCGCCTTTGTGGGGCCCTATCTGATCTTCGTGGCAATTGCCAGCATTCCCTCCTCCTGGCTCCCGGCGGAGATCGGCCAGGTGGCCAAGTGCGTGTTTACGGCCGGCGCCCTGCTCTGGTACCGGCGCCGGTATCGCCTGGGGTCTTTCAATGCCTCCGTCGTTTTGGCGGCCTTGGCCTATCTGCCCTTTGCGTTGTTGGTGTGGATCGGCCCCCTTTATCTGCTTGCCGCCATTGGGATCGTGGACCTAAACGCCCTGGGCAGTGGCGCTGCCTCGAGCCCATTCTATTTCTGGTTGCGGATCTTCAATTCCGTGGTCCTGGTGGCCCTCTTTGAAGAACTTTTCACACGTGCTTATCTTCTCGGCTGGTTTCACCAGGCGGGCCGTCAGCGGAGTGAAAAGGGCATCGTCGACGCCCTCCTGGACAGCTTGGATGAAACACCGGAGATGATCACGCGCCTGCCCATCAGCGCTTTCAGCGTAATCCTGGCCACGCTGGTTTTTGCCGGCGGTCATCATCCCCATGAATATGTTTCGGCTATGCTTTACTTCGCACTGACCACCTGGCTCTATCATCGCAGTGGGAGCCTGTGGGCCTGCATCCTGGTGCATGCCTTCACCAACTTGTTGATCGCCATTCTGGCCCGTTATGGAGGGATGGGGTTTTTATGGTGAAAACGGTTTCTCATCGGTAAGTTGGATCTGTGAGCACACCCTTGTAAGTTTTCAGAGAAGACCTATATTCTCCTGAACTTATTAAATCATCGCTTTGGGTGAAGGAGGCCTTTTATGAAGGAGAAAGCCACTGGTATGCTTTGGGCGGCATTTATTGCCGACGCTCTGGCGTTGGGAGTCCACTGGGTGTACAACACCCGGGTGATCGACAAGAAGTTCGGTCGACCGGAGAAATATGAGGTCCCCCTGACGAGCTATCACAAAGGCAAGGGCAAGGGCGACTTTACCCATTACGGCGACCAGACCCTCCTGCTGTTGGAGATTCTGCCCGCCATGCCCCGCTTTGAATTGCAGGGCTGGGCAGACAATTGGAAGACTTTTTTCGACACTTACACAGGCTATTTCGACAAGGCCAGTAAAACCACTCTGGCGCGCCTGGGGGCGGGGGAGGGGCCGGAGACCTGTGGTTCAGATTCCGACGACCTGGCCGGTGCGGCCCGCATAGCCCCACTGATCTATGCCTATGGCGATGCGCCGGATGCCCTCGATACGGCGGTCAGGGCGGCCACGGCCCTGACCCACAACAACACCCAGGTGATCGAGGCAGCCCTTTTCATCACCCGCGCCACCACCCGCATCCTGGCCGGGGCAGCACCCCTATCAGCCCTTGATGATACGCTGTCCGCCGATGATTATAGCGAAAGCTTGAACGCGGCTTTCGAGGATGGCGTCGCCAGTAAGGGGGGCGATACCCGCCAGGTGATCGCCGATTTCGGACAGATGTGCGCTGCGGAAGCGGCCCTGCCCGGGGTTTTTCACCTGGTGGCCAAGTATGAGTCGGATCTGACCGAAGCCCTCGTGCAAAACAACATGGCCGGTGGAGACAACGCCGCACGCGGGATGCTGGTGGGTACTCTGTTGGGGGCTTATGCGGGCAGGGACGCCTTGCCCCAGGTGTGGGTGGACGGCCTCATGGCCAAGGCGCGTATCGAGGCCGCTCTGGCAAAGATCGATATGATCTAAGAGATCGACGTGATCTAAAAGATCGATATGGTCTAAATGATGGATCGCGGGGCTGCTACCAAGGGGGCGGGCTAATCTTCAGGGGTGGCTTCACTTTGAGTGGCTACCGCAATCAGCTCTCCGTTGTAATCTACCTGGCAGGCGCCACCATAATACCCAAACCACAGCACGGTCACTTCGGCTTCTTGGGGGGCCGTGAAGCGGCCTTCGATCACCAGGGTATCGCTGTCATAGGTAAAGACGCCGTTTTCAACGACCAGGTCGTTCACCATGGCCAGGTCGCTGTAGTCGAAGTCGCAACGATCATTGGTGGCGCGGCCGGAGTAGGTCACCTCGAAACTCTCCACGAGACCGCCATCGTTGGACACGCTGAAGTTCATCTGGCTGGCGGTCCAGCTTCCCCCTTCGGGAACGATTCCTGTTTCCGCTGGTGGTTGACGGACCTCTTGGGAGCCATGGCTTACGCTGCCGCTTTCAGGAACATTGGAGTCAGCACCACAGGCGCACAGGAGGATAAGCATCAGTCCGATGGCCACTGTTTTGAATATGCTGTCAATAGTTTTGAATGTGTTGCCGGGTTTTATATTAAAATGTGTTTTTTGCACAGACAGGCTCCTGGGTTGAATTTCTCTGACAGCTTGACACATGGGAACCCTAAAGCAAAATTGAGGCCATCTATATGTTGTGTTCAGTTAATATGGTAAACACAATATATGGCGTTATGCGCTGACTTGCCCCTATCAATTCAATAGGCAAAGGGAAAAAGATTTCATATTGATAGGAAATCTACCTGTCAATTAAAGGTTTAGTGAAATCTTGCCAAGCGATCGGGGCTAGGGTATCGAATATGAGCTTCGCAGCCCATCGCCCGACACTTCAGTGCGAGGCTGCATCATCAGAGTTCCTTCTGCTAGATTGAGGTCTTCCATGCGCAATACCCCGTGCCCGGTGCCCCTGGCCGTCTGTTTGTTTTTCCTGCTCCTGCCGCTTTGCATTCCCACCCCTGCGGCCGGTGCCCTGCTTGCGGCCGGCGCCGACGTGCGCCGCACCCAGAGCGACCACTTCATCTATCTGTACGAGGCCGCCTTGGGGGCACAGGTCCCCCTCCTCCTGAAGCACTGCGAGGATGCCCGCGCGGCCTTGACGCCAGCGTTCAACTGGACGCCGCGCCAAAAGACCCTGGTGCTCTTCACCGACGCCATGGACCTGCACAACGGCATGGCGACGGTTTATCCGCGCCCTTTGATGGTATTTTTCGCCATGAGCGCCCACACGGCCACCACCATCTTCGAGGGGGGCAACGACCTGCGCCGTACCGTCTTCCACGAGTATGCCCATATCCTCAGCATGGACGCCCAGTATGGCTTCGATGCCGCCCTGAGCCGTATCTTCGGCCGGGGTCTCAATATCGTCGGGGACCCCTTGAGCGCCATCCTCATGTACCTGGCGGCGCCTCCCGGGGCTCTGGCCCCGCGCTGGTACCAGGAGGGGCTGTCCATGTGGGTGGAGACCGAGTTTGTCGGGCCAGGGCGGGGGCGCAATTCGCGCACCGACATGCTCATGCGCATGGCCGTGGCCGACGATCAGGTCCTGAGCCCTCCCTATTGGGACATCGGTTTGCCCGAATGGCCCTATGGCACGGCGGCCTATCTATACGGTCTCAAGGTGTTCGACCACATCTTCGAGCGCTATGGCGTTGAAGGTGGAAGAACCAACGTCCCCGCCCAACTCAGCGATGATGTGGCCCACTCCTTTTTCTTCAATTTTAACAACCGCGCCTGGGCGCGCACCGAACACCGTTTCTCCGACCTGGCGATGGACGCCCTGACAGCGGAAAAAGAGCGCCAGGCGGTGCGCATCGCCACCCTCAAACAGCAACCCATGACAGACCTCAAACGCCTGACACCCCCATCCCTGGTGACGGCCCAGCCCAAGTTCGGCCCCTTGGGCCAGCGCATCTACTTCACCGGCCGGGGTGAAGCGGGGCGCCGAACCCTCTACCTATACGACCTCCAGGCCCAGGCCCCAGTGAAACTGGATGGGGCGCGGGTCACCGACGCTTTGACTACCGACATGGCCATGAGCGCCGACCGGCGCACCCTCTACTATACCCGCCTGGATATCCAGGGGCGTGATCGGGTGCGCAACGAGATCTATGCCTATGGATTGAGTGACCGTCGCCTGGAGCGCATCGCGGCCCACGGACGCTATCGCTATATCAGTGTGCATCCTGATGGGGTGCAAGTGGCCGCCGTCAGCGAACGCGCCGGGCGCAGCCTCTTGGTGACGGTACCCATGGCCGGCCTCGGCGACCCCAAGGCCGAGACAGTGCTGGCCACCGCCGCCGAGGGGGAGAGTTTCAGCCATCCCCAGTATAATCCCCGGGGTGATGCGTTGGTATACGTGCGCACCGATACCAAGGGCGCCGAGTTGATCCAGTTGGATATGCACAGCAATGCCAGAAAATCGCTGCTCAGCTGGCCCTGCACCATCCTCTCGCCGACTTTCCATCCCAAAGTGCCTGCCATCGTTTTTTCCGCCGATCGTAATGGGGTGTTCAACCTCTATCGTCTGGATCTTACATCCGGCGCCCCTCCCCAAGCTTTGACCCACGCCCTGGGGGGCGTCTTCGAGCCCGACTTCTCTCCCGACGGTGATCGCCTGGCCGCCACGGCCTACGATGCCGACGGTTATTACCTCACGGTCCTTGATCTTGGCGCGGTACCCACAGCCCCCCTGCCGGTCATCGCCCCCGACTGGCGCAGCCTGCCCCAGAATATAGAAGTCAAGACCCGCCAGGAACAGACGCCTGCGCCGGAAGCTCCAACGGCCACGACCTACAACTCCTTTTCAGAGGTGGGTTTCGATGCCTGGTCTCCCTGGTTGACGGGTTCCAGCGAGGGCGTCATGGGGGGGCTTATTGCGGGGTTTTCGGACCCCGTCCAATATCAGAACCTGACGGTGGCTGCCGGCGTGGAATCGGCCTATCTGGCGCCGGTGGCGGCAGCCCACTATGACTACAGCGGGTTTTATCCGGAGATCACCCTTCAGGCTGACACAACGCCGGTCTCCTATCCTGGCCTCATCCTCGACGAAGACGGCGATTATTACGATTATGGCGAACAGCGTCATCGTGTCGCCGCCGCCGTGACCCTGCCCTGGAACCGGGTGGACTTCCAGGCAGCGTTGAGCCTCGGTTATCAACTGGAGGAGCGCTACGCCATCGATGAGACCACCGACGACTTCGATGACGAGATACTTCTCACCCGCAACCTCAGCGAAGATCTTTCGTCCGCCCTCTGGGGGCGCCTGAGTTTCTTCAACGCCACGGCCTACGGGCGCAGCCATTCTGCGGAGGATGGGCGTTACCTCAGCGTGGTGGCAGAGCGGGCCGACAAGGCCCTGGGCAGCGAGATCGAGCGCACCCGCCTGCGGGCCGACTGGCGTGAATACCTGCCCCTGCCCTGGGGTTGGGAGAACCACGTCATCAAGCTGGAGGCGGCCTATGGCCGTGGCTGGGGTGACGAGACCGCCCAGGGCGCCTTTGGGCTGGGGGGCCTGGGCTTCAGCCTGCTGTCCGATTCTCTGGGCGTGGATCGCAGCATCAGCCTGCGGGGCTACGAGAGCAACTACCAGGTGGGCGATGACGCCCTCAAACTGGGGCTGGCCTATCGCCTGCCCCTCTGGCGGCTCTACCGCAACATTAACGCCACCTCGCCCTTTTATTTCGAGCAGCTCTTCATAGAACTCTTTTACGAAGGCGGTCGGGTCCGGGACAGCACCATCAGCGCGGCCGACACCGACTGGCTCAACGCCGCCGGGGTGGAGGTCAACTTCTCCACAAAGCTGCTGCGTTTTTTACCCGTGGCGCCGGGGATCGGAGTGGCCTATGCCTTCGACCGGCAAGAGCGTAACGATGACGAAGCACGCATTTCTGAGAAACTATCGTTTTACTTCTCCATAAAAACCAGTGTGAATTTTTAAGGAACTACTATGCAAGCAGAACTATTAGCCACGGGTGACGAAATCCGTACCGGCACCTTGGTGGACAGCAACACGGCCCATATCGCCGAGCACCTGGCGGCAAGCGGTATCCACGTCTGGCGTCACCATTGCTGCGGCGATGGCCTTGAGGATCTGGTGGCGGTCTTGGAAGAGATCGCCACCCGCAGCGATATCTGTGTGGTCACCGGGGGGCTGGGTCCCACCACCGATGACCGCAGCGCCGAGGCGGCCGCCCAGGCCGCGGGGGTGCCCCTCGCACTTGATCCCGCTGCCCTGGAAGTGGTGGAACGCTTCTTCAAAAAAGCCGGGCGCCCCATGGCGGCCTCCAATCGCAAGCAGGCCGATCTGCCCCAAGGGGCCGAATTCCTTGACAACCCCGTGGGCACCACCCCCGGTTTTACCTTGACCATCACCGGCTGTCGCTTCTTTTTTCTACCGGGGGTGCCCCATGAGATGAAGCGCATGCTGGCCGAGCAGGTATTGCCGCGCATCGAAGCCCTCCGCGGTGATGATGGCCATTGCTACCTCAGCCGCACTCTGACCACCTTCGGTCTGCCCGAATCTCAGGTGGGTGAAGCGGTGGCGGCCCTGGAGAAACACTTCCCCGATCTCACCCTGGGGCTGCGGGCCAAGTTTCCCGTGATCCAGGTGAAGCTTTACGGCAGCGGCAGTGAACGCTCAGATTTGGAGGGGCAGTTGGCGCAGGGTGTCGATTGGGTGGCCGAGCAGCTGGGGCATTACCTCATCTCCCGGGAGGGGGAGAGCCTGGAGGCCGTGGTGGGCCAGTTGCTGCGCGAGCGTGGCGCCACCATCGCAGTGGCCGAAAGTTGCACCGGCGGCCTCCTGGCCCACCGCCTGACCAATGTGTCGGGCAGCTCGGATTACTTTTTGCTATCGGCGGTAACCTATGCCAACAGCGCCAAGGAGCGGGTCATCGGAGTCGCGGCGGAAACCCTTGCCCAGCATGGGGCGGTGAGCGAAGCCACGGCCCTGGAAATGGCCGCGGGCGTCCGCCAACGCGCCGGCGCCGATTACGCCCTGGCCACCACGGGTATTGCCGGTCCCACCGGCGGCAGTGAAGACAAACCTGTGGGCACGATCTGGATCGCCCTGGCCACTCCCCGGGGCAGTATCGCCAAGCGGCGCTACTTTCCCTTTGGCCGACGGCTCATGAACAAGCAGATGTTTTCAATGGCAGCCCTGGAGCTGCTGCGCCGGGAACTCTTGGGACTGCGGACGGCAGACTTTCCTCATTTAACAGGAAAATGACCATGCAGTGGCTCGTAACAGGCGTTCTGACGCTTCTACTCTTCTGGTGGGGGCTCTTTCTGCTCGTCCACCGCTGGCCGCGAAAACCCCTTGACGAACGCCCCGACTGGGGGGCTTGCACAGATACTTTCCTGCCGGCCATTGACGGCGGTTATTTGGAGGTGTGGCGAGTGACGCCGGAAAGTGACCGTTGCAAGAAGGGCTCGGCAAAAGACGATGCCTTCAACGACGGCCCTTCAAAGGGCGACCCCTCAAGGGGTGTAGTGGTGCTGGCCCATGGCTGGAGCCGCAACCGCGGCCGCATGGTCCGCCGGGCGCGTCTTTTCGGAGCGCTCGGCTACACCACAGTGCTCCACAGCGCCCGGGACCACGGCGCTTCGAGCAGGCATCCCCTCATGAACGCCCGGCGTTTCAGTGAAGATATTGAAGCCGTCCTCGACTGGGTGGGCGAACCCGTTCTGCTATATGGCCACAGCGCCGGCTCGGCCGGCGCCATCCTGGCTGCCCACCGCCGGCCGCACCAGGTACGGGGCCTTTTTATGGAGGCCAGCTATGCCGATACTGAGACGGCTTTAATGAGCCTCTACCGCTGGGTGCACCCCCTCTTCGGCAAGTACTGCGGGCCCATCGTCATTGGCACCTTGCGGTTGATCTACGGCCGGGACAATATGCGTCAATGCAGCCCCGAGGTCCTCGCCGAGGATCTGGACATGCCGGTGATGCTCATCCACGGCGCCAAAGATCGGCGCTTCCCCCTGGCCTTTGCCCAGCAGTTGAAGGCCGCCTTTCGCAACGGCAACGTAGAGATGTTCGTGGCACCCGAATCCGGACACAGCGACAGCAGCCTCGATCCGGCCTATGGGGAGGCCGTGGAGCACTTTGTGGCCACCTGCGAAGCTGGATCATCATGAGTGTCGCCCAGCGGGTGATTGCCGGATGGCTGCTGGACGGAAGCGGGACACCGGCCAAGAAAGGTGCCGTCCTGGAGATCGGCGCGGGCAAGATCCTTGCCGTTCGGCCCCCTGACACGGCAGTCCCTGAAGGGTCCACCGCGTCCAGTGATCTTGATCTATCCGCCTGCACCATCTTGCCCACCCTGGTGGATGTTCATGTCCATCTAACAATGTCGGGAAGCGCCGACCCCGGCCTGCGCAGGCACCAGCTGGAGATGACCTATCCCCAGGCCGCGGCCGCTATGCGCCGCCACCTCGTCCAGCACCTGGCCGCTGGTGTGGCCGCCGTACGCGACGGGGGCGACCACCGGGGCCACACCCTCAGCTTCAAGCAGCGTGAAAAGCCACCGATGGTCCACATGGCCGTTGCCGGCAAGGCCTGGCATGCGGCAGGGCGTTACGGCCGTCTCATCGGCCGACCGCCGGAGGGGCAGGGCGGTCTGGCGGGAGCCATCGCCCGCTGTGGCGGGCGCTGCGGCGCTCGGGCCGACCACGTTAAGATCATCAACTCCGGGCTCAACAGCCTGCAAGCCTTTGGCCGGGAGACCAAGGCCCAGTTCAGCGCCGCCGAGATGCGGGCGGCCGTGGCGGCCGCATCCGATTTGGACTTGCCAGTGATGGTGCATGCCAACGGGCGTCAGCCTGTTGCAGACGCCTTGACGGCAGGCTGCGCCAGCATTGAGCACGGTTTTTTCATGGGAAGGGCCAACCTCGAGACCATGGCGGCCAAAGGGGCCGTCTGGGTGCCCACGGCGGTGACCATGGCTGCCTATGCGTGCCAACTGACCCGGGGAGAGAATATTGGCGGCGCCGCCAGTGGCGCGGAGCTGGACGTGGTGCACCGAAACTGCGACCATCAGCTGGAACAATTACGCATGGCGCGGGAGCTTGGCGTAGCCGTGGCGGTGGGCACCGACGCCGGCAGTCTGGGAGTCAACCACGGTAGGGCGGTAGCCGAGGAGATGGGCCTTTTAGCCCAGGCGGGCTATCCCCTGGCGGCGGTAGTGCGGGCCGCCACCTGGACGGGTGCTCGTCTCCTGGGGCTTGACGACCGGGGACTGTTGTCGGCGGGCTTGCGGGCCGACTTCATCGCCGTGGCAGGTCCGCCGGAAACCCTTCTCACCCGCATCGCAGCGCCTGAGGCCGTTTTTTTGGCGGGTGAGCGCGTGGGGACGGCGCAGGCGCAGGGGGCACCGACGCCCGCTGCGCATTGATATGCGTGTGCATCAGGGCGGTGTGGCCTTGTCCCGCTCCGGATGCTGCCGCCGTGCCAAACGGTCCACCATGCGTCTGAAGGGCGAAATGAGGGTGCCGATGGTGTAGGGCTTGGTGCGGTAGATCTCCTCCAGGGAGAGGTGTGGGTCCTTCCCTGGGGTGCGCAGATAGTAGCGCAGAGCGGTGAGGCGATTGCGGATCTCCTTTACCAGCATCTGGCGCAGATCCTCCTTGGATTTGAGGATCTTCTCTTTGAGGCCTTCGGGGGGCATGTTGCCCTGATATTTGGCCATCTTGTAGGCGATGCGCATCTCGATCAACTCCTCTAGCGCTTGGGCATAGGCATCGTCCAGGCAGGCCACCTCGGGGACCAGGTCACCGAAGTGGGTCACCCCCAGGATATCCTTGCCCTGGCTCCAGTAGTTGACCAGGAAGGTCTGTTCCAGATCCATGTAGTTCTTCAGGGGCATATACATGCGGCGCAGATGCAGGAGCACCTTTTCGGTCTTTTTCTTGTGTCCGCCGATGATGACGCTGCCGCCCACCTCGCCCTTTTTGACCCCTTTGGTCCAGGGGGCCCCGGTGATGCCGAAATCATTGTAGATGGGAATCTGGATGAGGGCCGAGAGGCTGTTTAGGGCCAGTGCATAGCCGGCCGAAGGACCGCCCACGTTGTAGGAGGCCGTCAGCAGCTGATGGTGGATGGTGTAATTTTCCAGAAACTCCCCCAGCAGGCGGGCGGCGCTGACCTTGGAATCCAGGCTCTGGAGGTAATTCTTCACCATGGTGAGAGCTTCATGGGCCGACTGCTGGGTCATCTGTACGGCCATGTCCATCTCCGCCGCGGCCGAAGAGGAAGAGGAGACCGCCCCGGTGACCATGACCTTCTCCGCACTCAGGCCGTAGGTCAGACTGGTGGCGATGGGCAGCAGCACACCGGTCACGTCGTTGGCCCCCACCCCGATGATGAAGCCCACCTGTGGCTCCTGGCTCAACTCCGCCTCGAGGAACTCGTCCAACTGCACCTTGCCTTTCTTAGTGGGGCTCTGGGAGATCTCCTGCTTGGCCGACTGGAGGTGGGAGGGCATCAGGGGGTACAACTCGGCGGAAGCGATGCTTTCCGTCAGGTCGAGGACCTCATTATAGTGGTGCATGAACTTGTTGGGATCGTTCTTGATGGCGGCCCTCAGCGCCTGGGGGGCGTCTTTGGCTTCCAAGATGCCCGTGAGGGTCTTGAAGTTGAACTTGACGAAGTAGGTCTTCTCCTTATCTTCGGCGCTTGCCAGGGAGCGGAAGCGGGACAAAACTTCATACTCGGTACTCCTCAGGGAACAGGCCTTCTCCACGAAGGCGGAGAAGTCCGCGGGCGTGTGGCAGATCCCCTGGGCCGTGTCGACGATTTTTTTAACCGTCAGATCGGGGTGCAGGGGAATGTTCTGAAGTGCCTGATCGATGATGGCGATCACATCCTGTTTGGTGAGCATTCCCGAGACTTCGAGCACCTTCAAGCGCTTGGAGCGCACCAGGGCCGGGTCGAGGATGTCGAGGCGGTTGGTGGTAAGGACGGTGAAGACCTTGTGCATGGGGATCTCGCCGTCGATCAGATTAAGAAATTTATTGGTGATTTTATCCGAAGGGCTGCCGCCGCTGGCGCTGCGCTTGGGGGCCAGGGCATCGCCTTCGTCGAAGAAGACCACGCTGGGGGCGATCATCTTGGCGATATCGTAAACCTTCTCCAGGTTGTCCACTGCACCGTCGATGGGATTGTTGGGATCCTGCAGGGCGCTGGCGCTGGTGGCGATATCATGAACCTCCTTGCTCTCACTCAGCCAAGTGCGCACCAGGAAGGTCTTGCCGCTGCCCGGGGGGCCGTTGAGCACCACGCCCTTCTCTTCGCTGACATGGTAGAAGAGACAATTGTTGGTCATCTCCGAGAAAGTGTCCTTGATCCCACCCACATAGGCTTCCCACTTGACGTCGCGGTCCATGCGGTTGACCACCTTTTTGTAGAGGTCGCCGTAGGAGTTCTGTGCCACCAGCTCAAAGGCCTGTCGCACCAAGAGGGAATCTTCCAGGTAGTCGGCCGAAAAATCATTTTTAATCTCAATGACCGAGTGGATCAGCTTGCGCACATAGGAGGGGATGATCTTGAGGGTGCGCTCCTTGAAAATGTCGTAGAGCATCTCCACGGTGCGGTCCAACTCGACCTCGGTTAGCAGGCACTGGTTGCGCCGCAATCCCTTTGCATTTGTGGCTATACAGGCGATGTCGTTGCGCTGCAGCTCCAGGCGGACCACCTCGCGCAGGTTCTGGGAATTTTGCCAGAAGTCGGAGATGTTGATGATCTTGCCCTTCTCTACAAAGCGGCGATAGATGGCCTGGTCAAAGCGCTCGGGCTGGTCCGTGGTGGCGATGAGGAGGCAGTCGCGGCGGCCGCTGATGATCTCGTCGATGACGATGTTGGAGGTGTCCACCAGGGTGCGCTGCTGGCGTTCGGCGCCGCTCTCGCGCCCCGTGGCCTTGCCGAAGGCGCTGTGGGCCTCCTCCACGTGGCGGATGGTGGGCTTACGCGGATCGCCGAGGGCTTTTTTAAAGTAATTGCCCGGCTCACCCGCTAGGGCGGTTTGATAATCGTTGGGGGTCACCATGGCGAAGTCCACCATGAGGCTCTGTTCTTCCAACTCGCTGAGGCCGCGGCTGATGGGCTTTTTCAGCAGCCAACGGACCAGGGGGATGCGCGTGAGGGTTTTGTAGAAGCGGATGCGCTTGCGCCGGCTGATCTCCATGGCCAGGGTGGGGTCGATCTCCTCGAGACTCTTCCAGAAGGGTTCGCCGGCCAGGAGGGCTTCTTTCTTCTGCTGCAGGTCCACCTCGGGGATCACCTGGTTGACGAAGATCACCTTTTCGATGGTGTGGCTCACCGTGGAAGTTTTGCCGCTGCCGCTGGGACCCACGAAGAGCAGGAGGGGGGCCTTGGGCACGCTCACGTCGGAGACATACTCCTTGCGCAGGTGGGCGCGGTAGATTTTGCTGAAAAGTTCCTCCAACTCCACGGGCACATGCACATCGGTGAGGTCCTGGTCGAGGAGGTAGAGCAGGTACCGGTAGTCCTTGGCGGAGACCTCTTTCTCGAGGATCTTGTTCCAGGCTTCCTGGGGGTTGGTCTGGCCGGATAACTCGAAGCGGCGCTGCCAGTCGGTGAGGATGTTGGGATCCTTGAGGACGCGGAAGTGCTTTTCGGGTGCGTCAATAAAGAGTGCCAGAAAAGTGTCCAGGAAGGTGTTGAGCATGTCCGATTTTGGTCTGTACTGGTTGAGGCGCGCACGCATGAAGGCCTTGGTTTCGTAAGGCCAGGAGGCTACCAGCTCCTGGATCTCGAGAATCCGTTTTTCATGCAGGCGCACGTAGCTGATCTCTTTTGTTTTGCGGCGGGGCATATTACTCCTCCTCGGGCACCACCGGCGCCTGCGTTCGCGGGGGCAGCGTCAATGCGGGGCTGCCTTGGGTATTCTGAATCACGATGGTGTGCTGGCCGCCCTGATCCTTCTCATAAGCGGTGGCCCACTTCTGCTGGGTGAGAAACTGCAGCAGGGCCTGGTTGGTGGCGCCATCGGATCCACCCACCGATGCCTGCAGAGACTGGATGCCCTGCAGGTAGGCCGCATAGAGCTTGCGGATTCGGCTGGCCTCCTGATCGGCGGCGTAGTTTTCTGCTTCGGCAATCAGTTCGCGGCGTTTTTTCTCTTCTGTTGCTTCCACCAATTTGTCCCCGAAGCGCGTCTCCTTGAGGACGAAGCTTACGATTTCGATGCCGTACTTCTCTTCCAGGGTAGGTCCGCCCTCGTTGATGGGCCGGGACTTGAGGGCCGTGAAAATCGTTTCCTTGATCTGTTCCCGGTCGCTGATCAGCTGGTCCACCTTTTGGGCCTGGAGGTTGTCTTTGACGATGCCGTCATAGTCCCCCTGTAGCAGTTCCAGGGGGCGGAGATTCTCGATGGCCCAGGTATCCAGGTTGCGGATGCGGTAGGTGAGGGCCGAGGATGTCCACAGGGCCACGTTACCCCTGGAGATGATGCGCATGGGGGCCATATCTCCGCCCAGAAAAAGGGTCTGATTCATCAAGGGCACTTCCTGCTCGATGCGCGTGAAGTAGGGCAGGCGGGCGTGCCAGCCCACATCGGTGACCGCTTCACGGTGACCGCCCAGGCGTTCGAGCACCACGGCGTAGTTCATCTTGACCTTGAAGATGGTTTTTGTAGCATAGACCACCGCCGCCAGTCCGTAGATCAGGCCCGCTATGGTCGTCAGGGCGATAATTCGCCGCAGGATCTTTTTAACAAAGGCTCTGCGCACAAATTGTTGGGTAGTGGGTTCGTCCATGCAAGCTCCTTCCGACGGGGGGTCCGATATGGCGAATGATGATTGACGTGGGTTTCCCCTAATCTTGTATCGATTGCAGAGAAGAAAACCAAGGTCCGCTTGAGGCGCCGACAGGCGAACCACAATGCGGATGAGATTTCCAGCCGTGCAGCGGGCGGGCTCAAAAATATGGGCCGCGGCGGATGTGGTCGAGGACTCGAGGTAGGGTGGAGAAGTTTACCGGTTGCACCAGATCCGTAGATTATGCACTACCCGCTGAGAAAACAGAGCTGCGAATATATACGACAGGGCTGCTATAGCTGGCAGGACCCTTGAACAGGTTGCTGCCATGGTTTGAGGGCCATCCCACTTTCTGTGGCGATGGATACCGGCGGTGAGCCCACAGCCTGCAACTTGCACCGGAACCAGACGCGTAGGCCTTGACGCGTAGGCCTTGACACGTAGGCCTTGCAGTCCGCGCGTCGGTGGCGTCAAACACCATTTGAACGAGACCAGTAAATCACAGGATATTGGAAAAAGCAAATATTTCGCGGGCATGAAACGAAGCCGCCTGGAAACCACGGGTATCTATCAGCGGGTATCCGAAGGTATCCCTAACCCTGCCTAGTGAACGTCATGAGCTGAGCATCATAGATTGTGGGCGAGCTGTAATTGATTTTTATGAATGGCTAAATTCATGCCGGTGTGTACGTACTCGTGGTGGCGCTCCTCAAAGGGCAGGTAGACGAGCAGGAACTTGCGCGGCTGGATATCGATCTGTTGGAGCAGTTCGGTGACCCGCTCCCGGGGGGTCAGGAAACTGGCGATGTTGAGCTTGAGGGTCTCAATAGCCTCTCTTAGAGGCAGGTTGACCGGGTGAGTGGCATTGGCGGCCGGCGGCAGCTGGGGGATCAGCTTGTCGATGGGTTGGTTGAGAGTCACGCTGGTGGCCAGGCGCAGGTAAAACTGGGGGCGCACTTTGAAGGCCGGCCCCCAGAAGCGGAAATCGATCTTTTCCCACTGC
>JBNKKA010000094.1:0-16495 GCA_050291585.1 Desulfobacteraceae bacterium
GAGGCGGGCGATGTTGATGGCGTAGAAAGCCGTGGCGTTCCACCAGCGCACATTGATGAGGATAAGGACCCGATGCTTATTATGGATCGCTGTTGTCGTCATGGAATTCATTGCTGCAATTGCCGCCCGGTGTCTGTATGATGGGCGGCCGCATGAATAGTGGGTAGCCGCGTATGGCCCAATTGATGCCTACGAATCACAAGCTAAAGAGCCGCCACAAGCGACGGGCACTCTCTGTCAAACTAAACTTCGCCTCGACCTTGGCGCGCGCTTTTGCTGCCATCTGCCGGCGCATCTGGGGATCTTTCTCTATCCGGGATATATGACGCCCCCAATCGGCCGCATCCTGAACCAGGAAGCCGTCCACCCCATGGTCGATGATCTCGGTGTTAAACCCCACTGCCGATGCGATCGGCACCACCCCGCAGGCCATATACTGGAGGAGCTTGAAGCCGCATTTGCCGCGCGTGTATTCGTCATCGCTGAGGGGCATCAGGCCGATGTCGAAATCTTGTAATTGAGCGACCTCGTTCTCCGCCGACCAGGGCTCAAATAGCATGCCTGGCATGGCTGCGGCCAGCCGATTCTCGTTGGAGATGACGCGGAGTTCTATCTTTTCTGCAATGGTGTTGAGGGTGGTCAACACCGGGGGAAGGAAATGCTGATTGCCCGCGGTTCCCATCCAACCCACCCGCAGCCGCTGTTCATCCGGTCGCTGCTTGCCGCCGGGGAGGTAAATGTCGGTGTCGATGGGGGTTGGCAGCACCGTCACCTGGGGATTGTGGACCCTGGCCTTGGCGCCCAGGTAGCTGTTACCGGCGATAATGCCGTCGGCCCACCGGCAGGTGGCGGTGAAGCGCAGTTGCGCCTTGCGCAGGCGACCTGCCTGGGTCGCTTTGCCGCTATCACCGGGGTGATGGGTCCACACTGCGTCGTCAAAATCGTAGTACAGGTGTCGACAGCGCCGTTTGAGCAGATGAAGATAGAGGGGCGGCATTAGTTTCTTTTGGACCACGATGATCTCCGCACGCCGTAATCGTGCGAAGCGGGTGATCCTTGTGAATATGCTCTTGGGAATCCGCTCCCAGGCCGTCGCCAGGCCGCGGGCCTCTCCTCGCTTGAGGTAGGGCAGCACACGAAAGCGGACACTCGGCAGGGCGGCCCCGCTCTGGGTCAGAAAGAGAAGCTGCAAGGGGAACCCGGCAGCGGGTTTGATGGCCTTTGCCCGCAAAAAGATCCTCCTTAGCTGTGGTTTTTCATGAGGTCCATGAGGCGTCGCAAATTGCGCTTGGCATCAAATTTTTCTTCCACAACCGTGCGCGCATTGGCACCCAAGTGCATTCGTAGGGCCTCATCTTTACACAAGGTTTCCACATGATCGACCAGTTTTTTAATATCTGCCAATGGAGCCAGGTAGCCGGTCTCATTATGGACAATCAATTCAGGGGTACTGCTGATGTCAAAGCCCACCATGGGTTTACCCCAAGCCATGGCCTCGATGGCCGTATTGGCCGTTCCCTCATGCAGGGAGGTCAGCACATAGATATCGATGGATTTGAAGAAGGCGGCCATATCCTCGATAAAACCACAGAACTCGGTCTTGTGGGCGATTCCCAGGGCAAGGGCCTCTTGCTTAAGCGCCGTTTCAAGCCCCCCCTTGCCGCCGATCACCAGCTTGAAGGCCACCCCTCTACGATCTAACTCGGCCGCCATTTTCAGCAGGTAGCTCTGCCCCTTCTGGGCGACCATTCGGCCGGCATTCCCTAAGACGGGTATCGGGTTGCGGGTCGGGTGTCTGCCACCGGGAAACGCGTCTAAATCGACTCCGTTGTATATCACATGTAATTTATGCTTTGGGCAGAGGGTTTCATTATTGGCTAGGATGGTGCGTTTGATCTCATGGGAATTGGCGATCACATGGGTGACGACCTGCCGGTAGAGGTAACGGTTGAGAAGGGTATCACGCACTGGAACCGCCATGCCGCGCCTGAATACGATCCGCCGCAGTCGCGCCCACTTGGCGGCCATGCCCGCCAGTTTGAGGTCGATGGGCAGGTTGAGGACGATGGTCTCGATCCGATGGTGGCGCAGAAAGCGTATGATGGCGAGGAGCTTAAACGGGTTTAGAAAGCTGAGATTGGACACCGACAGAGTGAGGGTCGCTGCTACAAAGGCTGGGTCGAGTCGCCTTGCGAGTTCGCTGTTGCGGTTGACGCCGGCAAACACACGATAGCCGGCCTCTGCGAAGGCTTTGGCGGCATGCAGGTGCCATTTTTCTCCACCTCCCCAGGCCATGTTGGTGTTGAAAAAGCAGATCCGTTTTTCTCTCATGGATGGGCCACCGTTTGCATCGGTGAATGGTGGTTTGTGATTTGTTCCAGGACCGCTTCGGGCGCCAACTTGCGCATACAGTCAAAGTGGCCTTTGGGGCACTGGCGGTCTCCGTGGAGGGAGCAGGGGGCGCAGACTTCGTCCCGGTAGATGAGCACGGCGCGCTCGTTGTAGGTAAACATACCGGGATCGGTGGGGCCGAAGATGACGAAGGTGCGCGTGCCCACGGCGCGGGCCATGTGGAAACTAACCGAATCGTTGCAGACACAATACCCAGCCGCTGCTAGAAGGGCGCCGCTCTCCTTGAGACTCAGGGCGCCGGCCAGGTTGGTGCAGCGGCTGCCGATGCGTCTGCAAATGATTTCGCCGTCTGCCCTGTCGGCGCTGCCACCGACGACGACGACGGGATCCTCCAGCAACTTCCCCAAGCGCGCAAAATGTTCTGCCGGCCACTTTTTAGTAGCGTTGGCGGCACCGATGGCCAGGACCACGGCGCCGGCATGGGCGGCCACCCGCCCACTGTCGGCTTTGCTGAAGGAGAAGTTTAAGGCTTCCGGCCCCACGGGGATATCCAGGGGGGCGAGGGCGTTGAAATAGGTGGTCACAATGGGGGCGTCGGCCCGGTAGCGGATGAGGCCCAGGTGGACGCCGAGGGCCTTCCACCAAGCGCGTTTATGGTAGCGCAACACACGGCCGGGCATCAGGCCGGAGATGATGCGCGAGCGCAGCTTGGCGTGCAGGTCGATGATGAGGTCAAAGCGCTCGAGGCGGCGGGTGAAGGCCCTCAGGCCAGACAGGCCGCGATACTGGTTTTTATCGAAACGAATCACATCGTCGATGTGGGGATCGCCCTCGATGGCGTCGGCGCAGGCGTCCATGACGAGATAGGCGATGTGGGCCCGGGGATAGCGTTCGCGCAAGGCGGCCACTACCGGCGTGGTGAGGATCACGTCCCCTAAGGAGCTGAATCGGATGACGAGGATGCGCAAGGGTCGGGTCCTGTGCCGCCGGCTAAGATGCGGGTTTCTGGGTCTGGTTGTCCGGGGCGATGCGTTGGATGACCTTGGTGGTGCTGAGGTCCGGTACCAGGGGCAGGATGGCCACCCGGCCGCCGGCGGCCTCCACTTCGTCACGCCCCACCACCGTGTCCGGGGTGTAATCGCCGCCCTTTACGAGGAGATCGGGTGTCAGCTGTTTGATCAATTCCAGAGGGGTGTCGTCCGTAAACATCACCACCTGGTCCACGCAGGCCAGGCCGGCCAGGAGCGTCATGCGCTGCTCCTCGGGTGTCACCGGTCGGCTCTCCCCTTTGAGTCGGCGCACCGAGGCGTCGCTGTTGACCCCCACGATGAGGCGATCACCCAGTTCGGCGGCGGCGTTGAGCAATTGCAGGTGCCCCACGTGGAGGATGTCGAAGCAGCCGTTGGTGAAGACCACCCGGCGGCCCTCGGCCCGCCAGCGCTGCCGTGTGGCGGCGGCGGCCTGGGGTTCCACGATTTTGGTGGCCGTGGCTTTGTCCTCCATGCGCAGGGCGTTTGCCAACTCACCAGCCTGGATCGCCTGGGTGCCGATTTTAGCCACCACGACGCCTGCCGCTGCGTTGGCCACCTCCGCCGCCTGGGGCATATCCACGCCGGCCGCCACGCTGGCCGCCAGCGTGGCGATGACGGTGTCCCCGGCGCCGGATACGTCGAAAACTTCCTGGGCCCGGGAGCGGATGTGCAGGGGGGGCTGGGTCGACGTGTCACCCAGCAGGCTAAGGCCCTGGGCCCCACGGGTGACCAGCAACCAATCCAATTCGCAGCGTTGTCGCACCATCTCGGCCTGGGACGCCAGTTGCCCTTCGTCAGTGGCTTCAAACCAGGCCACGGCCTGGAATTCGGCCGTGTTGGGAGTGATGCAGGTGGCCCCCCGATAGCGGTCCCAGTTCGATCCCTTGGGATCGACAAAGACGGGCAACTGCCTGGGGCGGCAGGCCGCAATCACCCAGGCGGCCAAATCCCCCAGAAAAACCCCCTTGCCGTAGTCGGATAGGATGACAGCGCCGACCTGGGGCAGGGCCTGCTCGATTTGGGTTTTAATAGCAGCCGCTGTCGTCTCATCCAGCACCGCAGGTGTTTCCTCATCAATTCGCAGGAGTTGCTGCCCCTGGCCCAGGATGCGGGTTTTGGTGGTGGTGGGCAGGTGGGGTGATTTGACCAATTCGTGGGAGATGTTGTGCTGCGCCAGCAGGGTTTCGAGATAGTCGCCCTGGGAATCGGTCCCACGAACGCCCACGAGAATGACCCGGGCGCCCAGGCCCGCCAGGTTGAGAGCCACGTTGCCGGCACTTCCCAGGGTTTGGGTTTTTTGGGTGACCCGGACGACGGGAACCGGGGCCTCGGGGGAGATGCGGGCCACCTCGCCCCAGAAGTAGCGGTCCAGGACGATGTCGCCGACGACCAGCACGCTGGCATCGGTGAATGAGGGTAGAGACAATGCGGTCACAAGGGAACTCCCAACAGGGTTTCGGCCAGGGTGAATGCCTTCATCTCCTCGCCGCCGGCTTATAGGTATGGATCATCTTGCCGCAGATAGTGGGTGACGTAGTCGGCCACCCCATCTTCCAGGCTGCTAAAAGGCCGCTCATACCCCGCGGCCCGCAGGGTGTCGATCTCGGCACAGGTAAAGTACTGGTAGTGGTCGCGCAGGTGGGCCGGCATATCGATGTAGTCCACCTGCTTGGCAATCCCCATGGCCTTGAAGACCGCCGCCGCCAGATCGTTCCAAGTGCGTGCCTGGCCCGTACCCAGGTTGAAGATGCCGTTGGTCTGGGGATGTTCGAGGAGCCACCAAATCACCTCGACACAATCCTTGACGTAGATGAAATCACGCTGCTGGCCGCCGTCCGCATAGGCCTCGCGGTAAGACTTGAAGAGGCGGATGACGCCTTCGGCCTGCACCTGGTGAAAGGCCTTGAAGATCACGCTGCACATGTCGCCTTTGTGGTACTCATTGGGGCCAAAGACGTTGAAAAATTTCAGCGAGGCCAGCCGGTCGAGGTGGTTCTCGCGCCGGGCCCACAGGTCGAAGAGATGTTTGGAGTAGCCGTACATGTTGAGGGGCTGCAAGCGCTCCTGGGTGATCGGATCATCCTTGAATCCCTGGTCGCCGTTCCCGTAGGTGGCCGCGCTGGAGGCGTTGATAAAGCGAATCCGGTGGTCCAGGCAATACCTGGCCAGCCGCTGGGAGTAATGCAGGTTGTTCTCCATGAGGTAGTCGGCGTCGGTCTGGGTGGTGGCGGAGCAGGCCCCCATGTGGATGATGGCCTCGATGGCGCCCAAGGCGCCGCCTTCGAGGCGTTCGATGAATTGACTCTTGTGTAGATAGTCCGTGTAGCGACGATTGACCAGGTTCTTCCATTTGTCAGTTTCGGCCAGATTGTCCACCACGAGAACCTTATCCACGCCCGCCTGGTTCAGTCGCCACAGGCAGGCGCTGCCGATAAATCCGGCACCGCCGGTGATGATGTACATGAGAACTCCATTCGTAAATTGGGGGCTCCGGGTCGCTCTTTGGTCGACGAGAGGCCACAAATAATGGCCACTTAATAGCAACGGGCCCCTATGAATTCAAGCGTTAGCTTGTGACGCGATCTCAGGTGTTCAGGTCGACCGTTTCAAACAGCCCATTGGCCAGGTCCACCAGCAGCATGCGGCCGCCCAGGGAGGAACCTCGGCCGAGGAGTAGCTTCAGGGCCTCGGCCACCTCGAGGTTGGCCATGACGGTGACGATATGGGGTAGGCATCCCAGGGTGGTTTCGGCGCCTTTATCGGTGGTGCGGGCTTGGGCCGGGCCGTAGATCTGCTCCAAGCCCAGGTCTCCCGGGAGGATCACCGTGAGGTGACCGGCTTCGCCCCCCACGGCGGCCGATACCAGGGGGATGTCACGGGCCTTGGCCGCCGCCTGCAGGATAAAGCGCCCGGGGATATTGTCCAGGCAGTCCACCACCACTTGGGCCTCGCCGATCAGGTTTTGGGCATTCTCACCATTGATAAACCGGTCATGGGCCGTCACCACGGTGGCTCCGTTGATGGCCTCTATCTGTCTGGCGGCAACTGCTGCCTTGGAAATCCCCAGGTCGGCCTCGGTGCACAGCGCCTGGCGGTTGAGGTTGTGGTCGCAGAAATGGTCCCCATCCACAAGGGTCAGGCGGCCGATGCCCACCCGGGCGAGGGCTATGCTCACCGCCCCCCCCAGGCCACCCAGACCGATCACGGCCACATGGGCCTCGAGCAGGTTGAGCTGGTCTTCCAGGCTGTAGGCATTGAGGTTGCGGGCGTAGCGCAGGGGCAGGATGCCTCCTTGGAGGGCCGCAATCTCAACGGTCCGCCGGTGCACCTGCAGTTCCTCGGCCAGACGGGCCACGGCGGCCACTTCGATGGCGCGGATCTGCTGGCCATCGGGTTGGGTGGTCGCTACGCTGATCGCCGCAATGCGTTCCGTTAACTTATCCCTCATACGCTATCCTCCGGCCACCGGTGGAAAGAGGCCCACCCGTTCGCCGCCCTTGAGCACCGTGTCCAGATCTCCCTTGGTGCCGTTGATGAAGATCAATTTCGCTTTTTCGGCGGGAAGACCAATGTCCGTCAGGACCTCGCGGATGGACTGGCCCGACTCGATGGCCAGGCGGTCGGTCTCGTCCGGGCCATATTCCCTGAGATTGGCAAACAATTTGAGCTGAATATGGACACGCATAAAATATCTCCTTGGATTCTGGTGCCCGCCATGGCGGGCCCGATCCATATCGGGCCTTATGCCTTTTGGCAGGCTGGCGGGGGCTTGGGGGAGAACTTGAGGCAGGGCTGTCCGGAGGTGCGCTGAACCACCTGAGCGGGCAGGGGACGGCTTTTGAACTGCAGGGCCCTGCAGCCATGGGGGGTGCGACCGTCCCAGGTCACGAAATAGTGACGGCACCGGCGACAATTGACCCGGCGTATGGTTGCCTTGGTATCACCCATTACAGCACTAATTATACCGCATTTTATTGAAATCGCAAAACAAGCAGGCCTGGGGGCGGGTCAAACGGCGCAGAAGCCTTTGCCGTTGCGTCATCTGGCATCGGTCGTAAAGGTGGTGGGTTGATCCTGATATGGTGCGGGGCCCTATTCTTGGCTGTGGCGCTGAAATACGCGCTGGACCGTTGCTCCGCGCCACTGGCCGCGTCCCGAGGGGGTGGGGACGCCCTCCTGGTTCAATTGATCACCGATGCGGGCATAGCTGAGCTTCTGGGCGCGCAGGGCGCTTATTTTTTCCTCCAGGCTGAGTGCCATCGTATCCGCATCCGAAGCCGTTGCAGGGGGGGCAGGCGCCTTCACGGGTATTTTTTCAGGCGCCTGGGTAGTGACACCGGTTTTGGCTTCCAGGCTGGCGGCGATGCTCTCCAGGGCGGCCGCGGTACGGGCCTCGGCGACAGCCCGTTGTTCCTGGGCCGTGGCCAATTGCTGCTGGGCGGCGGTGAGCTGCTGGAGCACCTCTTTGATGGTCTCCAGAGATTCCGTCGTCAGGCGCTGGTCGCCGTCTTTCTGCCGACGATCGATCACCCGTCGATTGGGGTGTTTGCCGTGTTGATCTCCGTATGGCCGCCGGTTGCCGGTGTTGGATTTGCGCAGGTTACCACTGCGTAGATTGTGTAGAAAATCGTCCATTTACAATGCCTCCAGATGGTGCCCGGGGGTAAAAAGCTATGTTGTTGTGCGCGGGGTCTTGTCGCCTAAAATCGATGATCGCCAAGGTGCGAGAATCGACGGGCTAGCCTGGGCCCGGAGATCGGGAAACGATGTCGAGGATCACTGGTTGTGGTGGTGTCGGGTGGTCAGGCAGAGCCTATTGAGTCGTGAATGCTGTGCAAACTCAATATCGGTCTACCTTGAGCAAACTTTATTTAGGATAGCATATTCTTGGGCGGGTGTCTGCGACGGATCTCTGAGATGTGTGCCTTCAAGATGGGGAGCGCCCCTGCTCGTGACACTCGAGGGGCCAGGAACAGGGGCGCAGAGGCGTTTTACATGGACAGTCTCAGTTGCGCCATTCGGACTCCAGCTCACCTTTTTGAGGAAGGATGTCATCGGTTTCGTATTCTAAAGTGGCGAAGTGATCCGCCAGGGTTTCGGCCCGCCGGATCAGGGCCACGCCGCCATCCGCCTTGAGAAGCAGCTCTTTGGGACGCAACTTGCCGTTGTAATTGAAGCCCATGGCGTGACCGTGGGCCCCGGTGTCATGGATACAGAGCAGATCTCCCTCGCGGATGGGGGGCAGCTGCCGCTGGATGGCGAACTTGTCGTTGTTTTCACACAGGGAGCCGGTCACATCGACGATCTCTGCATCGATGCCGGCCGGTTTGCCCACCACGGTGATGTGGTGGTAGGCGCCATACATACCGGGCCGCATAAGGGCGCTCATGCTGGCATCCACGCCCACATAGGTGCGGTAGATCTCTTTGCGGTTGATGGCCGTAGTGACTAGGGTCCCATGGGGACCCGTCATATAGCGGCCGCTTTCCATGTAGAGCTGGGGCATGTAGCCGTTGCGCCCTTTGAAGGCCTGGAAATGAGAGGTGATTTCAGCCGCCATGGCGGTAAAGTTGAGGGGCTCGGCATCCGGCTGGTAGGGAATTCCTAAACCACCGCCGATATTGATAAATTCGAAACGAATCCCCAGGAGGGCCGACAAGCGCTCGACCTCCCCCAGCAGCATCTCGGCGGTGGCCACCATATAGGTATAGTTGAGCTCGTTGGAGGCCAGCATGGTGTGCAGGCCGAAGCGCTTGACCCCCTTGTCGCGGGCCCTGCGGTAGGCCTCTTCGAGCTGATCGCTGGCCACGCCGTACTTGGCCTCCACCGGGTTGCCGATGATGTCGTTGCCGCTGCGGCGTGGGCCGGGATTGTAGCGGAAGCAGATCAGCTCCGGCAGTATAGGTACCTTGGCCAGGAGGCTGATGTCGTCCAGGTTGAGGATGCAGCCCCCTGCTTCGAAGGCTACCTCGAACGCTTCCGCGCTGGTGTTGTTGGAGGTGAACATGAGCTGCTCGGGACGCGCGCCGATCCGGCGGCAGAGGGTCAGCTCGGCGATGGAACTGCAATCGAAACCGAAACCCATATCGCTCATGAGCTTGAGGATCTGCGGATTGGGCAGAGCCTTCACGGCGAAGAACTCCTGGAAACCGTCCAATTGGGCGAAACCCTCGATGAGCTGGCGGCCGGTGGCACGGATCCCCGCCTCATCGTAGATGTGGAAGGGGGTGCCGTAGTGGGCCGCAATCTGCGGTAATAGTGGGTAGAGGCGCTGCTCGAAATCGGCTGACATGGGCATGGGACTACTCCTTTAAGGCCGCTTCGATATTGGCCATGGCGGCGGTGACATTTTCCAGGCTGTTGAAGGCGCTGATGCGGATATAACCTTCGCCGCAGCGGCCGAACCCGGCGCCGGGGGTAACGACCACCCCTGCGTCGTTCAAGAGGCGGTCGAAAAAAGCCCATGAATCGATCTTGCCATCCACCCAGATATAGGGTGAGTTTTCCCCGCCGATGCAACTGAACCCCAGGGCCGTCATCTTTTCGCGGATCAGCTTGGCATTGGCCAGATAGGCGTCGATGAGGGCCTTGGTCTGGGCCTGGCCGGCCGGGCTGTATACCGCTTCGGCCGCTCGCTGGACGGGGTAGGAGACGCTGTTGAATTTGGTAGTGTGACGCCGGTTCCAGAGGCTGTGGAGCTGGTGTACATTGCCGCCTTTGTCAAAGGCCCGGCACGCCTTGGGCACCACCGTGTAGGCGCAGCGGGTGCCGGTGAATCCGGCGGTTTTGCTGAAGCTGCGGAACTCGATGGCAACTTCGTCAGCCCCGGGCACCTCGTAAATGGAGTGAGGCAGGCTGTCGTCGCGGATAAAGGCCTCGTAGGCGGCGTCAAAGAGGATGAGGGCTTGGTTCGCTTTGGCGTAGTCCACCCACGCCTTGAGCTGGGCCTTGGAGATGGTGGCCCCGGTGGGATTGTTGGGGTAGCACAGGTAGATGAGATCCACCGGGGTGTCGGGCAGACCGGGGATGAAGCTGTTGTCCCTGCGGCCCTCCAGATAGACAAACCCCTCGTAGCGCCCATCGACGGCTCCGCCGCTGCGGCCGGCCATGACGTTGGTGTCCACATAGACCGGGTAGACCGGATCGGGGATGGCGACGGTGACATCGGTGGCGAAGATCTCCTGGATATTACCGCTGTCGCACTTGGCCCCGTCGGAGACGAAAACCTCGTCGGCCTCGATCTGGGCCCCGCGGGCCTGAAAGTCGTTCTTGGCGATGGCCGTGCGCAGAAAATCGTAGCCTTGCTCGGGTCCGTAGCCGCGGAAACTGCCGTCCACGGCCATTTCGTCCACGGCGGCGTGGAGGGCCTGGATACAGGCTGCGGGCAGGCCATGGGTGACGTCGCCAATGCCCAGTTTGATCAGTTCGCGTTGGGGGTGTTCGCTCTGGAAGGTGTTGACGCGCCGGGCGATCTCGGCAAAGAGGTATGAGGATTGCAGTTTGAGGTAGTGCTCGTTGATACGTATCATCTGATGGGTGCTCCTAATAATTTATATGGTGTTTTGGCGCGGCCGCCATCGCGCAGATGGGCTATCGACCGTTCAAATCAATATCGTCAAGGGGGATCAGGGCCGTCTCCTTAAAGGTGGACATGACCACCGTGGTTTCCGTGTCTGCGATGCGTTCGTCGGCGGCCAGCTCCTCACGAATCAGGCGTCCCAGCTCCTCGGTATCGCGCACGCGCACCTTGATCAGGAGGCCATCGCCGCCGGCCACGTGATGGACCTCCTGGACGGCGTTGAGGCTGCTGAGGAATTTTCCGATCTCGGCGGCGTCACCGGGTCTGCGGCAATGGGCGGTGATAAAGGCGATCAGGTCGCGCTTGAGGCGCTTGGGGTTGAGGCGCACCTCGTAGCCGTCGATGTAGCCGTTTTTCTCCAACTTGCGGATACGCTCCAGCACTGCCGAAGGGGCCATGCCCACCTGGCGGGCCACCTCAACATTGGGGATGCGGGCCTTCTCCTGTAATATTTTTAGAATCTGGAGGCTGATGTCATCGATCATTCCGGTTCCCCTTTCGTTTTAAGAATATAATTCTCTAATAATGAATTTGTCAAGAATATAATTTCGAAATAAAATGATATTTGAGAACGATATTTTCGCTGTGCACCTTAGCGTTGAATTGTTAGCCACCTTATATTAATGCTTCGACCATCGCATCCGTTGCCCACGCAATGGTTGCCCACCGCCACCGAAAAAGGAGGCTAATATCTTATGACCCAGCGCGTACTGGTGCCCATTGCCGACGGCACCGAAGAGATGGAAGCCGTTGTGATCATCGACGTCCTGCGGCGGGCAGGGGCCCAGGTGACCGTGGCCTCAGTAGGTCCGCTGACAGTGACCGCCTCGCGGGGCGTGAAGATCGTCGCCGATATCCAGATCGATGCCTGTCGGGATGAGGCCTTCGATCTGATTGTCCTGCCCGGCGGGATCCCGGGGGCGGAGCACCTGCGTGACTCGGTCGTCCTGACCGATCTGCTGACCCGCCAACGGTCAGATGGACGCTGGTACGGGGCCATCTGCGCAGCACCGGCGGTGGTTCTGGCCCACCACGGTCTCCTGGAGCCGGAAAAGGCCACTTGCCATCCAGCTTTCACTGGACAACTCCCCGATGCCGGCCAGGCCCATCAGCGCGTCCTGGTGGCGGGACGTTGCGTCACCAGCCAGGGGGCCGGCACGGCCCTGGAGTTTGCTCTCAAACTTGTCGAGCTGCTTTTTGACCGGGAGGCTGCTGAATCTGTGGGGGCTGCTATGGTGGCGGCTCCGTTGGAGCCGTAGGCCTTTCCTGTGGGAAGGGCCCTGCCAGGTCGTGGCAAGCGGCTCCTTTGGCGCCGTAGGCCTTTCCTGTGGGAAGGGCCCTGCCAGGTCGTGGCGAGCGGCTCCGTTGGCGCCGTAAACCCTTCCTGTGGAAAGGGCCGGCGCCCAAGCGTGAGAGCGGTATAGAAATTTCTATTTTTCCCTTGTCCTCGGTCGCGATAGTCCGTATAAAGATATGTTTGCACACACGTTGAACTTTGCTCCCATCCCCGGGCGGCCTTTATCCATCTTTTGCGTCGCCATCTGCGGGCCGGGTAGCGTATTTTTTATTGCTTGACAGCAGTGGTGTTTTGCCCTATTACACCCTGATTCTATTTTTCGCTTTAGGAGAAGATACGGTGAAGAAATACACGTACAGCGCGAAGAGCTCTGACAATCCGGACCGGTGGTATGTGGTCAATGCCGAGGGCAAGGTCTTGGGTCGTCTGGCCTCTGAGATCGCCGCCCGCCTCAAAGGCAAACACAACCCGCTCTACACCCCGCATGTGGACATGGGGGATTCCATTGTGGTCATCAACGCCGACAAGATTGTGATGACCGGCCGTAAATGGGACCAGAAGATCTACTATCGCCACAGTGGTTATGTGGGGGGGCTCAAAGAGATTAACGCCCAGAAACTGCTCGAGAAACGCCCCGAGGATATCGTGCGTTTCGCCGTCAAAGGGATGCTGCCCAAAAACCGCCTCGGCCGGCAGATGTTCAAAAAGCTCAAGGTCTATGCCGGCGACCAGCATCCCCATGAGGCCCAGCAGCCCGAAATCCTGGAGCTCTAATCGGCACAAAGACTGACATCGGTCCCCATGGACTTGCCGTCCGCACGGACCGCCATCACAGCTTAAACCCCTGACTTGGTGACGGAATGACACAAGAAAACGTATTTTATGCGACTGGTAAACGCAAAACCGCTATTGCCCGGACCTGGCTCAAACCCGGCAGCGGGGAGATCACCATCAACAATCGCCCCCTGGACGATTTTTTCAAAGTCCCCACGGCCAAAACCATTCTGCGCCAGCCCCTGGTTCTGACCAATACCTTGGATAAGTTCGACATCCGCGTCCGCGTCGTGGGTGGCGGCATCTCCGGCCAGGCCGGTGCCATCCGCCATGGGATCACCAAAGCGCTGATGGCCTTCGACCCCGAACTGCGCCCCTCGCTCAAGAAAGCGGGCTTCGTAAAACGCGATCCACGTGTCAAAGAGCGCAAGAAGTACGGTCAGCGCGGTGCCCGCGCGCGCTTCCAGTTCTCCAAGCGTTAGAATCAGGTTGGTGTCGGTTACGGCGCCATCCGTATGGTTCCATCCTTTCGCCAAAAAGCAAGGGGAGCAGGCCAAAGCCTGTTCCCCTTTTTGTCGTGCAGAAATAGTGTCTCTCACCCGCCTTGAACTCGGTTGAGATCCACTATTTCCGAGTAAATAAGAACCGTTTGTGATGTGACCCACCCACCATCTCAGATACAGGTAACCCCATCCGGATAACGGGTCAGGGGTTCCAGCCCCTCAGCCGTGACCACATGTGTGTTCTCGATCCCCACCACACCCCGACCGGGGAAGATTACCTTGGGCTCCAGGGCGATCACCATATTTTCCGTCAGAACCATCTCCTGCCCCTTGGCCAAAAAGGGGTACTCATCCAACTCCAGTCCCAGCCCATGGCCCACGAAGCGGATGCGGGCTGATCCGCAACCCATGAAATGATCCCCGTAACCGGCCGCTTCGGCCAACTCGACAGCCTTGGCGTAGACCGCGCCGGCGGAGGTGCCTGGAATAGCAACGCCTTTTATCTCGTTCTGAATGGCAACCATGTCGGCCTGGGCCTTGGCCAGGTCGGCGGGCAGCTCGCCAAGACAGAAGATGCGGGTGTGGTCGGCCAGGTAGCCCTGGTGGGCGAAGACATAGTCCACCAGTACCGGCTGGTTGCGACCGATGGGGTTGAAGCTGGGCCCCTGGGCCACTGCTGGGGAGATGGCCGCGCCCCCGGTGGGGGAGGCCAGGTAGCTTGGCACTGCCGCCGATGCACCCGCCATGAGGTGGCCGTAAAAGAGCTCGCTGCCCCAAAGGCGCATGCGCACAAACCCTTGGTGGCCTAGCTTGCGGGCGAAGGCCTCCACCCGGCCGGCGACTTCAATTTCGGTGCGCCCTTCGCCAGCCGCTAACGCTTCGACGACCCGGCCGGCTACTTGATCAGCAAAATCTGCAGCGGCTCTCATCAAGTTCAACTCATAGGCGGACTTGATCGAGCGTTGCAGACGGATGCCATGGGCCACGTCGACGATTTCCACCCCTTGAAAGCGTTTGCGATACTGAAAATAGAGGTTGGTCGGCAGCACATCCAGCTCCATCCCCAGACGTGTGGGAAAAGGCAGGCCGTGGTCGCTCAGGAGATCGGGGATCTGCCGGGGGCTTGCAAAGGCCACCACCTGCTTGAGGGCCGATTCACGGCGGGCACGCTCGAAGTCCTTGCGGGCCATCAAGAGGGGGGCACCCTCGGCGGGGATGTACAGATGGGCCTGCTGAATGGTACCGGCGTAGTAGAAGAGATCCGTGTTTTGCAGGATCAGGGCAGCGTCTATATCGCGGCTTTGCAGATATTGCTGTATACCACGGATGCGATCTTTCAGCTCACTTTCCGGCGTGAAGCCTGCGTCGAGGGCTGGGGGCATGGGTGTGTTCTCCTGCTGGTTGTACGTCTTGAAGGTGAAGCCTGGCGATGGGGAGTGATTAACAAAATTACCGTTGTGCAAGGTGCGCTGTCAAGCTGTCGAGCCCATCCCTTGCAAACTTGGTCTGAATGCATTATTTAAGGGTCTTAGATGCTTATGTCTGACTGTCTCTCGCCGCGTGCGTTCAACCATGATTTCCAACTCGGTTGAGCTTCCTGTCCGACCATTGTTGTTAGGCGCCAACCGCTTACCATTTTGATCTTTTCACAGGTAACCAGATGTAGATCAGGAGGCGCTATGGACCTGAAACGCCTTGTTTATCGATTGATCCCGCTTTTTCTTCTCGCTTTTTTAATCTGCCCGGCTCTGGCCCAGGAGGGCCTTGTGGGCGTCCATGGCCTCGCCATGACGGGAGAACCCAAATACCCGGCCGGTTTCAGCCACTTCGACTATGTCAATCCCGACGCCCCAAAGGGCGGCACCGTGCGATTGAACGCCATCGGCACCTTCGACAGCCTCAACCCCTTCATCATCAAGGGGGTGCCGGCAACGGGGCTCGGCCTGCTCTATGATACCTTGACCTCCCAATCCCTCGATGAAAGTTTCTCCCAATACGGCCTCCTGGCCGACAAGATCGACCTGCCCGCGGACCGCAGTCGGGTGATCTACCACCTGCGCCCCGAAGCCCGCTTCCACGATGGTAAACCGGTGACGGCCGCCGACGTGGTCTTCTCCTTCAACCTCCTGCGCGAGAAGGGCGACCCCCTCTATGGTAAGTACTGGGCCGACGTGACCCGGGTCGAGGCCCTCGATACCCGGCGGGTGCGCTTCGATCTCGGGGAGGGTCACAACCCCGAGCTGGCCCTGATTATCGGCCAGTTGACTGTACTTCCCAAACACTACTGGGAGGGGCGCGACTTCAGCCAGCCCAGCCTGGACATTCCCGTGGGCAGTGGCCCCTATCGCATCGTGGATGTCAAGCCGGGCCGTAGCATCACCTATCGGCTCGACCCCGAGTATTGGGGCCGCGGCGTCGCCGTCAACAAGGGGCAGTACAATTTCGGTACCATCATCTTCGATTACTACCGCGACCCGACCGTATCCCTGCACGCCTTCAAAGCCGGCGAATACGATTTTCGCCAGGAGAATATCTCCAAGGCCTGGGCCACGGCCTATGTGGGACCCGCCATCGATGCCGGCATGCTCGTCAAGGAGGAGATCCCCCATGGTGTCAATATGGGGATGCAGGCCTTTGTGTTCAATACCCGGCGCCCCATCTTCAAGGATGCGCGGGTGCGCCAGGCCCTGGCCTATGCCTTTGACTTCGAGTGGACCAATAAAACGCTCTTTTACGGCCAGTACACCCGCAGCACGAGCTTTTTCTCCAACTCGGAGTTGGCCGCCCGGGGGTTGCCCAGCCCGGAGGAACTTGCGATTCTCAATCCCCTCAAGGACCAGCTTCCCCCGGAAGTATTTACCAAGGCCTATGTGCCGCCCACCACCGACGGCAGCGGCAACATACGGCGAGGACTGCGTACCGCCCTGGGTCTGTTCAAGGCCGCCGGCTGGGAGGTCCG
>JBNKKA010000095.1:0-16479 GCA_050291585.1 Desulfobacteraceae bacterium
GGTGACCCCCATGGACGAGTCCCTCGCCAGGGTGGCCGTTGATCTCTCCAATCGACCCTATCTGGTTTTTCTGCTCCCTGACAGCATGTTCCCGGACCCGGGCTTCGACGTCACCTTGATTAAGGAATTCATGCGCGCGTTGAGCAACAAGGCCGGTATGAACCTGCATATCGAAGTCCCTTACGGGGAAAACCAACACCACGCTATCGAGGCCATTTTCAAATCTCTAGGGCGGGCTCTGGCCCAGGCGGTGGAATTGGATCCGCGCATCAAAGGGGTACGCTCCTCCAAGGGAACCTTGTAGCGAATCCTAAGCTTTTAGCCTTTAGCCGCGGTGGGTCTTAGGCACAGTCGCCAGGCTGTGTTGCTGCCGCAGAAGTGGTGTTGGGTGATGGCCAATAATAGAAGGAGGGGGTCAATGGTGCGTGTGGTGGTTGCTTTTATGGGGCTCGTTCTCATTGTGGCCTCAGGCTGTTCCACTGCGCCGTCTTCTGGCCAGCCCCTGCCCATCCTTGCCAAATATCAGCAGGTGGCCCTGGTTCCCTTTGCCAATGCAGCTGCTCTCTATGGTGAGGGCAAACAGGTGCGCAACCCCCTGACTGCCAAGGTTTTCACAACCGGCGTGGTGCCTGATGAGGCCCCGCAGGTCTTGACGTCGATTCTCTGGAAGCAGCTAACGGCCAAGACCACGACCCGAATCATTCCGCCGGAGCAGAGTGTGGGCGAACGGGCAGGTTTGATTTCAGAAGCGACTGTGTTCAGCGAACGCCGTATGGTGGCGGAGTTGGGGCGACGCCAGGGGGCCAATGCCATCCTGGTGGGCACCCTGTATCGCTTTCGTGAACGGCTGGGGCTGACTTATTCGGCCGATACCCCGGCGGCGGTGACCCTTGATCTTCAACTGATGGATGTCGCCAGTGGCCGCGTGGTGTGGTGGCGCAGTTTCGATGAAGTGCAGAAGCCGCTGTCTGAAAATCTGTTCAAGCTGGGAACCTTTATTAAGGACAAAGGGCGCTGGCTCACCGCTACTCAGATGGGCGCGCGCGCTTTGGACGAGATGACGACAGAGCTGACCACACCCTAACCTGTGGCGACGGTATGGATTTGTTTCGTTTTTGTTTATTGACAAACCAAAATGGAGCCTTAAAATATTAGACTTTGGCTTTGTGAGGCTCGGATTTCTCAATATCTGAACAGGATTGCGCTGCTTTGATCATAGCTATAAGTTCGGTCACCGCCCACGGCCAGTGGGTGCAAGACGATGCCGGGGGGTAACCTTTGCGGTTTGTGTTTACGTCTATGATAGGTCTCCCCTGACCTAGTGTGGGCTGCAAAATCAACTCCCTTCCCAATGCGGCGAGAACACCATCTCCCGAGCGTGGAGGATGCACTCTTTGGCATCGTTGATCCCCGAAGACAAAATTCAGGAAGTTCGCGCGGCGGCCGATATCGTTCAGGTCGTGGGGGACCGCGTCGCGTTGAAGAAGGCCGGCAAAAATTTTGTCGGTCTTTGTCCGTTTCATGCCGAGAAAACGCCATCGTTCTCAGTGAGTCCGGACAAGCAGATGTACTATTGTTTCGGCTGTGGCGCCGGCGGGAATGTGATCGGTTTCCTGATGAAGGTCGACGGCGTGACCTTTCCCGAGGCGGTCAAGGCCCTGGCCGGGCGCTGCGGTATCAGCCTGCCCACGGGTAAGCTGACGCCGGAGCAAAAAAGGCGTTTGTCCGAGCGCGAACAGCTTTTGGAAATCAACACCCAGGCCGGTCGTTTTTTCCACCACCACCTGATCACCGGTGAAGCTGGCGGCCACGCCATGGCCTATCTGGTGAAACGGGGCATGACGCGCAAGTTCATCGCCCAATACCAGCTGGGATACGCCCTGGATGCCTGGGATCGACTGCTTGGTTTTTTGAAGCGCAAGGGTTTTAGCCCACAGATGGTCGAGAAAGCGGGGCTGATTGTTCCGCGAAAAAAGGGCGATGGTTTCTATGATCGCTTTCGCAACCGGGTCATTTTTCCCATCAGGGATCTTAACGGCCAGGTGCTGGCTTTTGGTGGACGGGTGCTGGGGGATGAGCTGCCCAAGTATATCAATGGGCCTGAAACGGTGGTTTATCATAAGAGCCGCAGTCTCTACGGTATGGACCAGGCTCGCACAGCCTGCCGTCAGGCCGGGCGTCTGTTCATTGTGGAGGGCTATTTCGATGCCCTGTCCCTGCACCTCAACGGCATCGTCAACGCCGTGGCAACCCTGGGTACCAGCCTGACCCCCGAGCATGTGCAATTGATGCGCGGTTATCTGGGGGAGGGCGGGCAGGTGGTCCTGGTCTACGACAGCGATGCGGCTGGACTGAACGCCGCCCGGCGCAGCATTCAGGTGTTCAAGGATGGTCTCCTGGATGCGCGCATTATGGTCCTGCCCGAAGGGCATGACCCGGATTCTTTCGTGATGGAGATGGGCGCGGATCGTTTCCAGGAAGCCGCAGGCAAGGCCCTTGGGGCCGTGGATTTCCTCATGGAGCGGTCAATTGCTCAGCATGGGATGACAACCCAGGGCAAGATGCGTATTGTCAAGGAGTTGAGCGGTCCGCTGGCAGCCATGGAAGATGCCCTGGCGAGGGCCATCCACGTGCAGAAAGTTGCCGAGCGACTGGGCATTGATGAGACCACTTTGCAGCGCAGCTTGCCGGCGATCAGGGGTGGAGGCAGGCCCCAAATGTCACGGCAGATGCCGCCACCCGAAGCTGGCGGAAATCTGTTTGATGATGCGGGCAACGCGCCCAGCGCTTTTGGCGGCGGGCGACGCATTGAGCGGCAGATCATATCCATGATGCTGCAGTTTCCGCGCATGGTGCGGCCCATACGGGATGAGGGACTGATGGATTTTTTTGAGGATCCCCATCTCAAAATGATTGGCGATACTGTCCTGGCCCAGGAGGCTGTTGGCGAGGTGTCGGCGGTGGACGTCATGGGGCGATGTGAAGACCCGGCCCTCAAACGTCTGGTGGCCGCCTTGTCCATGGCCGAAGAGCAGTGGGATGCCGCCGGCTGTGAGCGGCTTGTGCAGCAGTTCAGGACGAGCTGTCAGAGGCGGGAGGATACCTTGCTGGAGCGTATACGCGCGGCGGAGGCAGCGGGAGACATGGAACTGCTGCAATCGTTGCTGCTTGAACAGCAACAGAGACGTAAAGATCAACGCCCGCGCTAAAAGCGCAGGGTGTAAGCTAATTTTTGTGGCAAGCGTCCATCGCCGCCTGTGGCGGGAAGTGCACAGCAAGCCGGGGGCGCGAGGCAACATTCTTAAGAGGGCATGAAAAAGGCTATGACGAAAAAGAAACAAGCTGATCCAAAAGGCCAATCCACTAAGGGCAAGAAGAAAGCGGCGCCTAAGGCAACTCGCAAGACGGCGACAAAGAAGGCAGCCAAGGCGGCGCCTATCTTCAATGCCAAATTGAAAGCGGCCTCCAAGGCGATCAAAAAGCTTGAAACCCAAGGCAATAAGCAAGGGTGGCTGACCTATGACGAGATCAACGACGCCTTGCCTGAGGAGCTGCTCGCCGCTGAGCATGTTGATGATACGCTGATGCTGTTTGAACAGCAGGGCATCGAGGTCGTCGAAAGTAAAAAGACTGGTTCCAAGAAGCCGGTGGCTAAAAAGCCGGCGGCCAAAGCCAAGTCATCCACCGTGGCCGACTACGGCGGCGTCACTGACCCGGTCAAGATGTATTTGCGTGAAATGGGATTGGTAACCCTCCTCAGCCGTGAGGGAGAGGTGGAAATCGCCAAAAAAATCGAGGCGGGTGAGCAGGAGGTCCTCAAGGCCCTTCTGGAAACCACTTTGGGAGTGGCCGCCATTTTGGAGTATGGCAGCTTCATTGAGATGGGCGCCCTGCGTCCCAAACATGTGCTGCGCGACGTCGACGAAGGTGACACCTATGTGGACGAGGTCGCCCAGGTGGAGAATTTTCTCAGCACCATCGCACAGATTAGCGAAGTGGCCGCTGAGAATGAAGAGTTCCGCGAGAAACTGGCCAGTCTACCCCAGGGCGATGAGGATCTGCGCAAGACCCGGCGCTGTATCATGCGTCGCAACCACAAGATCTTCGAACTCCTCAAGGATTGGCGCTTGGAGGGCAGCGTTATCGATCGCATGGAGACCGAAATCCGCGATCTCATCGATTGGTATGACGGGCGTCACAAGATGCTGGCGATGACGGCCGATACCACGGGCACTACCCTCACCGATCTCAGGGAAAGTATGGCCACCAAGGCGGCTTTCACCAAGCTGCTCGAGGCCGGCAATGGTCTGTCCAGCGACGATATCGGCGACCTTTACGATCGTTTGGATAAAATGCAGTCCCAGGTGACCGAGAAGGAAGATCAGATCAAGGCCAACAGCCGGGCCCTCAAGCGTGTCATGGCCAATGTGGACGAGGGGCGCCGCCGGGCCAAGGCAGCCAAGAGCGAGCTCATCAAGGCCAACCTGAGACTGGTGGTCAGCATCGCCAAAAAATACACCAACCGCGGCCTCCAATTCCTCGACCTGATCCAGGAGGGGAATATCGGGCTGATGAAGGCGGTGGACAAATTCGAGTACCGCCGTGGATATAAGTTCAGTACCTATGCCACCTGGTGGATCCGCCAGGCCATCACCCGCGCCATCGCCGATCAGGCTCGCACCATCCGTATCCCCGTGCACATGATCGAAACCATCAACAAGCTTATCCGCACCTCTCGTTACCTGGTTCAGGAGCTAGGGCGCGAGCCGCGTCCGGAGGAGATCGCCGAGAAGATGGAGATCCCCCTGGACAAAGTGCGCAAGGTGCTCAAAATCGCCCGCGAGCCCATCAGCCTGGAAACCCCCATCGGGGAGGAGGAGGATAGTCATCTGGGCGACTTTATAGAAGACAAGAAGTTCATGTTGCCCTCCGACGCGGCGGTGAGCCTCAACCTCGCTGAACAGACTCGCAAGGTGCTGGCTACGCTGACCCCCCGGGAGGAGAAGGTCCTGCGCATGCGCTTCGGCATCGGTGAAAAAGCGGATCACACTCTCGAAGAGGTGGGCCAGGACTTCACGGTCACCCGTGAGCGCATCCGTCAGATCGAGGCCAAAGCCCTGCGTAAACTGCGCCATCCAACCCGCAGCCGCAAGCTAAAGAGTTTCATCGATTCCTAAAGAATTTCAGGCCCGCTCCGGGTTTTTACATGCTCCCGGAGCGGTGCTCATGTGATCGAAGTGAGTTTATTTAGCCTTTCCTCGCCATGGTCGCAAACACGCCTGTTCCCATGCTTGACAAAACCATTGGCTACCGTTACTAAGCATATCGCCGTTCAAGAACGGTACGCCGTTCACGAACGGTACGCCGTTCAAGATCAGTTCGCCGTTTAGAAATGGTTAGTAGTTCGAAGAACGGTGCGCCGCTTGAATGCGGGCCTATAGCTCAGTTGGTAGAGCCACCGGCTCATAACCGGTAGGTCCCTGGTTCGATCCCAGGTGGGCCCACTTTCTGGCGTATACCATCGCCGCGGAGGACATGCGATTCAGTGTCTATCCAGAAATGGCGGTTTCCGCCCGGGTTCGAGGCGGGTGGCAGAGTCAATCCGGAAAATATTGGAAGTATTTTGGAATATTAGCACTATGCTTGGGATTTGAACTTGTCACCTATCCAAAAGATTCAGGTGCGAGGCACTTGCTGACAGGCTGCCATCGAGGCGTGAGGAGTTCTTCCCTCACGCTTTTTTCGTTTCATCCCGCCGCACCACACGGAAAGGGGGTCCATGACTGTTCGTGTAGCAGATATCATGGCGCAGATGGAGGCGCTGGCGCCACCAGGGTTGGCGGAAAATTGGGATAATTGTGGCCTTCAAGTGGGCGACAGCCAATGGCCGGTGGGCCGGATCATGGTGGCCCTGGACCCCTTGCCCGAGGTGGTCGAGGAGGCTTGTGACAAACAGATCGACCTGCTCATTACCCACCACCCCCTCCTGCTTAGGCCCGAAAAACAGATCGATTTCAGTACACCCAACGGGCAGATCATCTCCAGCTGCGCCACCCATCAACTGGCGATCTACGCGGCGCACACCAATCTCGACAGTGCCTTGGGGGGGCTGAACGACATTTTTGCCGATCTGCTGAATCTGCAGAAGCGGCGGCCCATGGAAGCCTTTGCTGGACCAGCTCGGGCCAAGCTGGTCATTTTTACCCCTGTCAGTGCTGAAGCGGAGGTCCGCGAGGCCCTGTTTGCCAGCGCCGCCGGGCAGATCGGTGACTACAGCCACTGCGCCTTTCGGCTGGAAGGGCAGGGCAGCTTTCGACCCGGTGTCCATAGTCAACCCGCCATCGGAAGGGTTGGCAAAACGGAAATGGTGGATGAGGTGCGCATCGAAACCATCATCCCCCAGGACCGCATAGAATCGGCCTTGGAAGCGGTACGTCGGGTGCATCCTTATGAAACCATGGCTTGGGACGCCTATCCCCTCCTGTCGGCGGGGGAGACCAGAGGCCTGGGGCGGGTGGGCGAGCTGCCCGGGGCAGTCTCTTTGAAGGCTTTGGCGAAGCGAGTCAAGTCGGCCTTACAGACTGACCATGTGCGGGTGGTGGGCGATACAGGCCTGGCGGTGACCAAGGTGGCCCTCTGCACCGGTGGCGGGGGCAGTCTGGTGGGGTCCTTTTTAGGGTCCGGCGCCCAGGTCTACATCACCGGCGACGTGCGCTACCACGAAGCGCGCACCGTCGAACAAGCCGGCAGGGGCCTAATTGACGTTGGGCATTTCGCTTCAGAGCACATTGTGGTAAATCATCTGGTGACGCAGCTGCAGGCACGATTGACGGATCAAACGCCCGCTGTTTCCATTCAAGGGGCGACCTGCGAAAAAGAGCCGTTCTACCTGGTATAGGGCCAAGTGGTGTCCATGTGGAAAGTGGATGGGCACCGAGCAAGGAGGTGTGACGCCCATGTCCGACGAGATTCATGAACAGATACAGACGCTTAAAAAACTTCAGGCCGCGGAAGATAAGGTCCACGGGCTGCAGATCGAGCTGAACCAGGTAGATGCAAGCTTGGCCGACCTCGAATCTAAACTCGGTGAATCCCAGTCTGAGGTCGCTTCCATGACCGAGGAGATAGAGGCCGCTCGCAAGACCTATCGTGAGGGCGAACTGGATATCAAATCCAATCAGGCGATGATCCTAAAAAGCGACGCCAAACTGCGTCAGGTCAAGACCAACAAGGAGTATCAGTCCACCTTGCGGGAGATCGACGAGTTGAAGCGTAGGAACAGTGCCTTGGAAGATGAACTCCTGGGGCTCCTCGACAAGATCGAAAGCACCGAGACGGACTTGGCCGCGCGGGAAGAGCACGCAAAACAGCGTCGCAATGAGATCCTCGCCCAGCAGAACAGCGTCAAGGAGGAGGCGGCTGAGAAGCAGGTGGCTCTGGCGGCGCTGAAGACAGAGCGAGATGAGATTGCCACCGCCATCCCCAAGGCCGTCATGGCCCAGGTGGAGGATATCAAATTGCTACGGGGACGGCCGGTGATTTCAGCGGTTTCCGATTCTATCTGCAGCGGCTGTAACATGAACATTCCCGCCCAGCTCTACAATGAGCTTCAGCGGTTTGACAGTATCAAGCGCTGCCCCATGTGTCAGCGCATTATTTATTGGGAGGAGATGCGGTCGGAGTAGCACAGACGATCGCCGGATCGATGCTTCGATCGGGAGGAAAGTCCGAACACCACAGGGTAGGGTGCTCCATAACGTGGAGTCGCGGCGACGCGAAGGCAAGTGCAACAGAAAGCAAACCGCCTAAGCCGAGGCGAAAGCCTCGGCCGGTAAGGGTGAAACGGTGCGGTAAGAGCGCACCAGTTCTCCGGGTGACCGGAGAAGCTGGGTAAACCCCACCCGGTGCAAGGCCAAATAGGGAGGCGTTCGAGGGCGGCCCGCCCGAGCCTCCGGGTAGGCTGCAGGAGTCGGCGGGCAACCGCCGGCCTAGAGGAATGATCGTCACCATTGGCATGGGTAACCGGCCGGTGGGACAGAATTCGGCTTATGGGCTACTCCGGCCGCATCTCACATCTCTGATGTCTTGCATGAAAAAGGGAAACGACTAGTCTAATAGACCAGGCCTCCCGTGCAAAACTCAGAGATCAATTAATATTGAACGTCCTTTTAACCAGATTCTAGCTTAAGCGTTGGGAAAAGATTACCATGCTAATAATCGAAGGGTTGCAGGTGGAGATCGGCGGGAAACCGATTCTCAACAACGTCAACATGGAGGTTCCCGAGGGGGAGACCCACATCCTCTTCGGGCCCAACGGGTCGGGGAAGACCAGCCTGATGATGACCATCATGGGTTTTTCAGGCTACTGCGTCACCCGCGGGAAAATTATCTTCAAGGGCGAGGATATCACCCATATGCCCATCCATGAGCGCGCTCAACTGGGTATCGGCGTCAGCTTTCAGCGCCCGCCCACCATCAACGGCCTCAAAACCAGTCAGATGGTAGAAATGTGCGCCCGCGGACGAGACTTCGACCTGGATGCCATGGCTGTTGAGACCCATATGAAGCATTTTCTCCACCGCGACGTGAACCACAATTTTTCCGGCGGTGAGATCAAGCGCTCGGAGATGCTCCAACTCCTCGCCCAGGATCCGGACCTGGTCCTCCTGGACGAACCGGAGTCGGGGGTGGACCTTGAAAACATCAGCGTATTGGGAGATCTGATCAACAAACTCCTGCGCCGGGGCACCTACTCTGCCAATGGTCGCAGCCACAAAGCCGAAGGTGAAAGCGCCGCCAAGTCGGCTCTAGTGATCACCCATACTGGCCATATCCTGGACTATATTTCAGCCGACAAGGGGCAGGTTCTCTACAACGGTGTCTTATGCTGCTCGCGCAACGCACGCGAAATTCTCAAATGGATCGGTGAATACGGTTACGAGGAGTGCACACGATGTACGATGTAAAGGCCAATCGCCCTGCAGAAGTCAGTCTGAAGAGCTACACCACCGAAGCCGAATCGCATGACTATATTGAATCCCTCGATAGGGTCGACCCCCAGGATGCCGATCGTTTTCTCAATGTTGGCGTCGACACCCACAGCGCCTGTCGATCAGGAACCTTCATCCAGAAGGACAGCAGTGTTGTTCACAACAGCACCTGCCACGCCGGCGTGGAGATTCTACCCATCTCCAAAGCGGTTGAGAAGTACGACTGGTTGACCGAGAAATATTTGTGGAAGTCTGTCGACCCCGGCAAAGATGAGTTTACCGCCGGTGCTCGCGAGACCCCCCACGAAGGCTACTTCATTCGCATCCATGCCGGCACCAAGGTGGAACATCCCATCCAGAGTTGTCTCTACATCGCCAAGAACAACTTCTCCCAGAACGTCCACAATATCGTTATTGTGGAGGCGGGCGCCGAGGCCCACATCATCACCGGTTGCGCCACTGCCCCCCACCTGACCTCCGGGTTGCACGTGGGCGTCTCCGAGTTTTACATTGAAAAAGATGCTTCCCTCAACTTCACCATGGTCCATGACTGGGGCGAGCGCGTCAACGTACGCCCGCGCACCGTCACTCACGTGGCCGAAGGGGCGACCTACATCTCCAACTACATCTCTTTGAAACCGGTGGGTTCCCTGGAGATGTTCCCAACGACATATTTGGAGGGCGCTGGCGCCGTGGCGCGCTTCAACAGCGTGCTGGTGGCCGCCGAAGGCAGCCATTTGGATGTGGGTTCTCGGGTAGTTTTAAACGCCCCCCAAACGCGCGCCGAGATCATCTCGCGCGCCATCGCAGCCGGCGGTACCATCATCGCCCGGGGGGATCTGGTGGGCAACCATCCAGAGATCAAGGCCCACCTGGAGTGCAAAGGCCTTATTCTCAAGGAGGGACTCATGCATGCCGTTCCCGAACTCAGTGGCCGTGTGCCCGGGGTAGAGATGTCCCATGAGGCTGCTGTGGGCAAGATTGACCGTCGCGAGATCGAATACCTCATGGCTCGCGGCCTGGACGAAGATGAAGCCGTTTCCACCATCGTGCGTGGCTTTCTTAATGTGGATATCGAGGGCCTGCCCGATGCACTGCGCCAAAAACTGGATCAGGCGATCACCGAGACTCAGGAAGATATGATGTAGCCCCTGGCTTTTGCATTCATCAAGGACGGCAGAATATGGCACATCTTTTTCGAGCAATTATTCATGCGAAGCTATGGTAGAAAGGGTCGCTCATTGAACCAAAACGCCTGCGACATCTCCTTCCATGAGAAAGTGCGTATCTTCTCCCACGACTACCTGAAAAGCTGTCGCTATATCGCCCAGTATCGCACCACGGGGGGGCTGTTCACCAAACGGCTTTATTCCCAATTGATCGCCTCCTCTCAGGTACTGGAAGATTTCCTCGATTTCCATGGTGCCAAGCACAACGAAGAGTGGTTCCTCTACCGGGAATTGACTGCAGCCATTCGGCACATCAGCCTGAGTGCCTATTCCCAGAAGCATATTTCCAATCGTCTGATTTTTTATGATGTGGGTGACACGAACCGCTTCCGTGAAGAGGGCGCCAAGACCCTTGACTTCCTCAACGAAGCACTCATGAAGCTAACCCCCGATATCCTGGGCGAGGCCAAACGGCTTGATATTGCCTACCCCGAGAGCGATTTCCAGCCCGAAGATTTTCCCGGTACCACCACCACCGAGATGCTGCCCTACGACATTGACGATGAACTGGCCGAGATGCAGAAGAAGCAAACGGTTAAAATCGCCAGCGAGTTCCTGATGATCGCCTCGCGTCTGGATCACCTGTGTTTTTACGAACCTTACGATTACGAAAGCATGATTAGCCTGGTACCGGGCAAGGTCAACGAGGTCGAGGTGCGTCAGTTCGAGATGTTGGTGCATAACCTGCAGTCAGCTTTCGATACCTATGTGATGCACGGCGGCCGTCGGGTTAGCGACCTCAAACTGCGCGCCCTGCGCAGCCATTTCAGCGTGGTTTTTCATCTTTTCCAACTCATGGGACGCTTGCTGCACTTCTACGAACGCCATCTTCTTGAAGTGGGCTATAAGGACACCTATCGGCGGGTGCGTGATCGTCTGGCGGGTTTAATCGACGCGGAAGGGTTGCTGGATCGTACCATCAACTACGCCCTCTACTTCGCCTGCCACTTTCTCCACTCGGGACGTGAGACGGCCCGCGATATCCTCAATGAAAACATCGAGCGGGGTCGGATCCAGGTGGGCATACCGGTAAAGCTAGGCTTTCATAGTCGGCCGAGTCTGCTGGTGGCCAAGATCGTTCAGCATTACGGTGGCGAGGTTACCCTGATAGTGGGTAATGACAAGTTTGACGCCAGCAGTGTTCTAGACATCCAGTGGGCCGGCGGCAAGATCCAGAAGGAGGAGGTCGTCGAGGTGGTCTTCGAGGGGGACGCCCGGGCCTTAAAAGATATCGAGATACTGGCCGGGGTCAACTACGGCGAGGATACCATGGGTAAGGGGGTGCCGTTGCCCCCGGCGTTGAAGTACTTGCGTTGACGGAAACTGATTTCATGATCGAATCCAACGCCAGCCGAAGCAGCATCGCCTTGATCGTCGCCGCCGGTGCAGGAAAGCGCATGCGCGCAGCCACCCGCAAGCAATACCTCTCCTTGGGCGGGGACCCCATCTTGTTTCATACCCTGCGGGCCTTTGAGGCCTGCCGCGCCATCGACGCCATCACCCTCGTTGTGCCTGCCGAAGAGATCGACTGGGTGGCGGTAAACATCCTCAAGCCCCTATGCCTGAAAACACCAGTGACCCTGTGTGCGGGGGGGCGTGAACGCCAGGACTCCGTGCGCCTGGGGCTCGACAGTATCGACCCCGCCCATCGTCTGGTGGCCATCCACGACGGGGTTCGCCCCCTCATCCAACCCGACGAGATCGACGCATGCCTGGCCGCCGCAGCCGACCATGGGGCCGCCCTCCTGGCTGTCCCAGTAGCCGACACGCTCAAGCTGGCCGGAAATCGACAAAGCGTAAAAAAAACCATACCGCGGGAAGGCGTCTGGCTGGCCCAGACCCCACAGGCCTTCGACCTTGAGCTGATCCGCAATGCCCACCATCGGGCCCTTCAAGACGGCGTCCAGGGAACAGACGACGCCGCCCTCGTGGAACGCCTGGGTCTGCCGGTGTATCTGGTTCTCGGCAGTCGCCGTAACATCAAAGTCACCACTCCGGAAGACCTCATTCTGGCAGAGGCCTTCCTGGCTTCGACCCAACGTTAGAATTTCATCTTTTAGGAAGCTGCTGGAGATAGTAAAAAGACCGCGGCAAGTTCCACGGCCTCCGCAGGCGTCGTGGCGTATTGTAACCGCCCCATTTCCTCGAAGGACTGAAAGAGGCTGCCGGGGTCCCACCCGAGGCAGATGACGGGTTTTCCATATTTAAGGGCTAGAGCGACTTCTGAGATGGTACCGGGGCCGCCCGGGCAGGCGATGACGATGTTGGCGGCGAGGACGTTGATCTGGTTGCGGGCGCTGCCCATGCCGGTGGGGATGGGGATCTGGATGTGGGGCGCGGCATCCGCTGCGTCGTTGTCCGGCAGAATGCCGATGGTGAGGCCGCCCGCCTCATTCGCGCCCTGAGCCGAGGCGGCCATTACACCGGCGTTGCGCCCGCCGTTGAGCAGGATCCAGCCCTTTTCGGCGATTCGTTGGCCCAAATCTCTGGCCATCTCGAAGGTGTCGGGTGAGACACTGCCGCCCCCCATTACACCGACAACGGTACTGCGCCGGCCACAGCCTCTAATCCCCATATTTTCTCCGAGTAAACATGGCCACATCTGGCAGATTAAACTCGGCTGAATCATGGTGCAGCACTTGGCTGCGCCGGCCACAGCCTCTAATCCCCACATCTTCTCCGATTAAACATGGCCACACCTGGCAGATTAAACTCGGCCAAATCATGGCGTAGCACCATCCTACCTCACAGCAAGCCTTCCAGTACAATGCGGCGCACCTGTTGGGCCAGTTTGACCGAATCGTGGCGCAGTACTCGGCCCTCGGTTTCGATAAGGTCGGCGCTAAAGCGTTTGCGTCCCTGCCAGAAGGGATCCGCCTCCTCTATGAGGACCCACTCCGCCTTCTGGGCGCTGTAGAGCTCTATCTGTTCATGGGCGGGCATTCGGTCGTTGTATAGAATCCCATCGATGCGGCGCTTCATGTGCTCTTCCAGTGTGGCGACGAAATCGCGGGCCTTGAAGTTGTGGGTCTCGCCGTATTTGGTCATGATGTTGAGCAGGTAGAGGACCGAAGCCTTGGTCTTGGCGAGGGCTTCGGACATACCGGGCACGATGAGGTTGGGGATGATCGAAGTGAATAGATCCCCGGGACCGAGTATGATCAGATCGGCATTTTCGATGGCCTCCACTACCGGGGGAAAGACGGTGATGGCGTCGCTGTGGTGGGGAACCAGGAAGACATCCTTAATCTTCTCCCGCTGGGTGCCGCGGGGCATGTCGATGGCGCTCTCGCCATAGACGCGCGTACCGTCGGTCAGTTCGGCCACCAGAGTGGCGCGGTTCATGGTCACCGGCAGGATCTTACCCCGCACATCGAGGATCTCGGCCAGGGCCGAAACCCCACTGGAGAAGCTGCCCGTGTAGCGTGAGAGCATGGTCAACAGCATGTTGCCGGCGTTGTGGCCTTTGAGGCGCCGGTCCACTTTAAAACGCTTGAGCAGGATCTGACGGATCACCTCCTGGTGGGGGGAGAGGGCGAGGATACACTTGAGGATGTCACCGGGGGGGAGGATGCCCAGTTCATCCCTGAGGCGGCCTGTGCTGCCCCCGCTGTCTACCATGGAGACCACAGCCGAGAGGGCGAATTCGCGTACCTGGCGAAGCCCGGATAGCAGGGCGAACTGGCCGCTGCCGCCGCCGATAGTGACGATGTTGAGCTGTTCCGTGTTGGGCTTGCTCACGATTTGTAACCCTTTGGCGCAAAGGTGGTTCAATATTGATGATGCCTGAAAGTGAGTGTAGAGCCTCAACATATCCAAATCATGAGCAAAGCGCAACCATGCGACAGAGGCGTCCAATGACAAGGCATTGGTCAACAGAGTTGACAATGACTGTAATTACCTTAGCTTTCATTCAGTTTTAAGTAATGCGCCATTGCCAATAAATCCGGGGAGCTCATACGCCCCGGCTTTAAGAAAAGATGCTAACATCAATTAGGAGGAGCGGTGATGCAACCACAATCCGATCCCGGTACCAACGAGGCAGGGACCAGCGAAATCGCCTTCATGAATCAACTCCGCAACACCTTTGAGCAGTTGCCCAACGAGATCGACCTCTACCTGTTTACCCAGCCGGGCATGGACGACGTGTTTTCCCAGTCTATTCGCCAGGTGGTGCGCGCCTTTCGTGAGCTTACGGATAAGATCCGCTTCCGGGAGTATGGCCTGGATCATGAGATGGCCCAGACATACGGGGTCACCGAAGGGCCCACCTTATTGGTGTCGCCCGAGCGTTACAACATCAGCTGGATGGGCGCTCCCATGGGAGAAGAGGGGCGTACCTTTCTCGAACTCCTCATCTTCGCTGGGTCGGGCCAGAGCAACCTCAGCGACCAGTCCAAGAAGATGATGGCCCGCCTGGATGCTCCGCGAGATCTGAAAGTTTTCGTAAGCCCCACCTGCCCCTACTGCCCCCAGGAGGCGGTTAACGGGATACGGGCAGCCATCGAACGCCCCGATCTGGTGAGCCTCGAGCTGATTGATATTCAGTGTCGCCCGGATCTGGCCGAGCAGTACAACGCCCATTCGGTGCCCCAGGCCTACGCCAACGAGATCCTCATCGGCAAAGGCGCCCAGCAGGAAGAGGTCTTCATCTCCTCCCTCCTGGCTCTGGAAGCCCAGACCATCTTCATCCCCGACAGCGACGCCGAACTGGTGGAGACCGACCTGGTCATCGTGGGTGGCGGCCCGGCGGGTCTCTCGGCGGGAATATACGCAGAACGCAGCGGGATCAAAACCGTCGTAGTGGAGCGCGACGCTCTGGGCGGCCAAGTCGCCACCACACCCGTAGTGGAGAACTACCCCGGCTTTACCCAGGTGGGCGGCAAAACCCTGGTTGACATCATGGTCACCCACGCCCTTCAGTACGTGCAGATCTTCAAGGGTGAAAGCGTCTTGTCCATCGAACCGGGTGAGCCCATCATCGTCAAGACCACCCGAAGACGTTTCAAGGCCAAAACGGTATTGCTGGCCACGGGCGCCAGCCACGTTTTACTAGGCGTGCCCGGTGAGGAGCGTTTCTCAGGGCGCGGCGTGAGCTACTGTGCCACTTGCGACGGCCCCTTGTTCAACGGCCGCAAGGTCCTCATGGTGGGGGGCGGTAACAGCGCCGTCACCGAGGCGATGCACCTCAAGCATATGGGGGTCGACGTTGCACTGGTGCACCGGCGAGATACCCTGCGCGCCCAGGATGTACTCGTCCAGCAACTCAAGGACGCGGGTGTGCCCATTCTTTGGAACACCGAAATCAAAGAGATCCAAGGCGAAGAGAAAGTTCAGAAGGTAGTGGTGCTTAACAATCAGAGCGGCGAGACGTCCACCATCGATGCCGACGGGGTCTTCATCGCCATCGGCTACGCCCCCACCGTTGAGTTGGCCCGTCAGGCCGGTGTGGAACTCAACGAGGAGGGCTATATCAAACACGACGACAAGCACCGCACCAACATCCCGGGGATCTACTCCGCCGGCGATGTGGAGGGGGGCTACAAACAGATTGTCACCGCCACCGGCCAGGGCTCGGCAGCGGCCATGGCCATCTTTGAGGACCTCATTAACCCCTACTGGAAACAGAAGGCTGCTTTGGAGAAGGACTGAAAATCAGGGCCGCTCCATTGCTTGAAAACAGAAAAGGGGCCCACGCGGGCCCCTTTTTTCAGTAGTACGCTTTCAGGTTTTCTTCAGGTTTTTCCCGGCAGAAGGCCGGGCGCCTCTGACGGCCCTTTTTCACTGATCCCCTTGCTGATCACCATCCTGTGCCCCTCCGCCTCCCCGGCGGCGCGCACCTCCGGGTCCACCCGGCCGCCGCGCTGCACGCTGTGCAGGCGGGGATAGCGGTGGGACAGATAGCTTTTGAGGCCCTTGTCCTCATGGCGCACCAGGGCGCGAATCTCTGGGGAGGCGTTTTCACTGTCGGCCGTGGCAGCATTGAGCTTCTCGCTGAACCCGTCGATGAGGCCGATGGCAAAATCGGTCTTGCGGTAGCGCGTGAGCCGTTTACCCGCCCGGAAACGCTCCCAGGCCCCGTCGATATAGGTATTCACAAAGTCGTAGACATAGGCGGCGATCTGCACGTTGGCGCGTGTGCCGCTGATCTCCAGCACCCGCCCCATTTTGCCCTTGGTCACCACATAGGCCGGCACCCAGACCACTCTGACAAAATAGTGGACCTGCAGCAACTGCCCCAGTGCGTAAGCCTCCCGGAA
>JBNKKA010000096.1:0-16174 GCA_050291585.1 Desulfobacteraceae bacterium
GTGGGAGATCCCTTTTCGCCGTATATCTTGATACGCTCCATGCCGCTGGAAGGCGATTTGCTTTTAAAGATAAACCCGCACAGGTCTTCTTTGGCCAGGGCGTCCAGCCTTTTGCGGGCCCATTTCTGCATGCGTTCGGTGTGGTCGATCTGGGTCCTGGAGGTCACCAGGCGGGGCGACTCGATGGTACCCACCAGCCGCAGGGTTTCCCGGGGGGTTCCCAGGCCGCACTCCACCTCGGGGCAGACGGGCACGAAGCTGACAAACTGGCCCAGGGTGTGAGCCACAAAGCGATTTAGAGCGTGACCGCCGTTGTAGCGAACATTCTGGCCCAGCAGGCAGGCGCTGATTCCGATCTTCAGGGGTGTGTTCATAGGGCGTTGCCTTTCTTTTCTTGACAGCCGCCTGTTCAATCGCTCTGTGGGGGCAATTCACAGGTGGCCGTCAACTTGGGCGTAAAGCGCTGCGGCGGTTGATGCAATCTTACACCGGCACGTTTGGCGATGGCCCTGAGCATACCCCTGAAAACAAGCTGGTGAAAGGGATAGAGCAGATACCAGTAGATCAGGCCCGGGAGTCCGTGGGGCTCAAAACGGGAGAGCAGCTGCAGTTCTGTCCTTCCAATTCCGTTTGGGCGCAGGCGCAGATCGAGGACGGCTCTGCCGGGCATTTTCATCTCCGCCTTGAGTTGCAGGTGGTGGGGGGGCGCAGTGATGAGCACCCGCCAGAAATCGACTGCATCCCCCACGCGCAGCTGGCCGGCTTGGCGGCGGCCGCGGGCCAACCCCACCCCCCCGGCCAGGCGATCCAGTAATCCCCGCAGGCGCCAAAGATAACTGCCGTAGTAATAGCCCTGGCGGCCGCCCAAACGTTCCAGCAGCGGCCAGAGGCGTTCATTGGTGGCGTCCAGGGTGGCGCGGTAGCCGCACTAGAGAAGGCTGCCACCCGCCCAGGCCGCATCGCCACAATCGGACCATTCCGGCGGTTGGTTCTCACCGGCATCCCGCCAGCAGGTCTCTACCTGGTCCAAGCGCTGGCGGGCCAGGGCGGAACGGATGGCGGCCTCGTAAGTGGTCAGTTCGATGGGAAGGATGTCCCGAATGGCAGTGTTCCGACAGGTGGTGGGTATCCCGAGACCCTCGGTGAGGGGGACGGCGATCTCTGCGGGCACCGGGGTCACCAGGTGGATCCAAAGGGCGCTCAGGTAAGGTGTCAGGAGCGGTACGGGGAAGATCCTGCGTTGCCGCAAACCAGCTGATGCGGCATACAGCTGAAACAGCTCCGCATATGTGATGGGCGCCGGCCCGCCGATGTCGTAGGTCTGTCCGGTGGTGGCCGGCGTCTCCAGACAGCCCACCAGATAATCGATGGCGTTGCCGATGGCGATGGGCTGGGAGGGGGTCTGGACCCAGCGGGGGGTGATCATCACCGGCAGGCGTTCGGCCAGGTAGCGCATGATCTCGAAGCTGGCGCTGCCCGAACCCAGAATCATGGCGGCGTTGAGGATGGTGGTGGCCGCTGGGCCAGATTTGAGGATCTGACCCACCCGGTGGCGTGAACGCAGGTGGGGGCTTATACCGGGGGCCTGAGGGTCGCCCAAGCCGCCCAGATAGATGATGCGGGCGACATCGTTGCGTGCTGCGGCAGTCACCATGTTGCGGGCCGCCCAGGCATCGGCATCGGCATAGCGTTTGCCCTGGGCGAGCATGCCGTGAACCAGATAATAGATCACCACAGCATCCTTGAGGGCGGCCGTCAGGGAGGGCAGGTCCAGCAGGTCTGCGGCGGCGATCTCCACCCGCGGATGGCTGGCCCAGGAGCGGCAGGCGAGCTTCGCTGGCTGACGGGCCAGGGCCCGCACCCGGTAGCCGCGGTCCAGCAGGGCGGGTACCAGGCGGCCGCCCACGTAGCCACTGGCGCCGGTGACCAGGATGAGATCATTTTGATGGCGCATATCCGTATCTCCAGCTAGAATAACCCGTTTTAGCGTTCATCTCAGGCGCGTTTACGCCCCCAGACCGTGTAGATCGGGTCGGAATACAATTGGCTGCGGGCGTATTTGTCGTTCAGCGGTCGCGGCAATCCGCGCAGGGAGTAGGTGCCGAGCCCCTCGTATTTTTCACTTCTCTGAAAGTAGTCGAGAACCATCCCCATGCGCTCAAACTCGTGCAGGCAGGGCCAGATCTGGATAGCTTTTGGGGGAAACCAGCGGTTTGAAAAAGATACCACAAAAACCCCTTCCGGGGCCAGCACGCGGGCGACTTCATTGAAGATGGCTTCCGGATCGGTGAGATACTCCACCGAAAGGGCACAAAGGACGGCGTCAAAGCTGCCATCGTCATGGGGCAGCCCGGGCTGCCGGTTGAGATCCTGGACAATTCGTTCTGTCAGTGCCGGGTTGTGCTGCAATTCCAAAGCGTTCAGACCAATGCCGGTGCATTGCCGCAACCGAACGCCTGGGGGTAAGTGAGAGCGCCAACTGCTCATCAGATCGAGGACGCGCATCTCGTCTCTGACAAAGCGCAGGTAGAGGTTGCTCAGCATGTCACTCGCCGTCTGATCGATGTGGTCCACCATCCGGGGGGAGCGATAGAACGCTTGGTCGGGACCCTCGTCTCTGCGTCGAAACGGATTCCCGGCGTAAAAGTCTGTGGGCGTGTTCTGCCAGCGCGCCTGCATACCAGCCCCTTGGGTGAGCAGCTCGATCCAACTGGTGCTGCTGCCGCCCCGCTCATGTGTCTTGTCCTGAACCGACCCGATGGTTACGTCGAGGTCCAGGGGCGTGGATATGAGTGGATGGCTCATGGATGCCTGCAGGGAGCCATTTTCCAGATGCGTGCATCGAAAGGGTTTCTGGTTCTGGGAGAACACACCCGCGAGGCCCTTGAGCAGTCCTCGGGGATAAAAGCGACCCATGCGAGGTTCGGGGTCGCACCCTTCAAGGCGACTGCGGTCAAACTGGCTCATAGCCAGGGTGATCTCGCCTTCCCTGGCTGACCCATTGAGCAACTCACCGGGGGCGAAGCAGAGGCTGAGGCGGTCCCCGCATTGCTTTTCCAGCAAGGAATTGCGTAGTCCACCGGGCAAGTAGTCGCGCCACAAATTGACTGCATTGGCGGCATAGGTTTCGGTATGTGTCGCGCTGTCGCTCTGCCATTTCAATTGGAGCACCATGTCTACGATGCTTTCGTCATTGATGGTCTGCATGTGCCACCTCCCATATTGTGATGACCCTTTTAGGTGCCTCACGAAAAAAACACCCTTGTTGCCACAGGGTCCAGCAGCCCTGCTGGAATCGGGGCGCGGTTTCAATTTTCAGTGACGAAAGGTATCTACGGATGGGATGGCTCGCCATGGGGGAGAGATCGGGGTAGGATGATAGGTATATCCCCCCATTCTCATCGTGCCGCTGCTGTCACCTATGCGGACTTGGACATGAGGTAACTGCGTAGATTTGTGCGGGTATTGTGGAGACCAAATTTCTTGCGCAAGTTCTTGCGATGAAAATGTACCGTTGCTTCGGAGACATTAAGAATCGTAGCGATCTCCTTGCTGGCCTTACCGTCTTTGACCAGGCTGGCAATCTGCATCTCCTGGGGTGTGAGCAGAATGTTGGCGTTGCTGAGGCGCTGCATGAGGGGGGAGATGATGTCCTGCAGGTGGGTGTCGACGATGCCCACCAGGGTTTTCTCTTTGGCTTTGAGGGGGGCACGTTTCAGTTTTTCGAGGTAGGGGAGGACCAGGTCCTTGACGTTGCTGAGGACCTTTTGTTCCAATTCGGTTTTATCGCTTTCGCGCTGCTTGAGCAGTACCTTGAGGGCGATGTTGGCCTCTTCGAGGCCCTGTTTCTGATCCAGCAGGGCGTTTTCGCTGCGGCGTAGCTTTTCTTCGGTGAGCTTGAGGGCCGTTATCTCTTCATGGCTGACGACAATGCGCAAGGGGGCTTCAATGGCCATGCGGATCGCCCGCATGTAGTACCAGCGGGGGCCCTCGGGGCTGTGACAGGGGTAATCATAGAGAAATTCTTCGGTGCGCCCCGCAATCACATCCCGGATCCCGGCAGCCACCCGGTGTGCGTGGTGCCCGTCCTCACCTTCAGAAGCGTCGCAGACCTTCAGATAGTTCTCCCCCATGGCGGTATAGTTGGAAGGCATGCCATTGGCGATGGCAAAATCCCGCCAGGCGCGGTTGGTTTCGAGAATCATCCCATCGCCGCCCAGAATGGCGATGTGAGCGCTTAGGCTGTTGAGCACACTCTGCGCAAATGCTTCTGTATACTGGATGGTGGATTGATCCGTATTCACAGGCGAGCCTCGTGGGTAGGGGGTTGCTCCTACTATAAGCGCTCATCCGCCCCTATGCAAGCGGGGGGACGGACCATCCCCCCGCCCGGCGCCGTGCACCACGAGGCTTCGTGGAGCAAAAGGCCGCTGAGTACTCACATGTTGCGGGTCGCCGGGGGAGGGGCTCAGGCCAGGGGCGCAATCTGTTCTATGACGCGACCGTCGGCATCCAGAACGAAGAGCAGATACACTTTTTCCGATGCGTAGCGATGCAGGTCTTCGAAGATGATTGCCTGGACTTCGTACTTGGACCCCCGGCTGGTGGGCAACTGCAGGAGTCCCTGCTGTGCATCCTCTTTGGATTTGAAAGCGGGGATGAAATGGACGTCGAGGGCCTCATCGTGCTGCCCCACAATCTGCGAGTCGGTTTCCGGGTTCTGCACGACGACGTAGAGCCAGTCGGTGGCGGTGAGGGTCGGCACAAGCGTCTCCTTGGCGGGTTGATCCGAATTCTAGCGGCGCACGGCGCCTACCCACACCAAACCGCAACGGGTAAGCGCCGTCATCAATCAATCTGGATCTATAATGCACCACCGCCACGACTGTCAAATCAGGCGCGATTTGTGCGCCACAACCGGCTTGCTGCACTGCTTTCCGCCGACTTATGCTTCTTTGGCCCGCACCAGGAGCACTGGGCGGCTGCTGTGGCGGACCACCTTTTCGGCGATACTGCCCAGCAGCCAGCGGCCGATGCCGCTGCGCCCGTGGGTGGACATGGCGATGAGGTCGGCATCCAGCCGATTGCCCAGATCGATGATCTCATAGGCAGCGTCGCCATAGCACAGGTGCGTCTCTGTGTCGATTCCCTTACCGTTGAGGGCGTACTTCATTTCGGCCAAGTATTGTTCGGCGTGTTCGCTGGAGCTGGTGAGGGCCTCGGAGACCATGGGCTCGGACAACCTGACTGACGGACAGACGCGGGTGATAATCACGCGGGCGCCCATGCCTTTGGCTAGGCCCTCGATCTCCGGCAGAATCGCCTCGGCGGTGACCGAGCCATCGAGTGGAACCAGAATGGACTGATACATGCTGTCCCCCTTTCTCTGCGAGTGATTGATGGTTGCAGGCGCTAGACCTCCATCCCATCTGGGATGCCGGACTTCGGGTGCAGGGTGGGGAGACAGGGCTGTTGCTTATGTCGTGCGGCGTGCGGCGAATGCCAAGGGGCATTGGCACTTCAAGGCTATTGGCGGCGTAAAACCGGCTGTGGCGTCCCTTTGTGGAGGTTATCACCGGCTTTCCAGATTATGCACCTATGATAACCTTGGGGGCCTGGAGTGTCAAAACTTGTTTTGCTTTGTCGGTCCGTTCATACACTTTTTTCGCGACTCAAGGAGAAGTGGTGACCCGAACCATGACTATGTCTTGCCCAGCAGCAGATGCTCTTCGTTGCCTGTGTTTGGGACAAGGACCCGAATACGAAGGTGGAACGGCGATGGCGGCCGCGATCAGGTAGCCGGCAGCCCCCGTGAGTCCATGGTGAAGCCAATATCCTCGGTGTGCTGGGCATGCCGTTGGGCTGCCTGAACGCGTCGGTACATCATAAAGGCCTCGCCATTGACCCAGCCGGGCAACCCCTTGGCCGCCTTGTGGATTTCGTCCAATTGACGCTCTGAAAAGGGCAGGGCGCTCAAGTAACCGGCCGTGCGGATGCGGTAGCCCAGGTAGGCCTCGGTGCGCTGGCGGCTGAGGGAGGGCACATACACCCTGTTGATCACGGAGGCCGCCGGCATGAATCTGGACAGGTCTGCCATGCTGGCCCGCAGGCGAGGCTCGCAGAAGAGGATGATGCCCCCCAGTTTGCGTGTGCGGGTGCTGGTCCAGGCCGAGGCCAGTACCTGCTTCATCTCACTGTGGCTGAGCAGGTGGGCGTCGTCCATCACCAGGCGGGATTCATCCGACTCATTGGAGATGAACACGGGGCGGCTTTCGTTTGCCACATTCTTCCGCTCATCTGACGGCGTTTGCAGCCGATAATACTCCCAGGACAATCCCGATTTTGAAAGGAAATGGTTGAGCAAGGTCGTCTTGCCACTGCCGCGTTCCCCGATGACGAGGGTCACCAGGTTGCGGCCTGAGGAAAGGGATTTTATCTCTTTAATCCGTTGATCAAGCAGTGGAAATTCAAAAAGAAAGCGGTTTTTCTCACCGGCCGTCGGGGGGGCTTCGTCTAACCCGAGGGCATTTTTGGGGGAAGCCAAGGAAGGATTGAGGAATACCGATCGATTCAGAAAACTAAAATGCTTAAGAATGCCAATCATCTCTCTTGCTCCGATCTAAATCCGCTGTCTATGGTCGACCCGCAGGGGTCGCTATGAGGTGCTGGAGGTCCGCTATAACTATTTGTTCGACCTGAGCCGGGCCAGAGCAACCCGTCAACAGGCAGATGATCGCAGGGGATTGAATTTATCGGGGTAATAAATATAATTAGAGATGTGGGTTTGTTGCAAGTCTTTTTTCCACAAATGGATGCTTGATTCTGTTATCTTGGGTCCTCGCTATGCTTCGACAATGACCTGCAGCAGCCGGAATGAAGGAATGGTGATCTTATGACAGAAAGTCAGATTCTATTCGTTGACGATGACAAAGAGATCCTCGCCATGGTTGATCAATACCTTGGCTTGCAGGGGTATACCGTCCAGACGGTGGATAACGGGATCGACGCCCTGGGGATTGTCAAAGAGACCCATATCGACATCGTCTTTACCGATTATAAAATGCCGGAGTTCAACGGTCTCGAACTGCTGGCCGCCATCAAGAAATACAAGCCCGAGACCGAGGTGATCATCATCACCGGCTATGCTTCCATGGAGTCGGCCATTCAAGCGATGAAATACGGGAGCTACGATTACCTCCAAAAGCCCTTCAAACTAGAGCACCTGCGCCTGATCATCGACCGCATCACCGAGGAGAAGAAAGTCTCCCAGCAGACCCAACGTCTGCGCAAACGCAGCCGCCAGCGTCATCGTTACGGGCGCCTCGTGGGGCTCAGCCCGCGTATGCAGGCCATCTACGACCTCATCGATTCCCTCGCCATCGAAGACCCCATGGTCCTGCTCCAGGGCGAACCGGGAACCGGCAAGGCCCTGGTGGCGCGCACCATCCATGAGCGCAGCAGCCGCCGGGACAAGCCCTTCATCCCCGTCAACTGCGGGGCCGTGGGTGAAAGCTTTCCCGAAGAGCGTCTCAAGGACTATGTCAGCGAACTGATTCAATCGGCCGGTGGCGGCACCCTTTATCTGGATGAGATCGCCGATGTGGCCGAGGATCTGCGCCTTAAGCTTCTCCAAGCCTTTAAGGCCGAAGAGATGCGGTCCGGCTCCGGTGGCGATGGCAAAGGTGGGGTGCGCACTATTGCCGGAACCTCCCGAGAGGTCAGCGAGATCGTCAAGAGCGGGGCCCTGCGCCGGGGGCTTATCAACCTGCTCAATGCCGTCCTGATCAAGCTGCCCCCCTTGCGCGAGCGCAAGGAGGATCTCCTCCTCTTGATCCACGCCTTCACCCATGAGCACTTGGTTGCTGAAAATGGTAGTGGTCGCAGTGGCCTCTATCTGGCCCCTAAAACCCTCGATCGGCTTCTGGACTACCATTGGCCTGGAAATCTCACCGAGCTCAAGCAGGTGATCGCCAGGGTCCATGACCTGGGCATCGAGGGCACCCTCTACCCGGAACATTTACCGGTGGAGATCCGTTCATACACGGATAGGATCCCGGCCTGAGGCTGGCCCTGCAACCCCGTACGCATGGCTGGCATTCATGCTTGATCTCCTCCTGCTGCAGCCGCCCATTCGCGATTTCTACCTGACGCGCAAGCGGACCCAACCATACGGACTGGCCTGTCTGGCGGCCAGCCTGCGCGCCGCCGGTCTCTCGGTGGCTATCCTGGATGGTCTGGCCAGGGGCAAGAGCCGCATCCGCCCCCTGCCGGCCGAGATGCAGGAACTCAGGGATTATTATCCCCAGCCCGACCGCTCCCCTCTGGCCCTCTTTCACCCCTACCGCCATTTTGGCTACAGCCTGGAACACCTGGCACGGAGGGCCTGCGACCTGGCCCCCCGAGTGATCGGCATCAGCGCCAACTTCAGCGCCTACGCCGACCTGGCCCTGGCCCTGGTGAGGGCGGTAAAGCACGAATACCCTCATGCCCCCATCGTTGTGGGTGGCCACCACGCCACGGCCCTGCCGGAATCCGTTCTGGCGGAACCGGCCGTGGACTTTGTGATCCTCGGCGAAGGGGAGGCTGCCCTGGTGGCACTGGTGAAGGCTCTGCAAAGAGGCGACGATCCGCGACAGATTCCAGGCGTGGGCCAGCGCACCCCTGACGGCAAGATCCACCTGCCGGAGCGGGTGGCCGTTGCCGACCTCGATCATGGCCCTCCGCCGGCGGTGGACCTGATTGCCCAACGCTACTACCAGCGCCGCCACAAGCGCACCCTGGTGGTCACGGCCAGTCGCGGCTGCCCCTTTGCCTGCAGCTACTGCTGCATGACGCGGGAGGGTCCGTTGCCCTATCGACGGCGGTCGGTGGAGGGCGTCCTTGCCGAGATTGACGCCGGGATAGCAGTGGATGCCACGGCCGTAGGTTTTATCGATTTCGAGGACGAGAACCTGGCACTGGACAAAGCCTGGCTGCATGCGTTGCTCACAGGTATCGAGCAACGATTCGGGGCCGATCCACCAGAACTGCGCGCCATGAACGGCCTCTACCCGCCCTCATTGGACGAGGTGTTAGTGGCCCATATGGCCCGGGCTGGCTTTAAAAGCCTCAACCTGGCCCTGGCCAGCACGCTGCCGGACCAATTGACGCGCTTCAACCGTCCCGATGTACGCATTGCCTTCGACCATTGCCTCACCTGGGCCGCCGCCAATGGCATGGACGCCGTTGGTTACCTCATCGCCGGGGCCCCTTTGCAGGACCCCCAGGCGTCGGTCGACGACCTGATTTACCTGGCCAAGCGGCGGGTGCTGGCCGGCATCTCCATCTTCTATCCAGCGCCCGGCAGTCGCGACTATAAACGTTGTGAACGTTTGGGGTGCCTCCCCGAGACGCTCTCCCTTTTGCGCAGCAGCGCCCTACCGCTGAACACCACCACCAGCCGTCTGCAGAGTGTCACCCTCCTGCGCCTGGGGCGCCTGGTGAACTTCATCAAAACCGTCATCGACAGGGGCGACCCATTACCTCCTGCGGCTCCCTGTGGGCCGATGGTCGACCCCGACTTGGAGCGCTACCAGATGGGACGCCTGCTTTTAGGCGCCTTTCTGGCGGATCGTCGCTTGTTGGGCGTGCATGATGAGGGGCGGGTCTACGAGCAGCCAGCGTCTGAGGCGCTGTGCGCCCACTTTCATATGCGGATGGCAGGTCAGCGGATCGCAGGCGTGACCTCGATGCAGACTCGGTCCTATCCTCAATAGCCTATGTTCATTCTATGAACGATTTAAATTAGGGATGCGCGTCCATCTCGGCCACCAGCTGTTCCGGACCGTAAGGCAGATGGGCGAAGATGCTGGCCTCCAGCTCTATAGTGGCTTGCCAGAGGGAGTCGATGCGTTTCAGATGGGCGTCGGTACTGCCATAGCGTTCACGGATGTAGCTCATGCGAGCGTCCAGGTCGGTTATGGCGTCATGCAGGACGCGTTTGTCGGCGTAGTTAACGATCAGGGCCTCGTCCGGAAACTCACGTGGGGAATAGTGATCCAGAGCCACATGCTGGCGCACGATGTCGCTGACGCGCAGGTAGCCGCGCTCCGCCAAGTAGTCACTCCCGGTGGCGGCGTGGTTTTCGCCGCTAGCGAGGCTGCGTGTTTTGGTGATATCGTGCAGCAGGGCCGCCGCCGTGATCAGGGGTCGGTCGAGGGGCACGCCGGCTTTGATCAATTCCTCAGCCAGGAATACAGCCACTCGGCAGACCTGGCGACTGTGGTCGGCGATATGGGGCAGCATCTGCATGGCCGCCATCAGGTTTTGGCAGGTGTCCGGGTCGGGGATGGGATCGTTTACGGGTTGGGGGCTGTGTTGGGGCTGCATGCGTCTACCTTTCAAAAAACAGGGCGGCTCTATCATCGACATCATCGTAGCTATAGTCACTTCAATCATGGATCATATCGTTCTCTGGAAGGACTTACAATCCCCATCATGCGCCGTTTTTGGTGTTGCCTTTTTGCGGTGCATCGCATACCACGCTGCCAGTGAGGCGTCATTGGGCTGTCAGTCAATATAAAGGAGTTGTTATGCGTTTAGGCATCATCGGTTTACCCCAGTCGGGGAAGGCCACCGTCTTCGAGGCGTTGACCCAACAAGTTGGGGACGGCACCCCGACCATGGAGAGCCGCATTGGCACTATCCGCGTTCCCGACGAGCGCATCGACATCCTCAGCGAGATGTACAAGCCCAAAAAGACCATCTACGCACAGGTGGAGTATTTTCTGCCCGGCAAGGCGGATCAGGGGACGGACAGGCAGCAGAGCCCATGGACGCGTGTGCGCGACTGCGATGCTCTCATCCATGTGGTGCGCAATTTCAAACTTTACGGACAGGAAGAACCCGATATCTGGGCCGATGTCCACGCCCTGGACCAGGAGCTGATTATTTCCGATCTGGTGGTGGCCGAAAAGCGCATGGAACGACTGGAACTCGACCAGAAGCGGGGCCGCAAGCCCGATAGCGAGGAGGTCGCCCTCCTCGGACAATGCCTCGAACACCTCAACAACGAGATCCCCCTGCGCCGCTTTCCCGAGCTGGCGGCAGCCAAGCAATTGCGGGGCTTTGCTTTTCTCAGTGCCAAGCCGCTCCTGGTTCTGCTCAACAACCTGGACGAAGATGACCGCCTCCCCGATCTGCCCGTGGAGATGGAGGCTGAGACCTGTATGTTGATCCGCGCCAAGCTGGAGCAGGAACTGGCCCAGATGACGGCAGAGGAGGCGGCAGAGTTCCTGGCCGAGTTCAATATCAGCGAGAGCGCCACAGACCGGGTGCTGAAAAGCTCATACGCCCTCCAGGGGCTGATCTCCTTTTTCACCGTGGGAGAAGATGAGGTGCGCGCCTGGACCATCGTCCGCGAAACCGTCGCTGTCGACGCCGCCGAGGTGATCCACTCCGACATTAAGAAGGGCTTTATCCGCGCCGAAGTGCTGGCCTACGATGACCTCATGGCTGCCGGGAGCTACGCCGAGGCCCGCAAACAGGGTACCGTCCGCTTGGAGGGCAAGACTTACGTGGTCAAGGACGGGGATATCGTGCATTACCGCTTCAATGTCTAAGCTCGGCTATCTGCAGCCGGTCCACGGCAAGGTTGGCCCTGCATGAGTGCCGCCGATCAGGATTGGCACCGCCAGGATTGGCGCACCCTCCTGGCCGCGAGCGTCACCCGCGTGGCCGACTTGCCCTCCCACCTTGTGGCGGCTGCCGATGGTGCGGATCGGGCAGCCGCCACCTATCCTCTTCGCATCAAACCATATTATCTGAGCCTTATCGAGAGGGCTGACGACCCCTTGGGGCTTCAGGCCCTGCCCGATCCCCGGGAGCTTGAGGAGGGGACCTGGGCGGCCGACCCCTTCCGGGAAGAGCCCCTCTCCCCGGTGCCCCACCTGATCCACCGTTACCCCGACCGGGTGGTGTTTCTGGTTTCCAGTCAGTGCGCCCTCTATTGCCGGCACTGCATGCGTAAACGGCGCGTGGGTGACCCACTGGGAGCGGCGCTAGCTGATGACGAACTGCAGGCCGGGATCGATTATATCGCCCACACCGAGGCCGTGCATGAGGTCATCCTCTCCGGCGGCGATCCCCTTCTTCTACCCGACGAGCGTCTCGCCTGGTTGCTCGGCGAGCTGCGTCGTGTTCCCCATGTGGAGATCATCCGCATCCATTCGCGCATACCCTGCAGCCTGCCCCAGCGGGTGACGCCCGAACTGGCGGCCCTCCTGAGCCGTTATCAGCCCCTCTACCTCAATACCCACTTCAACCATCCCCGGGAGATCACGCCCCAGGCCGCCACTGCCTGCGCGCTGCTGGTCAGTGCCGGGATCCCTTTGGGCAACCAGGCCGTCCTGCTGCATGGGGTCAACGATGAGGCCACTACCCTCAGACAGCTCTTCCGCCGCTTGCTGGCCCTGCGGGTCAAGCCCTATTACCTGCACCACCCCGATCAGGTGCGTGGCACGCGCCACTTCTGGTGTTCCCCGGGAAAAGGGCTGGGCCTTATGTCGGCCCTGCGTGGCCATATCTCGGGCATGTGTATCCCCCACTACGTCATCGACCTGCCGGGAGGCCACGGCAAGGTGCCCCTTACCCCGGAGGCCGTCGTCAGCCGTGAAGCAGACCGCTGGCGGATCCGCACCTATTCAGGGGAGATTGTCGACTATCCATTGAACCCCGATTGAAAGGGCTGATCGGCGCGTTGGTTGTCAGCTGTTTGTTGACAATTGCTTGCGGCAAGCAGCGGCAAAGTCTTCGGGGTAGTGGCCATTGATCCAACGCAGTTGGGCCTCGCTGAAGGCTCCCGGTGATTCGGGCAGGCGTGGCAGCAAAGCGTAGAGGAGGTGCTGGTCATCGTGGCCGGCGTCGAAGCGTTTGCTGTATTCAATGACGGTCACCATGCGGGCCCCCAGGCCGGCCAGCACGCGGATGGCCATATGCAGGGCATTGTCGAGGGCTCCTCGCAGGGCGGTGTCCGCTTCGAGGATGTTGCCAACGGGCACGGTGGGCATTATCTGCAGCTCCCACTGGGAGGTCTGGGCCTTGGGGACGAACACCATGACGCCATCGGCCTCGTGGACGATTAGAGCGGCTTCACGGTCCCTACGCCCGTCCATGCGGGTGTTGGTGCGGATGGCTTTCAGATAGGCGTCGAAAAAAGAGGTGGCGTGTAAGCTGCGGTAAGTCTCACAGAGGTCGGCCAGTAGATCGCCACAGGCGTAGCTCGGCATCTGTTTTGAATCCAGCCCGGGCGCATCGACCCGCCGTGGAATCAGGGCGAACTGCTGGTGGATCTGCTGATGGGAGGCGTGCAGGCGATAGCGGCTGGGGGCGAAGTCGTAGCCGTAGTTCCAGCCCCACAGGGCGGCATTGAAGGTCAGGCTGGGGGCGTCCTTTTCCCCCATGCGCTTCTGGATAGACACACGCAGCGCTTCGATTTCCCGGGTACCGAGCTGCCTGTGGGCCGGGGGCAGGGGCAGGGACAGCTGTTCGGCCAGGCGCAGGAAGGTACGTTGGTAGTAAAGTGCACGCAGGCCGCCGATATCCGCACGGCTGATGCGTTTGGCGTCATAACGCACGGTGTCATGGGCCATGTTGGCGGCGTAGTGGCCCCAGGGAATATAGCTATTGGTGCGCAGATATTCGAAGATATGGGTGGCGGCGTCATCATCATGATCCGCCGCCCGCCAGTCGCCGACAATCTGGCTGTTTCCCTGAACCCCGGGACGCAGCACCATGACCTCCTTGAACGCGTCCGGCAGACAGGGGTTGTTGGCCACGGCATCAAAAAGTTGGTCGTCATGGATCACCGGGCGCAGTTGCCCTTTTGCGTCGCGAGCGAATGCCATGCCGGTGGGTGCCGAGTCTGCATTCGACGCCCACACAAAATCGGCGCAGGTGGTGGCCAGAGCGACGAGGTCTTCGGGGGCGGTGCTCGTGGTGGCCAGGGCCAGTTTAAGAGGCTGGGGCAAAGCGGTGACAATGGCCTTCGAGGTTTGGCCTTCCCCAACCAGGACGGTCATCTCCTTTAGAAAACAGCAAGGCTCACGGGTTGGTAGGCGGATACCGTCGGGGGCACAGGCGTTTGCGTCAGCCCAGCGTTGACCAATGTAGGTCACTCCCCGGAAGGGCAGGGCGTTGGGGATTTCGTAAACCCCGTCGGCTCGATCCACCGCAACGGTGTCCGGCGGGAAGTTGGCCCGGTTATCTACGGGCCGTCCATCAACGGTGGCGCCCAGGGGCATCATTTGGTCTGTTTTGCGCTGGTTGCGGACGAGATAGCTGGGTTGATGAAGCCCCCAGGCAAAGCTTCCGTCGGGTCGGACACCGGATTGCAAGGTCACGGTATGCTCCTTTCCATGGGAGGCCCATATGCACAAACGCCATAAGCTGTCAACGACCCGAGATGCTCTGGCGCTCCTGAGCGACCACCTGGCGCTTGACGCTGGTGGGTCGCTGAGTTAATAAATATGACATCGGCTTTGAAAGCAACAAGCGCTTTTAACCCAATCCCATACCGAGCCATGGGCCCGTAAACCCATGAGAGTCAACCGCTATTAAAAACCGTTGTTTGAAGAGGAGGGTACCAATGGCCGCTAAAACGACCAAAGAGGAGCGTCGTCAGAAGGTGATCGAAGTGCTCAATGAAGCCCGTGCCATGGAGCTTCAGGCAATCGGTCAATATATGAATCAGCACTACGGGCTGGACGATATGGACTACGGCGAGTTGGCCGGTAAGATGAAGCTCATCGCCATCGACGAGATGCGTCATGCCGAGATGTTTGCCGAACGTATCAAGGAACTGGGTGGCGAGCCCACTACCAACTATCCTGGTAAAGTTACCAAGGGGCAGGTGGTGGAGAAGATTTATCCCTTCGATGCCGGCCTGGAAGACGACACCATCGATGTCTACAACCAGTTTTTGCTCGCCTGTCGGGAGAATGGTGACAGCGTCAGCATGAAGATTTTCGAGACCATCATCGATGAGGAGCAGCTGCACTTTAATTACTTCGATAATATTGCTGACCACATCAAAAAGCTGGGCGATGTATACCTGGCCAAGATCGCCGGGACATCTTCGGCAACTGGCCTGGGGGGCAGCGGATTTGCCGTCGGCGGCGAGGCGTAATTTTTCCTAAGGTATAATTGAAAATACAGCCGGCCGGCGACATGCCGGTCGGCTGTTAGCATAAACGATGTGGATCTGGATGGTTGCGAGGCGGAAATATGCCGAAAGCGGCAAAGGAAAAGACGTCGGTCGAAACGCCAGATGGGGTTAAGACACCCTTTGTGGTGCGCTCCAAAATTTGGATCGAAGACGCCGATGGAGACGTAGTCTTTGGCCTGGGGCGCTATCGGATTCTCGATGCGGTGGAGCGCTGTGGCTCTTTAAACGCCGCAGCCAAAGAGCTGAAGATGAGTTACCGTGCCGCCTGGGGGCGTATCAAGGCCACAGAAGCGCGCATCGGCCGCCCCATCGTGGTACGCGAGGGCAAGGGTTCCCGCCTGACGGCCCATGCCCAGTTGTTGATGAAGCAGTTCCGTCGCCTGCATTCTCTGGTGGAGTCCGAGAGTGACGAGGTCTTCGCTCAACTAATGGAAGCGCCGCTCTCCGCGCCTGCGCGTGGATCCAAACAGCGTCCAACCTGATACGGCGCCTCTCACCAATTTATACATCAAAATGAATCCCCTGGGCCAGGGGCAGGGAACACCCGTAGTTGATGGTGTTGGTCTGGCGCCGCATGTAGGCCTTCCAGGCATCTGAGCCGGCCTCGCGACCCCCACCGGTCTCTTTTTCACCCCCGAAGGCCCCGCCGATCTCTGCACCTGAGGTGCCAATGTTGACGTTGGCGATGCCGCAGTCGGAGCCGGCCGCGGAGAGGAAGCGTTCGGCCTTGCTGAGAGATTCGGTGAAGATGGCCGAACTGAGACCTTGGGGGACGCCGTTGTGCAGGGCGATGGCCTCGTCCAGATCGTCGAAGGGGATCAAGTAGAGGATGGGGGCGAAGGTTTCGGCCTGGACGATGGGGAAGTCGTTGCCGGCCGCCACCAGAAGGCAGAAGAAATTGCGGAATTCCTCTTCGGAAATCACCGAGCCGTCCTTGGCCGGCTGGCGGATCAGATGCAGCACGCCCGGGGT
>JBNKKA010000097.1:0-15907 GCA_050291585.1 Desulfobacteraceae bacterium
AGCCCCCAATCAAGGAGCAGTATAAAATAGATTCCATCCACACACTGGCACACCGGTGCACTGGCAAACTGGCGCACTGAAAAAGGGGAGACGATAGTATCGTCTCCCCTTTTTAACGATGGTTTTTCTTCATGATCTTCATGCCGCGCTGGCATCTCCATGCACCACCGGCTCCATCTCCATGAGCCTTTCGAGGGGTATGTGGCAGAGGATGCGGTGGCCGCTGCTGGTCTGCCGCCAGGGGGGTTTCTCCTGTTCACAGATGGCACCGCCGTCGGGCAGCATTTCGGCCCTTCGCGGGCAGCGCGTGTGGAGGTGGCAGCCGGCCGGCGGATTGAGGGCGCTGGGCACATTGCCGCTCAGGCGGATCTCCTTCTGATCGGCCGTCGGGTCGGCGATGGGCACGGCCGAGAGGAGGGCCTCGGTGTAGGGGTGGTAGGGCGGGTCGTAGATCTTGTCCGCCGGCCCGATCTCCACGATGCGGCCAAGATACATGACGGCGATGTCGTCGGAGAAGTAGCGCACAACGCTCAGGTCGTGGGCGATGAAGATCATGGCGGTTCCGAAGCTGTGCTGGATCTCCAGCAGCAGGTTGATGACCGCCGCCTGGACGCTGACGTCCAGGGCGGAGACCGGCTCGTCGCAGATGATCAGGTCCGGGCGGCTGGCCAGGGCCCGGGCGATGCCCACGCGTTGCTTCTCGCCTCCGGAGAGTTGGCGTGGCAGGCGGTCATAGTAGGTGCCCGAGAGGCGCACGGCGTTGAGCAGGCGGATCACCTCGGCCCGCACCTGGCCCTTGGGCACCGTCTTGAATCGCCGGATGGGGCGGGCGATCTGCTTGCCCACGGTGTAGGAAGGGTTGAGCGTCGAGTCCGGGTTTTGGAAGACCATCTGCATCTCGCGAATCAGCTCCGGGGCCCGGGAGGTGACCTCCTCTTTGACGTCAATGTTGAGGAATTGCATCTTGCCGCCGGTAAGGGGCTCCAGCCCAATGAGGCCTTTGACCAGGGAGGATTTGCCGCAGCCGCTCTCGCCCACCAGCCCCAGGGTGCGTCCCTTGGAGACCCGCAGGCTGACGTCATCCACCGCCTTAACATGCTTCTTCTCTCCCAGACCGAAGAGACCCACGATGGAGTCGGCGGCCGAGGGGTACCAGACCTTGAGGTGCTCAGAATCGAGGACGGTGCCCCTCTTTTTCTTAGGGGTGACTTCTTTTTTAACTTGGAACAGCTTGGATTTGCGCCGGGTGGTCTTGGGCCGCGCTTCGATCTCCAGGGCATAGAGGCAGCGGGCGGCGTGGTCGGGCGAGATCTGCACCAAGGGGGGCCGCGCTTCGATGCACTCGCCCGTAGCGTAGTCGCAGCGGGGGGCGAAGATGCAGGCGTTGTGTGGGCGGTTGGCCGGCGCCGGCACACGGCCGCGGATGGGGTAGAGCACCGAGTCCAGCTTGCTTTCCCCCAGTTTGGGAACGGCCGAGATCAGGCCCCGTGTGTAGGGGTGGCAGGGGCGTTTGAAAATCTCCACCACCGTGCCCTTCTCCACCAGCTGACCGGCGTACATGACGCAAAGGAAGTCGCTCACCCTTGCCACAACCCCAAGGTTGTGGGTGATGAATATATTGGCGGCATTGAAGTCGCTTTTGAGGGTTTCGATGAGGTCGAGGACGGCCGCCTCCACGGTAACGTCCAGGGCCGTGGTGGGCTCGTCCATGATCAAGAGGGCGGGGTTGTTGAGCATTGCCATGGCGATTACTACACGTTGCTGTTGGCCGCCGGAGATCTGGTGGGTGTAGCGTTTCATCACATCTTCGGGGTCGGGCATGTTGACCCGTTTGAGCATCCGCACGCAGCGTTCCCAGGCTTTTTTTTCCGAGATGTCGCGATGGCAGGTAAGTACTTCCGTGAGCTGTTCGCCCAGGCGCATGGAGGGGTTGAGGGCCTGCATGGGGTCCTGGAAGACCATGGCGATGCTGTTGCCGCGGATGGCGCTGAGCTCGGCTTGGCTGCGGTTCACCAGCTCGGTGTCCTGGAAGCGGATGTGGCCGCCTACGATTTTGCCGTTGGGACCCAGGTGGTTGACGATGCCGTAGGCGATGGTGCTCTTACCGCAACCCGACTCTCCCACCAGACCGATGGTCTCCCCCTCGCGCACGGCGAAGGAGACGTCGCGCACCGCCTGGACATCGCCTTTGCGGGTCTCGTAGGCGATGCTCAAATGCTCCACATCGAGGACAACTTCGGATTTTTCCTGCGCCTGATCGTCCATGGATCCTCTCGTTGTTTGAGGCAACTTTCTATTGGTAACGCATGGACTCTTCTCTAATGCCATCGGCCAGAAGGTTGAGGCCCACTACTAGGGTGGCGATGGCCAGCGACGGCCACAGGGCGGCCCAGGGACTCCCCGAGAGAATGAACTCGCGTCCCTTGGCCACCATGGAGCCCCAGTCCGGGGATGGGGGCGGGATGCCCAGCCCGAGAAATCCGAGGGTGCCCATGGCGAAGATGGCGTAACCCACCCGCAGCATGGCGTCCACGATGATGGGACCGCGGGCGTTGGGTAGGATTTCCACAAACATGATGAACCAGTGGCTCTCGCCGCGGGTTTCGGCGGCGCGGATATACTCTCGTGTGCGGATGTCCAGGGTCAGGCTGCGCACCAGGCGGGCGATGCCCGGGGTGCCCACGATGGTCATGGCCAGGACCACGTTGATGGCCGAGGCCCCCAGGGCGGCCATGATGATCATGTAGAGCAGGATGATGGGCACCGCCATCATGGCGTCCAGCAGGCGCATGGTGATCTCGTCCACCCAGCCACCGTGGTAGCCACTGATCAAGCCTAGTGTGGTGCCCGCCACGAGGGCTACGATCACGCCCCAGACAGCGGTCCCCCCCGGCAACACAATTGTATCGGTGACAGGCATGACAACCAGGACGACGCGGGCCCCGTAGATCAGCCGGGCCCAGAGATCGCGTCCCAGCTCGTCGGTCCCCAGGATGTGCGCCTTGCTGGGGCCGATGTTGGGGTTCTTCCAGTCCTGTTCCAGGGGCGTATAGGGGGTCAAGAGGGGGGCGAAGACAGCCACAAAGACCCAGAAAAGCACCAGGAAGAGTCCCACGGTGGCGGTCTTTGACGCCCAGATGAAACGCATGCCGTCCAGCAGGCGAGTTACAAAGCTGCGGCGGTCGCCCTTGAGGGGCGGGATGTCGTCCATGGAAATATCGTCTGAAACTGCCTGTTCGCCGTCTGACATGGTTTAATTTGCCTTTTCTACGGTCAGGGGTCGAATATGGGAGAAGGCTAAAGGTTCAATCTACCCCACCCATCATCTCAGGAGTAGCGGATGCGTGGGTTCAAAAACGTATAGATGATATCGGCCACCAGCTGGGTGCCCACAGCCAGCAGAACGAGGATCATGGCTCCGGCCTCCAGGCCGTTGATGTCCTTGAAGAGGGCCGACTCCAGCAGGTATTTGCCCAGTCCGGGGTAGCCGAAGACCACCTCCACGATGACGATGCCGCCCATGAGCCAGTTGACGTGCAGCATGATGACGGTGATGGGCGCCATGAGGGCGTTGCGCACGGCATGCTTGAAGACGATGCGCCAATAAGGCAACCCCTTGAGGTGGGCGGTACGGATATAGGGCGACTTCATCACTTCCACCATGCTGGCGCGGGTGATGCGCAGGATATAGCCCAGCTCCACCAGCGTCAGGGTCAGAACCGGCAGGATCAGCATGTCGAGGCGTTCCCAGGGTGCCTTCTCTCCGAATACCGTTGCCCCGGGGACGAGCTGGAGCCAGACCGCCATGATGAGGATTAAAAAGATACCGGTGGCGAACTCGGGGATCACCGAGAACATCATGCCGCCGATGGAAAGCACACGGTCTTTGAGGGAGCCCTCCTTGAGCCCGGCGATCATCCCCAGCAGGAGGGCCGTGGGCATGACGATCACGAAGGCGATGCCGGCCAGGACCACCGAGTTGCGCAGGCGGGTGAAGATGGTGTTGGCCACGGGCCTGCCGGTGCGCAGGCTGACCCCGGGGTCGCCGCGGATGAAGCCCTTCTTCAGGGGGATATACTCCACGGGGCCGCCCGTGGTCTTCATCCAGCCAGTGCCCACCACGAATGACCAGACCTCGATGTCGGTCCCCTTCTCCCAGCGCACCACGTGGTTGGCCGTGTCCACGCCCCAGGCGAACTGACCCCCGGCCTTACCAGACCGGCTTCTGCCGGTCTGCCAGCGTTCGTTGTCTTTTTTTTCTACCGCTTCGCCGCCTCCTTTGGGCTGGGTTACTGCGATGAGATCTTCGCCTTCGAGTTTCCAGCGCACCCGCTCGCCGTTGGGACGTAGCGCCCACCAGTCGACAAAACCGTCCTTGTTGGTCACGCGCTCCAGGGGCAGGCCCACCTTGCCGTCGGCCAGCCAGTCGCTGCCCAGGAGCCAGTGGGTGTAGCGCAGGTAAGTGGGTTTATCCAGCCCCATCTGGGCCAGGAAGGAGGCTTCCTGTTCGGGGGAGATGAAAGCCCCGAGGACGTTCTTGGCCACGTTGCCGGGGGAGGCCTCTGTGATCAGGAACACGGCCACCGACACCAGCAGCATGGTCAAGAGCAAGAGAAAGAATCGCCTGACGATAAATTTGACCATGGCATGATCCTGTTTGCGCTGTGAAAGGATTGGAAACCATGAGGGAGTTGTTTTTTTTTAAAGCGTAGTGAATATATGAAGAAAAGTCAATTCAGCCTCAGATTCCATTGACAAAACGAACATACAATCCGACATAGACTTCCTGAGGCTAGCGTGCGATAGTGGCGCTTATCATCGATTGCGGAAGACAAACAAAAAAATACCACCGTTACAGTGCTTGGGTGAATGCGCGACTCTCGCTGATGGGAATAGTATGATCTTCGAGCCGTTATCCAACCCGGCACGAATTTCTTCTGGTTTCACAAAGTCGGGCGACTTCCATGTGCAAGTGCATGCCAGTTGATCATCACCGTGAGGGCTCCATGGCACCCCATCGGCGGATACGTGCCTGGTTGCTGGCCGTACTGCTGATGCTGGGCGCCGGCAGGGCCTGGGCCCTGGGGCCGGAAGAGGTCCTCTTGGTAGTCAACGCCCGAAGTAAATCCGGGAGAGAACTGGCCGATTACTACATGCTGCGGCGGGGAATTCCCAAAGGCAACCAACTTCTTCTCCGCACCCCCGAGGTTGAAACCATCGACGCGCCCACCTACCGGGAGCGCATCGAGCGCCCCCTGGCGGACTACCTCAACAATCCCATTCGTAAAGATGCTCCCATCCGCTGCCTGCTGCTTTTTTATGGCCTGCCCCTGCGGATCAACGCCATGGATCCGGCCCTCAAGGAGGAGGTCGCCGTCCAAAAGAAGATGCGTGACGATCTTAAAGCCGCTCGCTCCGCCCTTGTCGATAACGATCCCCGGAGACTGGAGCTGGAGGCACGCCTCAAGGCGGTCGAAGCGGCCCTCAAGCACCTGTCCACCCAGACCCCGCGTGCTTCGGTGGATTCGGAGCTGGCCCTGGTCAGGGTAGGTGAACATGAGCGCCGCGGCTGGCTGCCCAATCCCTATCACATCGGCTTTCGGAACCAGAAGCTTTCGCTTTCCAAAGATCAGGTCCTCATGGTCAGTCGCCTGGACGGACCCAGTCCAGAGATAGTGCGTCGTATGATCGATGACGCCCTGGTGACCGAAAAAATCGGATTAAAAGGGGCTGCCTGTGTGGATGCCCGCTGGCCGGCGCCAGAAGAGACAAGGGACCTTTCCGGCTATAAACGCTATGATTATGCTTTGCATCAATGGGCCGCCCATTTGGAAGCGCACTGGCCGGGGAAGCGCTATTTTGATGAAACCGACGCTCTGTTCGGACCCGGGGCCTGTCCCGAGACGGCCCTCTACTGCGGCTGGTACAACCTAAGCAGGTACGTGGATGCCTTCACCTGGCAACCGGGTTCGGTGGCCTACCACATTGCCAGTGGCGAGTGTACTACCTTGAAGACGCCGGGCAGCCAGGTGTGGTGCAAGCGCTTGCTCGAGGAAGGGGTCGCCGCCACTTTGGGACCGGTTTACGAACCATACGTGCAGGCCTTTCCCCTGCCGTCTCTCTTCTTCGGCCTGCTCACCGAGGGATATCTGACTCTGGTGGAGTGCTATCAGGTGAGCCTGCCCTTTCTCTCCTGGCAGATGGTGCTCCTGGGCGACCCCCTCTATCGTCCATTCGGTTCTCACCACTGAAGGCTTGGTGCGACTGCCAGTTTCACCGTGGTGCTTGTTTGACAAGTGCCGAGGCATTGCCTTACTCATTTCATATCCGCAGATCTGTGCCTATGGCGTGAAATCTGCTATAGATAAGTGAACCTCACACGTGGATGGTGGAATTTTTCGTCCACCTTACCTGTTTAGGCCCAGAACGTTATTGTGATGCCCAACAACGCTCTCATTGCCTGTCGCGAGTGTGACCTGCTCCACAGCCGGGTGGATCTGCCCCGCCACGGCTTGGCGCGTTGCCAGCGCTGCGGAGCCGAGTTGTACCGCCATAAGGTCAACAGTCTCGAACATACCCTCAGCCTGGTGATCGCCGGGCTGATTCTCATCGTCATCGTAAATGTCTACCCTTTGGTATCCATGGTAATGGAGGGGCGTCCCCAGGACGCCTCCCTGATCACCGGCGTGGGCGAACTGGTGGATCAGGGGCTGCCCGCCATAGCCCTGGTGGTGCTGGCCACCAGTCTAGTGGGACCTTTGCTGGAGCTCCTGGGGCTCTTGTATGTGCTCCTGCCCCTGGTCATGGGCCGCCGGCCCCTGTTTCTGGCCTGGGTGTTTCGCTGGGTGCGGCGCATAGAGCCCTGGTGCATGCTGGAGGTCTTCATGTTGGGGGTGCTGGTATCCGCCACAAAGCTGACCCAGGATGCCGAACTCATTCCCGGCATCGCCTTATACGCTCTTTTCGCCCTGATCTTTGTGATGGCCGCCATCTCGGCGGCTCTGGATCCCGAGGTGGTCTGGTCGCGATTGGAGGAGCAGTGAAGCAAGCCCGTTTATCTACGGCTGAATCCATGCCGCCATCGACGGTTTCAAAGCGGCCCGCAATTACGGCCCGCAATTTCGGTCTGGTGGCCTGTCCCAGCTGCGAGCTGCTCTGTCGGACGGTGACCCTCCCGGGCCAGGCGCATGCCCACAGCGACTGCCCCCGCTGCGGGGCTCAGATTCATCAGCGCAAGCCGGAAAGCCTGAGCCGCACCTGGGCCTTGGTCATCAGCGCCTACCTGCTCTATATCCCGGCTAACCTGCTGCCCATGACCTACAGCACCAAGCTGGGGCTGACCCAGGTGGATACCATCATGAGCGGGGTGATCTACTTCGTTACGACCGGTGTTTGGCCCCTGGCCTTGATCATCTTTGTGGCCAGCATTTGCGTGCCTATGATAAAACTGATCCTGCTGACCCTCTTGCTGGTGTCGGTCAAGGGGCGTTGGCGCTGGCGGCCGGTTGAGCGGACCCGCTTTTACCGTATCGTCGAGGCGATCGGGCGCTGGTCCATGGTCGATATTTTTGCCGTCACCATCGTTGCCGCTCTGGTGAAGGTGGGCGCCCTGGCCACGGTTGAGATCGGGCTGGGGGCCCTGTTTTTTGGCGCAGTGGTGGTCCTCACCATGTTTGCGGCCATGACCTTCGACCCCCGTCTCATCTGGGATGCCATGGAGAATGAGCATGAATGACGATGTCCCCCCCGTCCAGGAAACCACCGAGGCCATACCCGCAGTCAAGGTGCACACCAAACGGCACATCTCGCCCATCTGGCTGATTCCCGTCATTGCTCTCATTGTGGGCGCTTGGCTGGCCTACACGGCTATCAGCGAACGTGGCACGACCATCACCATCACCTTCAAACAGGCCGAAGGGTTGGAGGCCGGCAAGACCAAGCTGCGTTATAAAGACGTGGAGATCGGCAAGGTGGAGAAGATCCGCCTCAGTTCCGATCTTTCCAACGTGGCGGTCACTGCCCAACTGGTACCGGAGGTGGAGGCCTATCTTACCGATAGCGCTCGCTTCTGGATCGTACGCGCGCGGGTCATGGCCGGGGAGGTGTCGGGTTTGGACACCCTCTTCTCCGGGGCCTACATCGGCATGGAGCCGGGTCAGCCCGGACCGTCAAAAGAGACATTTACCGGCCTGGAGAGCCCCCCCGTGGTGAGCATCGATACCCCGGGCCGACGCTTCCGCCTGGTGGCCGATCGCCTGGGCTCTCTGGACGCGGGCGCTCCCATCTACTACCGTCAAATCAAGGTGGGCCAGGTGATCAGCTACCAGATGCGGGCCAATGGTGAGGCGGTGGAGATCTTGACCTTTATCCAGGCACCCTACGACCAGCTGGTGCGTCTCAACACCAAGTTCTGGAACACCAGCGGACTGGATGTGCGCATCGACACAGAGGGGGTGCGCATCGACACCGAGTCGGTCCTCAGCCTGCTCCTTGGGGGCATCAGCTTCGAGACACCCACCAACCTCATCCCCGGACGGCCGGCCCTGGAGACCGACATTTTCACACTCTACAAGAATCAGGCCGAGACCGACGATCCAGTCTACGCCTATAAAGAGTACTTCATTCTTTACTTCAATCAGAACATTCGTGGGCTCAAGGTGGGGGCACCGGTGGAGTTCAGCGGCATCAAGGTGGGCGAGGTGGTGGACATCCGTCTGGAGCTAGACGAAAAAGACCTGGAGTTTCGTATTCCGGTGCTCATCGCGGTGGAGCCGGAGCGGGTGCAGATCAAGAGCAACCCCACTCTGGACCGCAGCGATTTGATAAAAGCCCTGATCAAAAAGGGCCTGCGTGCCCAGCTGCGTACCGGCATGCTGCTCACCGGCCAGCAATATGTCAACCTGGACATGTATCCCGACCTGCCCCCGGTGACCCTCGCGACCAGTGGCCTCTACCCGGAATTGCCCACGGTGCCCAACCCCATCGAAGAGATCACGGCCAGCGCCCAGAAGCTGCTCAACACCTTCAATAACTTCCCCCTGGATGCCATCGGCAGCGACTTGCAGCAGACCCTGGCCCAGCTCAAGACGCTCACCGGCGACCGCCAGATTGTCGAGGCCCTGGGCTCCCTCAAGACGGGCATGGGGCAGTTGGAGCAGTTTGCCAGCGGTCTCAACAAGGAGGTAGGCCCGCGTCTGGCCTCGGCCGTGACCCGTCTGGAAACGGCCATCGAGGAAGCCAGCCAGATTCTTCAGGGTGTCGACGGGGTGGTAGACCCTGAGGGTCCCGTCATGTATCAGCTGACCCGAACCCTCAAGGAGGTGGCCCGGGCAGCCCGCGCCGTGGAAACCATGGCCGACACCATCGAACGCCACCCCAATGCCCTTATTTTCGGCAAGGAGTCTCCCTGATGCGACACCGACCCACCGATCTGCGCCGCTTTTTCCTGATCCTGGCCCTCATGGGCATGAGCCTGGGGCTGAACGCCTGCTTCGGCGCGGCGCCCTCCGTCAGCTACTACACCCTGGATCCCCTGCTGGTGGCGGCGCCTGCAGTTCCGCCGGCAGGTCACCAGAGACCCATGCGGGTCGGTGTCGGCCCGGTGAGCTTGCCCACCTATCTGCAGCGCGCCCAGATCGTGACCCGCTCGGGCGAGCATATGCTGGCCGTCAATGACTTCCACCGCTGGGCTGGGCCCCTGGACGAGGAGATCATGCGGGTGCTTGTGGTCTCGGTGGCTTCCGCCCTGCCCCAAGCTGAGGTGCAGCCCTATCCCTGGGGGCGGCGCTACGCACCGACCCACCAGGTCCAGCTGACGGTGCAGCGTTTTGATGGCGCGGCGGGCGCTGCGGTCCATTTGCGGGGCATCTGGCACCTGGCCTGCCCCTCAGACCTGAGTCGTAACAGGGGCCAGGCCTTCGACATCAGCGAACCGGTCAATGGTGTGGAGATGGCCGCCCTGGTGGCCGCCCAGAACCGGGCCTTGGCGACGTTGGCAGAGGAGATTGTCGCGACGCTGTGTGAGTAAGACTAGTGCTACACCAGCATCATTTCCTTTAGATAACCTTCCAGGGCTGGCTCGATAGGTGGTGGCGTATAACGTTCGAGGATACGGCCCACAGTTTCCCGAGCTGCAAGCACGGCGGTGTGGCGCTCTTGGGCCCATTTCTCGTAAGTCTGCCGGGAGAAGACGGTGGGGTGGTAGAACTCGGTGCGGAAGTGGTCGAAGGTGTGCTTCTGGGTGATGAAGTTGCCCCGCGGCCCCACGCTCTGGATCACGTCCACGGCGAGGGTCTCGGCGTTGACGGGGATGGGCTCGCAGTAGCGCAGCACATAGTTGGCCAGCTCGGCATCGAGGATCAGTTTTTCACAGGAGGCGGCGGCGAAGCTGGCCAGGTGGCCGCAGCCGGGCAGGTAGTTGATCTTGGCGCGCACGGCGCTGGTGACGTTGAACATCGCCTCGGCACCGCCCTGAAAGTCGCTGATCTGGGAGTCGGTCAGGCCGATGTTGCCGCGGGTGAGGAGCTTGAAGGACTTGGCGATCTGGGCGGCGCCCGCTTCCATGGCGCGGGCTTCCGGCGATCCGTAAGCCACCCCCATGGTGCGCATGTCCGAGCTGGCCGGAAAGGTGGAGTAGAAGACGGGCAGTCCGGGTCTGACCAGCTGGGTGAGCACCAGCAGACCGAGGAACTCACTGTGCTGCAGGGTCAGCGTACCGGCCAGGGTGCAGGGTCCGGTGGAGCCGGCTGCCGGGGTGGGCGATATACAGATGGCGACGCCGTGCTCGGCCATGCAGACCAGGTTGTCGCCCTGATCTGTGCTGAGCATCAGTGGGGAGATGGCGTTGATGGTGGTATGGGCGTAGGCCAGTCCTGTTTCGGCATCCGTCTTCATCCGCTGGGGGGTGATCCCGAAGGCGGTGCACAGGGGCGCGATGCTGGTGTGATCCAGGGCGATGACCGGTTTGTCGCTGTAGAGCAGTTGAGCGGCAACCAGGAAGGGGTGCAAGTCCTTCGCGCCGAGCTCGCCTGGGATCACCAGGAAGCCCAGGACGCGGATCACGTCGAGGTTGTGGGCCAGCTTGAAGATGTTAATGCAATCCTCGGTGGTGGCGCTGCGGCGGGTGCCGTCGGGTTCCATCATGAAGACCGCTCCGCGTCCGGTGCCTATGGCGCAGGTGTTGGTGTCAAAGTGGACCTTGCGTTCGGGGTTGCGCGCCAGGAGCGTAAACTCCCGCCCGGCGCTCTCCAGGGCACGCTGGATGCTGTCCTCGGTGAAGAAGACGATGGGGCCTTCCGACTCGAAACCGTGCTTGTGCATCAGCTCCCGGACGGCGGGCGATTCGAAGTGCATGCCGGTCTGGCAGAGGATTTGAACGGCTGCGGCGTGAATGGCCGCCACATCCCACATCTGCAGAGGCTGCAGGCGATCGTAGATTAGCTCCATGGGTCAACCTCATTAACCGAATGATGCAAAAATTGGGTCGTCAATCCCAGGATGCGATCTGGATAGTTCTTCGTTTTGGGTGGCATGAGATAGCATATAGCTCCTCGCAGGTGCAATAGATTAGAGCCGCGCAAGCGCTTTTCCTCTGCCGATCTGTTTACGCTCAACGGGGATTGGGTTATAGCGCTGGCAAGGGCTTTGTTACGATCCAAGCGCATCTCGGAGAGAGGGTGCCGCCATTATGAAACTGGGACTGCACACATACAGCCTCAACCTGCACGGCATCGGCCAGGCCTGGGCCGGCTTCAATCTCATCGGTACCGCTGTGGGGGAGGGTGACATCGACATGCGCTCGCTGCCGAGGTGGATACGGTCAAACGCAGCATCCGCTACTGCCGGGAGGCGTTGGGGATCGGATCGGCGGCCAACACGTGAATAGCTAAAAAGGCATTGGCGCTGTATATCGGGTGGATAAGTGGGAGCGGTGCGGCTGATAGATAATTAAAGATATGGGGAAGGAGAAATGGTGTGGAATGCTCATCAATGATCAAAACTACACGCAGCGGCCGGGCCTTAATCTTCTGCTTTTTACTGATCGTGGGATGCGCCGGAAACGGGGATGGCACTCACGACAGCCGGGCAGGGTCAAATCCCGGAGAGGTGGAGATCCTGACCAGCGAGGCAGAATTGGAAGCCTACCTGAAAGATCAATTTGCCCGCAGTGTGAATGTCGACATGAGGGGCATCAACGGCGCGCCTGAGACCGATGGCGGTGGGCCGACTGATGATGGTGCCGGGGCCCCTGGAACCGGTGACTATTCCCAGACCAATATTCAGGAGAGCGGCGTGGACGAGTCGGACGTGGTCAAGACCGACGGCGCCTATCTCTATGTGGCCAGTGACGATGGCGTTCAGGTGGTGGATATCTCCGGCGACATGGCGGCGGTGGCCTCCGTGGGGGTCGATGGCCAGGTGGATGCCCTATTCCTGTACGGCGATAAGCTCGTGGTCTTGTACGGTTCGTATCGATCCGGCGGTGACCCCTGGGCGGAGATCGCGGTTCCCATGGCCGGGCAACGCTTCGGCATGCCTTACTGGATTCCCGTTGAAAGCCGTCAGGGGGTGGCCATCTTCGATATCTCGGACCCACCCACACCGACCCAACTGAAGACCTTCGAATTTGACGGTTACCTGGTCTCCTCGCGCCTGATTCAGGGAAAACTCCACCTGGTGCAACAATTTGTGCCAGATCTTCCTCCTTTGGCGTATTGGTACGATGGAAACCCGGAAGCGCTTGAGGAGACCATCACGGCCAATCGAAAGGCCATCGCCGATATGTCCCTGGCACAGTTGATTCCTCACTTTCGCGAAATCAGTCCGGCCGGCGATCCCCTGCCGGAATCGCCTTTGGTGGCGGCAGAGGATTTTTATTGTCCGGTTTCCAGAGATGGCGGCGGCACCATCACGACGGTGGTCACTTTTGACCTTGATGATGCGGCCTTACCCTTCACGAGCGCCGGCATCGTTGCTGACGCCCACATCGTCTATGCTTCCCCTACGAGCCTCTATACTGCCACTCACAAGTATTTGTACGGCGCCGAGGTGTCCGAAGAAACCACCCTTTTCAGATTCGATCTAACGGGTGAACATGTGCGCTATGTGGGCGGCGGCGTCATCCCGGGATGGATTTTGAACCAGTTCTCCCTGGGGGAATATGAGGGCATTCTGCGCGTGGCCACCACCAGCGGTCATGCCGGCGGCTGGGGCCCGACCGCCAGCAACCAGGTGTATTGTCTCCAATTGGAAGGGGAGACCCTGAAGACTATCGGCAAGCTAGAGGATCTGGCACCCGGAGAGCAGATTTACGCGGTCCGCTTCATGGGTGCGCGGGGCTATCTGGTCACCTTCGTAAAAATAGACCCGCTCTTCACCCTGGATCTCACAGACCCCGCCGCCCCCAAAGTTGCCGGGGAGTTGAAGGTGCCGGGGTATTCCGATTACATCCACCCCTACGGCGATGACTACCTGATCACCGTGGGAAAGGATGCTCTCTTCGTGGAGGAAGACGATAGGGCCTGGTACCAGGGCGTCCAGTTGTCCATCTTCGATGTGAGCGACTTCTCGGATCCGGTCCTGCTGCACAAAGAGATTCTCGGCGACCGGGGAACGAGCTCGGAGGCGTCCCATAACCACAAGGCATTTACCTTCTGGCCCACCAAAAATCTGTTGGCCTTGCCCATCGATCTATACGAACATGCCCACCTGCCGGAGGACCCTTGGGAATATGGTCAGAGAACCTTCAGCGGTCTCTACGTTTACCGCCTTTCCTCTGAAACCGGTTTTGATCTGCTGGGCCGCCTCAGCACCCGGGACGAGGATGCCCAGATGGCTGAGAGTCACTGGTCCAGAGGCGTTTTCGTGGAAGAGGAGATCTATGCGGTGACGAAGGATGCCGTCCGATCGGCCCCGGTCGATCACATCGATTCAGGTGTTGAGATCATTTACCTGGAGACGGCAGATGCCGCCCCTTGATCGCTTCACGCGGCAAATTTTTACTTGACCCCCGGGGAAGATGCCCTTAGGATTCTGTCGACTTAGAAAAGAAAAGGCGCCCTGCGCCCTTCATTGAGGTGACTGCATGCATTGCCCGTTTTACGCCGCCGCCGCGATCAGGACAGTCCTGGCGCGGACCGGTACCTGAACTAGGTTACATCGGTACATCAACGCCATGGGCTGTCTGACCAAAGGGTCCGACCAGAAGGCCTGTGGCGTTTCATTTTTCGCCCGGGGCCATAAGCTCCGGGTTTTCTGTTTTCAGGGAGGAAAAAACGATGGGGGAAGAGTTTAAAATCAAGTTCGCCGACCGCATGTCCCAGCTGCCGCCCTATCTCTTCGGGATGATCAACAAGCTCAAGATGGAAAAGCGCTGGAAGGGGGACGATGTCATCGACCTGGGCATGGGCAACCCGGTGGATCCTGCCCCGGACGCCGTCACCGAGAAGCTTTGCGAGGTGGCCAGCGATCCCAAAACCCACCGTTATCCGGCCGCCGGCGGAATGCCCCATTTGCGGCGCGAGATCGCCAACACCTACGCCCGGGACTATGATGTCCACCTGGACCCTGACCAGGAGGTGATCTGCACCATCGGCTCCAAGGAGGGGCTCTCCCACCTCAGCCTGGCCCTGGTGGGACCGGGGGATACGGTCCTGGTGCCTGCCCCGGCCTTTCCGGTCCATATCTACGCCACCATCATCGCGGGGGGCAACGTGATCCGCATCCCCCTGGATACGGACGAGGCCTTTCTGGCCCACATCCACCGAATGTGCACGGCCCTGTTTCCGCGGCCCAAGCTGCTGATCCTCAATACCCCCCACAACCCTACGGGCACCTTGGGTTCTCTTGAACTCTTTCGCGAGATCGTGGCCATGGCCAAGCGCTTCGGTTTCATGGTGCTCCACGATTTCGCCTACGCCAAGGTGACCTACGACGGCTACGTGGCGCCCAGTTTCCTCCAGGCCCCCGGGGCTATGGATGTGGCCGTGGAGTTCGGTTCCTTCTCCAAGACCTACAACATGGCCGGCTGGCGTCTGGGCTACTGCCTGGGCAATCGTAAGATCGTCCAGGGCCTCGCCCAGATTAAGGGGTATTACGACTACGGCATCTTCTCGGCCATCCAGGTGGCCGGTATCGTGGCCATGCGCGACTGCGATGAGGCCGTGAAAGCCCAGATGCAGGTCTACCAGGAGCGCCGCGACACCATGTGCCGGGGGCTGGAGTCCATGGGCTGGCCCGTCGAGGTGCCCAAAGCCGGCATGTTCGCATGGGTCAAACTGCCCGAGCCTTTCGATCGCATGGGCTCCATGGATTTTGCCATGAAGCTCATGGATGTGGGCAATGTGGCCGTGGCCCCGGGCATCGGTTTCGGTGAAGAGGGGGAGGGCTACCTGCGCCTGGCATTGGTGGAGAATGAACATCGCATCCGCCAGGCCTTGCGCCAGATGCGCCGCGCCTTGCCCGAGATGGCGGCCGAGATCGCCTGATAGGAGGCATAAAAATGGCCCACACGGCACTGCTCCTGGATCTGCCCAACATCCCCTATCTGGAGGCCCTGGACCTGATGCGGGGGTTAGTTGCCGCTAAGGTGGCCGGGGATCTGCCCGAGATTGTCCTGCTGGTGGAGCACGAACCGGTTCTCACCATGGGGCGCCGCTCCGCAGAGGGGGATCTGAAGGTCAGTGAAGCCTGCCTGCAGGAGCTGGGGATTGGCCTGCACCGGGTGGAACGCGGCGGGCTCCTCACCTACCACGGTCCCGGTCAACTGGTGGCTTACCTGCTGCTGGACGTGCGCAAGCTGGGGTTTGGCGTGCGCGACCTGGTCAGCCGCATGGAGACGTGCCTGATCGAGCTGTTGGCCAGTTACGGCGTGACCGCCGTGGCCAAGCCCGATGCGCCAGGTGTGTAC
>JBNKKA010000098.1:0-15620 GCA_050291585.1 Desulfobacteraceae bacterium
CCAACATCCGCGTCATCGCCCTGGAAGACTTTCGGCGCTTCGCTCGCCAGGTGGGTTTCAAGATCTTCAAAGAGGTGGCCATCAACATGAACCAGGACGGCACCTATGGGCGCGACATACGTTTCTGGCCCGATCTGCGAGCGTCTTATGGTTTGTTCCTCATTGGTCGGGCATTTTGAGCACCCATATGGGATGAAAGGAGGCCGGGCATGCCAGCTGCTATAACAGTATCAAATATGACGGCTTGTTTTCGTATGACCGCACTAGCCGCTTTCATAGCGTTTTTTACTTTTCTGGCACCCCAGGCCGTTGAGGCTAAGGGTGAGGTGGACCTGTCCCCGGAGGCCGCCATGGGCTGGATAATGGCCCAGGACGACAATCCCGGTTTCGTCCTCCTGGACGTGCGCACACCGGGGGAATACAACAAGGGCCATATCCAGGGAGCCAAGCTCCTTGACTACTACCACCCTGACTTTCTCAAGCGCCTCAAAAGCCTGGATCGTGGGAAGACCTACCTGCTATACTGCCGCACCGGCAACCGTAGCGGTCGCACCCTGGACCTCATGGGCAAGCTCGGGTTCAAGCAGGGGGCCCATCTGGCCGGCGGGATTGTCGCGTGGCAGGGCAAGGGCTACTCGCTGGTAAAATCCAAGGTGGTCAATCCCGACCTGGTCGCTCCCTAAGTCGGGAGCGATGATGATTAGGGCGAATAGCGAACGATCGACAGTGCTGCACTGCCGGCCACCCCGGCGGCGATGATCTTGTCATCCTCTTGCACTGTCAGGGCACAGGCAAAGTCCCAGCCGCCGGTACTGGCAAAATCGGCCGTTACGAAGCCATCCCCGCCGAAACTCGTATCGATCTGGCCCTCGCTGTCGAAGCGCGCCACCAGGAAGAGGTTGGTGTCCATACCAGCCATGAGGATGCGGTCCTGACTGTCGACCCCCACCTGCAGAAAGCTGCCCACAAGGGGAGCTATGTTGTTCTGCAGATCTCCAACCCCGCAGATACCCTGTGTGCCGAAGCTGTCGTCTAAGCTGCCGTCGGTGTTCAGGGCCGTGAGGATGGCGGTTTTGGGCAGCCAGAAGTCAAGCCGTCCGAAACCGGCCATGAGGATACGGCCGTCCGAAAATAGCGCCAGGTCGCGGGCCTCGTCGGCACTGTCTACGTCGATACTGGCGATGCCATCGCTGGCGAAGGTGGTATCGACAGCACCTGCATCTGTAAGGCCCAGAATGAAGAAGTCGCTGTTGGCCGTACCGTTCACCAGGATGCGGCCCGAGCCGGCCAAGGCGATGCCGGCCACCCGTTCCAGACCGGCCACTGAAACGGCAGCCTCGCCATTGGTGCCGAAATTCGTATCGGCGCTTCCGTCGAAAAGAAAACGCATCACTTTCACGCTGCCGGAAACAAGGCCTGTTACCAGGAGCTTACCGTCCGCAGTCCTTGTCATGGCCGAGATAGTGTCCCCCGCATTCAAGGCCACGTTGACTTGGCCGTCGATACCAAAATCCGTATCCAATTCACCATAGGACTCGTAGCCCAGCAATACCAGGTTCTCATCTCCGGCTTGGGTGCACAGGTAGAAACCGTCATCCTCGGCCAGGGCAAGACCACAGACCCGGTCCGCGGCCGTGGGGGTCACGGTCGTTGTGATCACCCCCTCGCTGCCAAAGGCTGCGTCCAGCTGTCCGCTACTGCTCAGGGCCACGATTTGAACCGCGTCGACGGGGAAGTCGGCCCTGGGATTGCCGGCGATGAGGATGCGGCCCCAGGACTGGACGACCAGAGCCGCCGGGGTGAGGTGAAGGTCGGTCACCAGGACGCCCGCCGAGCCGAAATCGGTGTCCAGCCCCGTGCTGCCACTACCGCCGCCACTGCCGGCAATGCGTTCACCCGTCCATGTACCGCGTTCGTCATAAGAGGGCATGGTGAAGGTCCCCGAGCAGCGGTCGCCGCTTACGGTGCCCACAAAGGTGATGGTCTGGTCGATGTCGCCAAAGGTGATCTGGCTGCCGTTGACCGTACCGGTCAATGGCGCGTTGACCATGGCGATGTAGGGAATGTCGATGCCGCCGCTCAAGGTGGTGCCGGACTGCACCACCCGCGCCTGGAAGCTGCCGCTGCGACTGCTGGCCACAGTGCTCGTCCAGGTGCCGTCCCAAGTGCCGTCCATGTCGCCGAGGGGGTCGCCGTTGCCGCCATTACCTCTTCCACCGCCACTGCCGCAGGCGGTCAAGAAAAACAGGCTCATGAGCAGCAGACCTTTCCCCAGCATACGGAGAGTCGTCCATCTCAAATCGATCGTGGGTCGCTGTAGCGTGAGGGAGCATCTGGTGAGCATAGGTTCCTCCATTGTGAATTGGGCTTCGATTGTTGACCGTGAACCCTAATCCCCAGGAACAGAAACCAAAAATCGGAATTCGATATTTCCGTTGTCTGATTTGGACAGATGGAGAGATGTTTTTTAATTACGGTGGCTTATTTTGTGCGCTGGATATAGATGGGGCCAAAATAACTCGCCTCAGGCAAGCGCTTAAGGCGGTCGCCGTCCCCGCTGACGGGCAGCCGCGCTTCGGACGTTACGATGAAAAGCTGGTAGGGGGTGGCCCGGAAGGTGTTGGGGATGCCGGGCCACACACCGGTGCAGGCCGGCATCTCCCCGTGGGGGACCAACAGCGGGCGCCCCTCCTGGTTGAAGTAGAAGCCGTTGTCGGCCACGAAGGCCGAGGCGTAGTAGCGGGGGGTCGCCATCTCCACGCACAGCTGGCTGCCATAGGCCACCTGCATGGGGGTTTCAGGCGTGTTGAGGAGCAGGTCGCGCCCGTCCAGCAAGGCGCTAGTGATCTCCGCCGCGCGGCGCGGGGGGTAGGGGGCTTCGGGGCCTCCAAAGCCCCAAAGTAGTGCCCCTCCCAAGAGGAGGCTCAATACCGCCCCTAAGCCGACCAGGCGTTTGGGGCGGATAGGGCGCATGGAAAATTTAGCAACCGCATTGCGAAGGCTCAGATCCTTGCGGTCCTTGAGTTTTTCAAGCCTCTCCTTGAGGACGCGGTTCTCGGCTTCCAGGGCGGCCAGCTTCCGTGCCGGAGCACAGCCCGCCCTGCGGATCGCCTCACTAAAACGTTCCCGGGAGATCTCTTTGTCGAAAAAGAGGTCGACCTCCACCTGGAAACAGACTGCCACCGCGGACATGAGTCGATCAATGAGGTCCGGGCTGGTTTTGGGTAGGTTGCCCTGGAGGTAGCTCTTGATAGTGGACTCGGATTTGTGACAGCCCATGAAATCTTTGAGGGGCAGGTCAGTGAGGCGGCGGATGAGTGCCGCCTGGGAGAGGTGCTGGCTGTCTAAGGCCCACTGGGTGCGCGTAAGGGCGGTCTCCACCCGCGCCCAATAATCGATGGGGGAGACTGCGGTTGCGGAAGCAGAGGTTGTCTTGGGTGCCGTGTCAGTCATCTTTTACCTGGCTTCAGCTTCGCTTCAGATCCGGTGGGCCGGGCCCGAGTTTGACAGAGAAGGTGGGGTATTTCTTAAGGGTGGTAGGTGTTTATGTCAAGAAAAACCAAATATTGGTCAACCAGAATCGGTGTCCTTGACTCCACCCGGGTGGGCGGATAGAGTGCTGATCTCAACCCTTAAAGGAGATCCCATGCGCTTTCGCCCCTGTATCGACCTGCATCAGGGGGTGGTCAAACAGATCGTCGGCGCCACCCTTGACGATGCCGACGCCGCCTCAGTGACCACCAACTTCGAAGCCCAGCGGCCGGCTGGCTGGTTTGCCGACCAATACCGCCGCGACGGCCTCACCGGCGGCCACGTCATCTGCCTGGGCCCGGGCAATCGGAAGGCGGCCCGCCAGGCCCTCGCGGCCTGGCCGGGTGGGTTGCAAGTGGGCGGTGGGATCAACCTGGAGAACGCCCCAGAGTGGCTCGACGCGGGGGCCGCGGCGGTGATCGTCACCTCCTGGGTCTTTCACGACGGGAGCCTGGATCGCCAGAGGCTCGCCGCCCTCTCCAAGGCCGTGGGCCCCGAGCGCCTGGTGCTAGACCTGAGCTGCCGCGCCAAGGATGGGGCCTACCACATCGTCACCGACCGCTGGCAGCGTTTCAGCCGGGAGATAATTTCTCCTCAACTTCTCGCCGACCTATCCGCCTACTGCTGCGAATACCTGGTCCATGCCGTGGATGTTGAGGGCCAGTGCAGGGGTATCGAAACCGAACTGGTGGCCCTGCTTGCGGCTTGGTCAGCGCTGCCCATCACCTATGCTGGGGGGATTCACACCCAGGCCGATCTCGATCAGATCGAAAGCATTGGCCGGGGAAAAATTGATTTCACCGTTGGCAGCGCCCTGGATCTCTTTGGTGGCCAGGGGTTCGCCTATGCGGATTTGGCCGCCCGTTATGGTCCGGGTGGCAGCGTCCTTTGATGCTTCCATGGGTGTTCGCCTCACCGCTCACGCCGAACCCGATGATACCGAAATATCCTTTTGGGCTTGTGCCCAGTTGGAGGAGGACTTACTCTTAGGGCAAGCTGGGTACCGCATCTGATTGCGGCTGTAAACAGGTTCCGACACGCCAACTCCTACGCATCTTTCGCCATCACATCTGCATCTCATCCTCAACTTTGATTCCGTATCCTGAATTTCAGGCGTAACCTGATTTTTCAGGCGTAACCTGATTCTCAGGCACCATCGCCGGCAAGGCTGCCAGGTCCCTCCACGAGGACCTCCATGGATCTATCCCTCAACAAAGGAGAGCGAAGATGACAACGGCAACAGAGAATCCAGAGACAGAAAAAGCAGGCTTCATCTGCGTCAAGGACACCCTTGACGGCGCCTATCCCGCTTTGGTGTTGGGGATCAACGCCGCCCGACAGGGCATGGAGAGCAAGATTTTCTATTCCTTCATGGGTCTTAACCTGGTGATGGATGGCGGTGTGGAGCGAGCGCGTTTCTTTCCCCCCGGGGTGATGGGCGCCATCCCCGGCATGACCACCATCGCCACTGGAATGATGAAGAAGAAGATCGAAAAAGCCAATATTCCATCATTGGCCGATATGCAGGAGATGGCCCAGATCGAGGGTGTCGAACTGATCGCCTGCAAGATGACGGTGGATATGATGGAGATCGATGAGGACAAGCTCATCGAGGGGGCAGTGGTGTGGACCGCCTCGGACTTTCTCAAGTACGCTCGCGAGTGCAAGGTCTGTCTGTTCACCTAATGCCCACTCCACCACTCAACGGTGCTTTTTGGCGTAGGTCGCCGCCGCGATACCGGCCACGCACCCCTCGCCCACGGCCTTGGCCATCTGCCATGGCGGGCCGCAAATGTCGCCGGCGGCATAGACACCGGGCAGGTTGGTGGCCTGTTGCTTGTCGGTGGCGATGTAACGCATCTCCTCGTCCAGGGCGACGCCAAGGGTGGTGGCCAACTCCATCAGTCCTTTGGCGCCCTGCTCGATAAAGACCCCGTTGACGGCCAGGGTATCACCGTTGTCCAGGCTGATGCCGGTCACTTCATTGTCTCCTTGGATGGCGGTCACCCGGACACCTTGATGGACCTTTACCGGACTGGCTTCCAGCTTTTCTGCCAAGGCCGGTGACACAGCCAGATCGGAAGTGATGAGATGCACGTCCGCGGCGATTTCAGCCAGGGTCAGGGCTCCGTCCACAGCGGCGCTCTCATCCCCCACCACGGCCACTGTCTGGCCACGGTAGAAGTTGCCATCGCAATCCACGCAGTAGCTCGTCCCTTTGCCCAGGAGATCCTTCTCGCCTGGCACCCCCAGCTTGGTACGGGATGTACCCGTTGCAATAATCAGGGCGGTCGCCTCGATACGGTGGCCACCCTCGGTTTCAAGACGATAGCCGCCGTCGCCGGCCCCTATCTGGAGGATATCTTCGTCCAGAAAATGGGTGCCAAAGTTGGCCGCCTGCTGGCGACCGGTGCGCAGCATCTCCTCGCCGGACAATTTGAAGATGCAGCAGAAGTTCTCGATGTGGGCGTTAAAGAGGCTGCTCTTGCTCTCCTTGCCCAGGGCCAGGACCGATACTTTTTTGCGCGCACTGTGAATGGCCGCTTGCAGACCAGCCGGCCCTGTGCCCAGGATAATGACGTCATAACGGGGTTGCAGGTCCATGGAGCCTCCAGTCAGGGAAAGAAAATGGATCAAAAATTGAAACGCCTGTTTTTGCCACAGCGCTTAAGATGGTTGCGTGTGGTTAAAAATCAAGCCCATATGCGGAAAACTGGTCTGTCGAGCCTAAGCTTGTCCAAAAATAGAGCGCCCCGTGGCCGAGGCCCGGGGCGCTGGGGGAAGTTGATCCGTGCGCGTGAATGTGCACGTTTCCGGCGGAAGGTTGGATCGTCCTTTCGCCAGGCGGGGTTCTCCCCCTGTGTCGGAGTTTACTGCTTGCCGAAGATCGCCTCCGGTCTTGTGGTATCCCCGGTGGCGTTTGGATAGTCGGGATAGACGTAGGCTTTTTCGCCGGTTTTGAAAAGGTGGTCGGCCTCCTCCCTGTATTCGTTTAGGCGCGATTTGACCTCATAGAAGCCGTGCCACCAGGCATAGTCCGGGGCCATCATCATGGCACCCATGCGCGCCCGGCGGCCCTCGTGGTGCCAGAGTTCATAGAACTGCAGTTCCAGATGCTCGTCGAAGTACTTGGTTTTGTCCAGCAGGCCCTTGGCGTAGAGGTCGTCGAGGATCTTTTTGGCTGGTTTGAAGTAGACCTCGTTGTACTCCGTGACGGCCTTGTCGAAACCGTCATAGAAATCGTTGATCCATGAGTCGCCGTGGCACTGTTGACAGACGGCCTTCATTTTGCCGCGCTCCTCCTGCCAGGTGCTGTTGGCGGGGAAGGGCTTGAAATCCTGGGGACGGATCGTCAGGGGCGCCTGGGTCTCCCAGGAGAGGCGCTCGGTCACGTCGTGGCTGGTCATGACCTTGCCAGAACCCGACATATGGCAGGCCGCGCAGGTGGGGGCGCGATAGTCCACCCCGGCCGTCCAGGTGCCGCCGGCGGCGTCGAAGTTATACTCATCCTTGTAGGCATGGTAGATGGTGCCGTGCTTGGACTCCTCGTAGATCTCGATCTGGGGATGATCGGGACCCAGGTGGCATTGGTCGCAGGCCTCGGGTTTGCGCGCCTCGGCCACCGAAAACCGATGGCGGGTGTGACAGGAGGTGCAAGAGCCCTTGCTGCCGTCGACGTTGATGCGGCCCACCCCGGCGTTGGGCCAGGTCTTGGGGTCGATCTCACCCTTGTCATCGATCTTAATGACCGTACCGTGGCAGTTCAAGCAGCCCACCTTGCGCTCGTTATCCGAGTTCATCCCCTTGTTCAGCCAGGGATCCAGCTTCCAGATGATCTCGATGGTGTTGGCATGTTTGCTCTTGCTGTATTGGGTGACTTCGTCGGGATGGCAGCGTGAGCAGTCCTTGGGGGTCACGATGGAGGCGATGGGCATCTTGAATTTAGCCTCTCCCGAGGGCAGGTCGGAGCGGCTGTAGTACTTCTCATGGCCCTTGGCGATATCTGTATCCCCAGGCTGCACCAGATGGCAGTCCAGGCAGGTGATGTTGGCGTTGGCATGGCGGCTTTTGGCCCAGTCGGCGAACACACCCGGCGTGGCCACCCGGTGGCAGTCGATACAGGCTGCCGCCTCGGGCGGCATGCTGCGCTCGATGCGGTACTCTTTCACCTTGGGATAGTTGGCCTGTTCGGTGAAGCCCGTCAGGGGCGCCGCAAATATGGCGCCCACGAGGATACCGATTCCCAGCAATGTTTTTGCCGGCACCTTCTTCATTGCCCAGCCTCCTTCGTTAATTCTTAGTATTTGAGATGAACCGCTTTAGATTCCGAGTTTTTCCAAGCGCAGGCCCTTGGCTTGATAGGGACCCTTGCGATACTGGCGGAACATGACTTGGGCCTTGTCGTCGTGGACCAAGTCATAGTGGCAGTCGATACACTTTTTCTCGTACCCCGCGCGGGCGTATACCACCGAGCGGTGGGCCAGCATGGCCCCACGACTCTGGGGCATGTAGAGAACGTTGCGATGGCACTTCTGGCATTGGCTGTTCTTAAAGCTCCTGTAGGCGGCCTGACGGGCGTGATTGCGGTCGTACGCGTTGCCCACAAAGTGAAGCACCACGTCCTTGAGGCCGTGGTAGGTTTTTGCGAAGAAGAATTCAAAAGTGTTCTGGGGCGCCGGCAGATGGCAGTCCATACAATCCACCATGACGCCGGCACCATTGTTGACATGGGTGGAGGCGCGCCAGGCCACAACGGCCGGTTTGATCTCATGGCAACTGGCGCAAAAGCCCGGTGTGGAGGTGCGCACCATGGTATAGTAGCTCATGCTGAAAAGGGGAAAGGCGATGACGATGCCAATGGCTACCAGAGCCAGAGCGATGAGGCTTTTCTTCATCCGCTTTGCATCCTTGTTCCTGTCGTCTGTGCGTCGTCTTGATGGGCGTTTGTGTGTTGGCGGGCGATTAAACTGACTTTAAAAATAACAAAGGCTGGTGTAAACAGGGTGTAAAAGGTTGTAAAGAAATTGTAAATTTTCCTGCCGGTACCTCGGCTTCCAGTGAGCGCGTTTTGTTCTCTCCAGAAACCCATCGATTGACAGGCGCTCAAAGGTGGCGGCCCAATGATGGCATTCACGGACCAGGTCCATGCGCAATTTGCTTAAAAACCGGGTGTCCCTGAAATATCTGCTCATCACCACCCTGACCATCGCGGCGGTGTTCACGCCGCTCTACTTTTGGATCGCCACCAAGCAGCGCCATATGATCATGACCCAGGTGGAGAAGCAGGCCATCATCCTGCACCGCCAGATCGTCCTCACCCGCCAATGGGTGGCGGATCACCACCATGTGCTCATCAGTGCAAAGCCGCAGCGCCCGGGCGGGTGGGCAATGGATGGCGAGACCCATAGTGAGATCGAAGGGCAGGCTTACACCTACATCACCCCGGCGGGCCTCACCCGACGCCTGTCGGAGTACGCTGCGCGCAATGACCTCTACGCCTTTAACCTGACCAATTTCAACGGCCTCAACCCAAACAACATCCCCGATGCGTTTGAGGCCGAGGCCCTCAGGATCTTTAGCAACGGAACGGCCGAGGCCCTCAGCCGGGTCGAGCGGCACGGTGAGAAGCGCCTCTTTCGCTATGCCGCTCCGCTGGTCATCGGTGAAAGCTGCCTTACCTGCCACAAGGGGCCCCAATACCAACAGGGGGCTATCGGGGGCTGCATCAGCGTCTTAATCCCCTTTGACGAGGCCTATGCCGCCATCCGCCATGAGAACCTGAACCTCTTCTACAGCATGGCGGGCCTCACCCTGGGGGTGATCCTCATCCTGTATCTGGGCACCCAATTCTTTATCTTCGGGCCCATCAAAGAGATTCGGCGCTTCACTGCTCGATTGCGAACCGAAACCCTGGATCCGGACCATGAATTGCAGGAGGGCGACGAACTCGAACGGGTGGCCGGGCTTTGCTATCTCATGGACGAGAAGCTCAAGACCCACCACCAGGATTTGGAAGTGCAGATCGCCGCGGCCACCCAGGATCTCAACCACACCAACGCCCAGCTTGCGTCCGCCAACCAGGAACTCGCCCAGCTAAATAGGGCCAAAACCCAGTTTTTCTCCGAGATCTCCCACGAGCTGCGGACCCCTTTGACATCCATCAAGGGGGCCGCCGATATCCTGGACCGTCGGGGTGAACAGGGGCCCGGCCCCTATGTGGGCATCATCCAGCGCAACACTGAGCTGCTCATCCGCACCATCTCCGATTTTCTGGACTACGCCAAAATCGAGAACCAACGCCTAGAATTGGAGTGCACCCTGGTGGATCTCCCTGAGGTGGCCGCCGAAACCATCGCCAACCTGCGCCCCAGCCTCGAACGCAAAGGACTGACCGTCTCCTTGGGCGCGGGCGACACCCAACCCATCAAGGGCGATCGGCACCGTGTCGGTCAGGTGTTCACCAACCTGCTGGTCAATGCGGCCAGGTTTTCTCCCCCCGGCGAATCCATCGATCTAAGTGTCGAACAGGTCGGCCAGACCATCCGGGTCCGTGTCATGGACAGGGGTCCCGGTATCCCGGCTGACCACCACGAGGCTATCTTTCTCAAGTTCTATCAGGTGCCCGCAACAGACTCGAACCTGCCTCTGCACAGGGGGTCGGCAGGACTCGGTCTGGCCATCTGCAAGGGGATCGTGGTCGCCCACGGGGGGCGCATATGGGTGGAAAGCGCACCGGGTCAGGGCAGTTGTTTTTGCCTGGACCTGCCCGTGGAGGGGCGTGCAGCGGCCAGTGTAGCGAGCGCCGATCTTGGTGCGCCTGCATTGGCCGACAACGACAGCTGAGAGGAGGGCTATGCCCCCGTTTCGAGTGTTGGTGGTGGACGATGATCCCGATATCGTGACCATCATTAAAGATAATCTGACCCTGGACGGCTACGAGGCGCTTACCGCCACCACGGGAAAAGAGGCCTTGGCCCGCTTTGGCGAGGCGCGGCCCGATATCCTCGTGCTGGATTTAATGCTGCCCGATCTGGATGGACTGCAGGTATGTCGTTCCATCCGGCGGGTGTCTCAAGTGCCCATCATTTTGCTGACCGCTAAGGACGGTGTGAGCGACAAAGTGCTGGGCCTGGAAAGCGGCGCCGACGACTACCTGGTCAAGCCATTTGACTACCTGGAGCTTGCGGCCCGCATCAAGGCCCGCCTGCGGCGCGGCGGGGCCTATCGAAAATTGTCGGCAGTGACCCGGGTGGGGGATTGGGAATTGTTACCCCAGCGGCGCGAAGTGAATATCGCCGGACGTGCCGTACGCCTCACAAAAAAGGAGTTTGATCTCCTCAACCTGCTCTTCAAACATGCCGGACAGGTCCTCGACCGCGAAACTATCCGTCAGGCCCTCTGGCCTGAGGCCCAAATTTATCACTGGAGCCGCACCATCGACGTTCACATCCAGCACCTGCGGGCCAAGCTGGAAAAGGCCCCCGAACAGCCCGCCTACATCACTACCATACCCGGAGCGGGGTATTTGTTGCGGCGGCCCAAAGATCCCCTTCCCGACTAATGTCCGCCTACAGAAAGTGGATCTCGTCCACCCCGCTTTGTAGTTGCCCGCTGAGTCTCTATTCTTTTGACAACCGATACCCGGTGGTTATGATTTAAATGTCCAACTGTTTTCGTAATGTGGATGTCTATAAACAAAGGTTGGCCCATTCGCACCAAAATGAGGTGATTGACCCATGGCCCATGACCATCAGGACCTGATCGACCGAACCTGCCGCACGGATGTCGAACTTAGCAGCAACCTAAAGGCCCGCCTGCCGGCCATCGCCGAAGGCATCATTGATAGCTGCGGTGACGGCGTCTGCTACACCCACATCGATGCGGAGCCCATCCACTCCGAGGGCTATGTACTGGACATGGTGGCCAAGTTCCGTGAGCTGCTCTTCCCAGGTTACTATACCCGCGAAAAGCTCGATCCAGTCAACTTGCGCTATACCCTGGGGCGGACGGTCACCGAACTCTACGATCTATTGGCCGAGCAGGTGACCCACACCATCCGTCACGATTGCCTGCGCTACGACCAGCCCTGCAGCGAGTGTGATGAGCGCGGTCAAACCATCGCCCTGAAGGTGATGGAGTCTATTCCCGAGATCCGCCGCGTGCTGGCCACGGATGTTCAAGCCGCCTACGAGGGGGACCCAGCAGCCAAGAGCCACGACGAGATCATCTTCAGCTATCCAGGCATCTACGCTTTGAGCATCTACCGGGTGGCCCATAAGCTGTTTGAACTAGGCGTGCCTCTGTTGCCGCGTAGCATGACCGAGCACGCCCACAGTGTCAGCGGCATCGACATCCACCCCGGTGCCACCATAGGCGAGCGCTTTGTCATCGACCACGGCACCGGCGTGGTTATCGGTGAGACCACCGAGATCGGCCGCGATGTGCGCATCTACCAGGGGGTGACCCTGGGGGCACTCTCCCTGCCCAGAGGGGCGGGTGAGAAACTGCGCGGGCGTAAACGTCATCCCACCATTGAGGATGATGTGATCATCTATTCGGGCGCCACCATCCTGGGCGGTGAGACCCGCATTGGCACCCGTTCGGTCATCGGGGGCAATGTCTGGATCACCCAGAGCGTGCCCGCCGATACCACAGTAATGCTCGAAGAACCGCGCTTGGTCTACAAACAGGCCACTCCAGAAGTGGCCACCCCTACTGGGAGGACAGCATGAAAATATATTCCGCCATCGATGCCACTATCGGTCGCACCCCATTGGTGCGTCTCAATCGTTTGGTGCCCGATCAGGGCGCCGAGGTTTATGCCAAGCTTGAGTTTTTCAACCCTTTGGGGAGCGTCAAAGACCGCATCGCCCGCGGCATGCTCACCGCCGCCGAGGCCGACGGCAAGCTCGGACCGGGAACCCTCATCGTTGAACCCACCAGCGGTAACACCGGACTGGGCCTGGCCTTTCTCTGTGCCGCCAAGGGGTATCGTCTCTGCCTGACCATGCCGGACACCATGAGCGTGGAGCGCCGCAAACTCCTCACCCACCTGGGGGCCGAGCTGGTGCTGACCCCCGGTGCCGAAGGCATGGTGGGCGCCATCGCCAAGGCCCAGGAGATCGCCGCCAAGGAGACAGACAGCTTCATCCCCGACCAGTTCACCAACCCGGCTAACCCCCAGGCCCACCGCGAGACCACCGCCGAAGAGCTGTGGGTCGACATGGAGGGGCAGATCGACTATTTCGTCTCCGGGGTGGGCACCGGGGGCACCATCACCGGCGTGGGTCAGGTGCTCAAGCTGCGCAATTCCGATTTCAAGGCGATCGCCGTGGAGCCCAGCGACTCGGCCATCCTCTCCGGCGGCCAGAAGGGGCCCCACAAGATCCAAGGCATCGGGGCGGGTTTCGTTCCCGCCATTTTGGATCGCGAGGTGATCGACGAGGTGGTCACTGTCACCAACGACGATGCCTTTGCCACGGCCCGGCAGTTAGCCAAGAAAGAGGGCATCCTCTGCGGAATCTCATCGGGTGCGGCCGTCTGGGCAACCCTGCAGGTGGCCGCGCGGCCCGAAAATCGCGGTAAGCGCATGGCCGTGCTTCTCCCCAGCACCGGGGAGCGTTATATCAGCACCGATCTGTTTATCTAAGCGCCTGATGGGCACTGCCGCCAAGCTGGCTGCGGCAGTGCCGATGGTTTCGATTGCAGGGCATCGTACCCGCAGCCTGCAGATAGAAAACGGAGCATTGTTTTGAAGACCGTGCTCGTGGACGCCTCTTCCGCCATCCTCCTTCACAAGGCCAAACTGCTCGGTGACATCCAGGCCGCCTTTCGGGTCTGTGTGAGTGCCTCGGTCTATGGCGAGCTCACCCGCTACCAGCGTCCTGGTGCGCGCACCATCGCCCAAGAGTGTCAAACCCGGCAGATCACCATTGTTGCGCCCAATGCCACTGCGGAGGCCCACCACCTCCCAGAGAGCCTCCACCGCGGTGAGCGCGACACCCTCCTGTGTTACATCGACGGTCGGGCAGACTTCGTCATCATAGATGACGGTCGGGGCGCCGGCGTTTGCCGCCGCGAGGCAATACCCTATGTCAATGCCCTGCTTTGCCCCCGCCTCCTGGCGATGGCGGGGCTATTGCCCCCCGCGGCGGCCCATCAGGCCATGACGCGCATCTCAGAACTGGGACGTTACAGCGCCGATATCAGACACTACGCCACCACCTGCAGCACTGCCAGCCTGAACGCCTTTTTGCCCTGAACGACATCATGATTGCCATCAGGTCAGATCCGGACCCCACAGATTTTATCAAATGTTTCAGGCAGACTGCCGATAATAGCTTCAGACCCACTGAATCGGGAGACCCACTATGGCCAAAATATTAATTATTGATGATGAACCCGGTATCCGTAAATTGCTCTCCGTGATCCTCGAACAGGAGGGCTACACGGTGAATAGCGCCTGTGACGGCCGCGACGGACTGCGCAAATATCGTCAAGACCAGGCCGATCTGGTGATCACCGATTTGATCATGCCCAGTTCCGATGGCCTCGAAGCGATTATGGCCCTGCGTCGCGAGACGCCGACCTTGAATATCATAGCCATATCGGGCGGGGGACGGGTGAATGCAGACGACTACCTCGAGGTGGCCAAAAAGCTTGGTTGCCGGCACACCCTGGCCAAGCCCATCGATCGCAGGGAATTTATAGCCTGTGTGGCAGAGTGCCTGGCACCGGCGGACCCGGCGGCTACAGCTAAAAAAACGACCTGAAGTTACACCCGGGACATCCAGGAAAGAGAATCGATCCTGGCCGGCTACTAAAATCAGAACTATTTTGGGTGCCGGAGCGTGGCGTTCCCGCCCACCTTGCATAAAAGAGATAGAACGCCTCGCCCCGTCTTGACCTTAGACCCCATTCAATCTTCTGTAAAAAGTCTACTCGTTTCTCAGATTGGCAAGCTGGTTTTCAATCCGTTCCAGCTCGGCCCTGAGACTGTCCCTGGTATCCTCCAATCTCGAAACGATTTGTAGATTGCCCATGCAACCGCAATTGCAATGGGTATGGGCGTGGTTCCAATGACAGGGGTTCGGTTGGCATTGATGCTGATGGATTTTACCTGAGCAACACATGATGATCCTCCTTTGTATTAATGATTAATTATATAAGTATATACTTATATTATAGGGCAAAAAAAAGCCCTCTCCGGATTAGAATTGTTCCCCCATGGTCTGGGTGACCAGGCTGCGGTATTGTTTTAAACCTTCATGATCCAGCGAGTAGTGCATGAAACTGCCCTGGCGTTCTCCTCTGACGAGCCCAGCCTGGCGTAGGACACGTAAGTGCTGCGATACGGCCGATTGGGTCACGCCCAATTGATGGGCCAGGGCGCCAACGCAGAGGAAGGTTTCACCGTCGCATTGGCCGCCGCAAAACATTATGGACTGACTCGAAAGCAGCTTAATCAGTTTCAGTCGCGTTGGATCGGCCATTGCCTTGAAAATATTTGATAGTGTTTCAAGATTGTCCATCACATTAGTATTTACTTAAATACTGATTCATTGTCAAGCGTCAATTTCGATGCACTTAAAAAAGACTTGACAATCTGATTGTACCTATTGGTATGTATAATATCATGACAAAATACGACGATCTAATATCGGCAACAAAAACGCTCTTATGGGAAAAGGGCTATGACGCCACCAGCCCGAGAGCCATTCAGGAGCTCAGCAGTGCGGGGCAGGGAAGCTTCTATCACCATTTTAAGAGCAAGAAGGACCTGGCCGCGGCAGCCATGGAAACGGTTGTTGAGGAGCGGATTGAGGATTTCGATGAGGTCTTTGGTGATTCCGGACCCGTAATCGAGCGCATCGAAGGTTTCCTGCGGGTACCGCGTGAGGCGCTTAAAGGGTGTCGTATCGGGCGGATGGTTTGGGATTCGGCCATCAATGAGGACGACCTGAGACGTCCGATCGAAAAGTACTTTCGCCACATCGAGTCTCGCTTGGTGGCAGCGCTCGAAGAAGCGCTGGCATCCGGTGAGATTCAGGCCATCGTTCCACCGGAACACATCGCTGCAGTGATATTGG
>JBNKKA010000099.1:0-15583 GCA_050291585.1 Desulfobacteraceae bacterium
TAAAGCGGAACCACGGCGGCGCTCTCAACCACCTGGCCGGCGTACATGACCACCACCCTGCTGGCCATCTGGGCCACAACCCCCAGGTCGTGGGTGATGAGCAGAAGGGCGGAGCCGAGATCGTTTTTCAGGCGGTTCATGAGGGCCAGGATCTGGGCCTGGATGGTAACATCCAGGGCGGTGGTGGGCTCGTCGGCGATGATCAGCCGGGGCCGGCAGGCCATGGCCATGGCGATCATCACGCGCTGACGCATGCCCCCGGAGAGTTCGTGGGGGTAGGCGCCGAGGAGGCTTTCGGCCGGGGCGATGTTGACCCGCCGCAGCCAAACAGCCGCGCGCTTAAGCGCCGTGCGCGGATTCAACTCCAAATGGGTCACGAGGGGTTCGCTCAGTTGGCGGCCGATGGTGAGGACAGGGTTGAGGGCCGTCAAGGGCTCCTGAAAAATCATGGCGATTTCGCCACCGCGGATGCGGCGCAGAGGGTCCCCCTTGAGGCGACGCAGGTCCAGATCGTTGAAGCGGATCCGCCCCCGCTCGATCTCCAGAGGCGGTCGGGGCAACAGGTCCAGGATGCTCAGGGCGGTAACGCTTTTGCCGCAGCCACTCTCCCCCACCAGACCGACGGTCTCGCCGGCAGCCACCGTCAGGCTCAGACCGTCCACGATCCGCACCCGGTTTCCCTTGGAAACGGCGCTGACGCAAAGGTCCTCTATGGCGAGCAAGGGGCGCTTCACGTGTGCCGCCCCGCCGTCATCTTGGGGTCGAGGGTGTCGCGCAGCCCGTCCCCCAGAAGATTGAACCCCAACACCGCCCAGGCGATGGCCAAGCCGGGAAACATGGCCATCCAAGGCGCCATGGCCATGAAGGTCTGGGCCTCGCCCAGCATCCGTCCCCAAGAGGCTTCCGGGGGCTGGGTTCCCAACCCCAGATAGCTGAGCCCTGCCTCGGCCAGAATGGCCACTGCGAACTGCACCGTGGCCTGGACCACCAGGGGGCTGAGAATGTTGGGCAGGATGTGCTCGAGGATGATCTGGCCCTCACGCATACCGGCGGCCCTTGCGGCCAGGATGAAGTCCCGTTCCCAGATAGCGGTGGCGGTGGCCCGGGTCAGGCGGGCGAAAACCGGGATATAGAAGATGCCGATGGCCAGCATGGCATTGGTCAGGGAGGGACCCCAGATGGTGGTGATGAGGATGGCGGTGAGCACCGCCGGGAAAGCGAAGAGCAAATCGGCCAGCCGCATGAGGCCCTCCGCCACCATACCGCGGTGGTAGGCCGCCGCGATCCCCATGACCACGCCTAAGCTCATGCCGATGGCCACGGCGACGAGGCCGGCCAGGATGGAGGTCACCGCCCCGTCCATAACGCGTGAAAAAAGATCACGGCCGTATTGATCCGTCCCCATGGGATGCTGCAGGGAAGGCCCCTGGAGGCGCTCCTTGGGGCTCATGGAGGTGGTGTCGTAAGGGGTCCACAGGAGGCTCAGGGCAGCCATGAGAACCACGGTAATGGAGAGCGTAAACCCCAGCTTGAAATTGGTGTTGGCGAAGCAGCGCATGGTGTCAGCGCTCCAGCCGCATGCGCGGATCGATGAGGATGTATGTCATGTCCACCAAATAGTTGACGCTTACCACGGCCGCCGCCATGAAGAGCACCCCGTCGCGCACCACGGGAAGATCGCGCTGGCCGATGGCTTGAAAAATCAGGCGACCCAAGCCAGGCAGGTGGTAGACGTTTTCGATGATCACGGCCCCGGCCAGGAGCTGACCCAACTGGAGGCCCATGACGGTGAGCACCGGAATGAGGGCGTTCTTGAGGGCGTGCAGGTAGATCACCGTGCGGGGACGCAGCCCTTTGGCACGGGCCGTGCGCACATAGTCCTCGCGCAGCACCTCGAGCATGGACGCTCGAGTCAAACGGGTAATGACGGCGGCCCGGATCACCCCCAGGGCGAGGGCCGGCAAAAAAAGGGCCTTGAGAGACCCCCAGGCGTCCACCCCCCAACCGGGGAAGCCGCCGGCGGGCAGCCAGCCCCATTGGACGGCGAAGAGCAGCATGAGGAGCAGCCCCAACCAGAACTCGGGGATGGCCAGGCCGATCTGGGTGGCGCCCATGACGAGGGTGTCGCCGGGGCGGTTCTGATGGCGGGCGGCGAAGATCCCCAGGGGGATGGCCGCAGCCACCGCCACGAGCATGGCCATGAGGGCCAGGGGGCCCGTAATCAGCAGGGATGTGCCGATGAGACGAGTGACGGGCAGCCCATAGGTGATGGAATCACTGCCACGACCGTTCAGATGGTTGCCCATCCAGGTCAGGTATTGGGTCCAGTAAGACTGATCGAGTCCCAGTTGAGCGCGCAGATTGGCCAAAGTCTCGTCCGAAGCGTTGAGGCCCAGGATCACCTGGGCCGGATCCCCGGGAAGCACATAGAGGACGCCGAAGACGATGAGGGAGACCAGCACCAGCAGCAGGATCAGGGAGAGGGTCTTGCTCAGTGTCAGCGCCAGCATGACCACCCCCTGCCCTTCCTGACGCTATCGCCAACCCCTCTGCGCCCAAGGACGGTGGATGGTAGCCTCAGGCCGGCAATGCGGATACGGCGCCCACGCGGGTTTCTTGGCAGATGGCCTACCATCAGGGCTGGAGCCAGACCTCGCTGCAGTCCAGGGCCACCGTGGGGTAGTCGGGCCACCAGTTCATTACGGCCGCTTTCATCACGGCCAAACTGGGGAAGGAGAACAAGAAGCCGTTGACGGCGTCAGCGGCGATGATGCGCTGGCACTCACCGAACCACTTGGCCTTGCCCGCCTCGTCCGGGGCCTTGAGGGCTTTTTCGTAGGCGGCGCGGAACGCCTCCGAATCGTATTGGAAATAGTAGTCCGGATTGGCGTAAATGCCGATATCCCAGGCCTCCACATGGCCGATCATGGTGAGCTGGTACTCCTTCTTCTTGTAGATGCGCTCGATCCACTGGCCCCACTCGACGATCTCGATCTTGAGACGTATGCCCACCTTGGAGAGCATGTCGGCGATCACCTCGCCGGCACGCCGGGAGTAGGAGTAGATGGCCGGCAGCTTGATGGTGGCTTCGAAACCGTCAGGAAAGCCCGCCTGGGCGAGGAGTTCTTTGGCGCGTTCCGGATTGTAAGGGAACATCCCCGTGAGATCCTGGTAGTAGGGGGTGCCCGGCGACCAGTGGGAGCCGATGGGAGTGCCGTAGCCGAACATCACCAGGTCCACCACCACCTGGCGGTCGATGGCGTAAGCCATGGCCTGGCGCACCAGCTTGTTGTCGAAGGGGGCCGCCTTGTTGTTGGTGGAAAGGATCACCTCGCCGGTGGTGGTGCCGGCGAATACCTTAAAGCGCTGGTCCTTGCCCAGGGCGAAGGCGGATTCAGGTGCGGCGATGGACCCGATCACGTCGATCTGCCCACTCTTGAGGGCCGCCAGTTGCGCGGCGGCGTCGCCGATGAACTTGAAGGTGACCTTGTCCAGAAAGGGCCGCAGGGGGTCCCAGTACCCATCGAAACGGGCCAGTTCCACCCGGTCACCGCGCACCCATTCCACAAAACGGAAGGGCCCCGTCCCCACAGGGTCGGTTTTAGCCGCAGTGCGATTCCCCTTGGGCAGCATGACGGCGTCCCCCTCGGCCAGGTGGGTCAGAAAAAGGGCGTCGGTGTCCTTGAGGTCGATGACCAAGGTGTGGGCGTCGGGAGTCTCCATGGCGGTGATACCGCGAAAATACTCGGGATGGGGGTTGACCGTCTCCTTGCACATGGCCTGATCTATATTCCAACGCGCCACTGAGGAATCAAAGGGGCTGCCATCGTGGAAGACGACGCCCTTGCGCAGCTCGAAACGATAGCGCAGTCCTGACGCTGACACCTCCCAGCCGCTGGCCAGACCGGGTACCAGGGCCCCGGTGCGGTCCACCTTGATCAGGCCTTCGAAAAGATTGGCGTACACGACCCGGTCGATGGCGGCGGCCGTATTGGCGGTGGGGTCCAACCCGGGTGGCTCCGCCGGCTGACAGACGGTCAGATGCCCCCCCTTCAAAGGGGCCATGGCCCTTGCTGTTGGGGCTAATGCACACATGACCAGACCTAGTCCAAAGAACACCAGCATCGCTCGATACATGGTCGCCAGATTTATTGTCGTCCGCATCATCTTTCGGTCTCCTTTTCAGACATCTGATTTCAGACATCTGCTCATGAGCGCGGCCTTCTGCCACAACGGTATAGCTCGGCTGGGTCAATTCGGTTGAAAAAATCTTCTTTAAGCTGAGTTCTGAGCCTTTGGTTCAAAGCCAAAAGCTGAGAGCCAATAGCTGAGAGCCAATAGCTCAGCGCACTTCCAGTTAAGCAGTTTCAGCGTCATCACCCATGCTGCGCAACGGCAAGTCGGCAAAGGCGGTCAGTCCGGCCATGGAGTCGGCGGCCAGAACCCCCCGCAGAATGGCCCGCGCCAGGCAGTCGGCGGCAACATCGCCCACATCGCTGAGGGCTCGCGCCGTGGCGCCGCTGAAAAAGCCGGGGGTTTTGGGCAAGGCCTTGCGGCCGGTGGCCAGGCAGAAGATCGTGTCGCCGTCAAACATGGTGTGGGCCGGGCGGATGGCCCGCGCCAGACCGTCATGGGCCATCTGGGCCACTTTAAGGGCCTGGGTTTTGTCCAAAATGGCGTCCGTGGCGACCACTGCCAGGGTGGTGTTGCCTGCGGTTTGGGGCATCGGCGTTGGTGGCAAATCCACCCGTCTGCGGGCGAGGGCATCGATCTCGGTGCCCAGGACCATTCGGGCCTCCCACAACCCACCGCTCTGGGGATCGACCACGGACCCGAAAGCGTTGACGGCTGCCAGGGCAGCAACACTGATTCCCCCGGGCAAAATCTGGGAGGCCCCACCTATTCCCCCCTTAAGTTCGCCGCAGCGCGCTCCCGTGCCGGCGCCCACACACCCCATGACCGAAGGTGCCTCGCTGGCCGCTTCACAGGCGATCCGCCCCCATTGGCCGGAGATGGGTGGGATAAAGTTGCGCCCCCGCCCCAGGTCAAAAAGCACCGCTGCAGGTACGATGGGAGCCACCTGACCGGCCTCCAGGGGAAACCCCCAGCCGTGCTCGGCCAGCCAACGGACGACACCATCCGCTGCCGCCAGACCATATACACTGCCTCCGGCCAAGACGACGGCCTGGACGCGATCCACCAAGTTCACCGGCTGGAGCAGATCTGTTTCACGGGTGCCCGGGGCGGCCCCGCGCACGTCTACGGCGCCCACGGCGCCCTCGGGACAGACCACCACCGTAACCCCCGAGACAGCTTCGCGATCGGTGTAGTGGCCCACACGCAGTCCGGCGATGTCGGTCAAGTCGTTGCCCGGGCCAGTTTGAAAAGCGGTCTGCAAGTGGGTGGCGCCTCTCATGATGAAATCCTATGGGCAGGTCATCTTGATCCGTGGTCGACTATACGAAGGCCAATCGTAATCGTTGGCTAACGCTCAGAAAAAAAGGGATGGGTGGTGAATAGATAATTCTCGCAGTAGTGTCAACCTGGGCATAGGACAGGGGGACTAACTGGCTTGTGGGGCGGGCGTCTTGGGTTGGTGTCAGCCCAGAGTATTGATGGATATCGGGCTAGACTGTTTTGGGTGTCGCCAGATCGGCGACAATCTCCTGGAGACGCTGGGAAAGGGTATCCGGCACAGGCCGCTCCTCCACCTCCCGGCAGAAGGCCACCGTCCGCTTGAGGGTTTCCATACAGGCAGTACAGCAAGGGCAGTCGGCCAGGTGGGCCTCGATGTCCTTGCAGGTGATCTCATCCAGCTCGTTGTCGATGTACTCGGACAATTTGGTGAATAGTTGGATACAGGCCGCGTGGTCATGCGTGTGGTGGCCACTTGGGTGGTGGTCACTTGGGTGGTGGTCACTTGAGTGGTGGTCACTTGAGTGGTGGTCACCCCTGGAATGGTCACTTCTGTGATGGTCACTCATGGGTAAAATAGCCTTTCAGATCCTCTCTCAAAGACAGCCGCGCCCGATGGAGGCGGACCTTCACGTTGGCCGGAGAGAGATTCAGTATATCGGCCGTTTCCGCGGTGCTGAAGCCCTCCACATCCCTCAACACCAGCACCAGGCGGTATTTGTCGGGAAGATCGAGGATGGCGGCCTTGAGGTGCCGGGACAACTCCTCGTTGAGTACCTGGGCCAGGGGTTGGGCCGCCCACTGGGGCACTGCGTCTGGAATACTGGCTTCATCCTGGGGCAGGAACTCATCCAAGGAGAGTTCACGCTCCGGGGCATATTTGGACTTGCGGCGCCGCTTGATGCAGGTGCTGGTGGCGATGCGGTAGAGCCAGTTGCGGAACTTGGTCTCGTGGCGGAAGTCTTTGAGGTATTTGAAGACGTTGAGGAAGGTGTCCTGAACCATGTCCTCGGCGTCGCGGCGGTCGCCGCACATTTTGAGACCGAAGTTGTAGAGCTTGACCTGGTATTTCTCCATCAGCTCCTGAAAGCGATCCACCTGGCCGGCGTTGATGGCGACAATCAGCTCATAGTCAGTGTCCTGAACCTTTTTCTTCTCCGGATTCGCCATCGTTTTTCTTGCCTGCCACCTGGCAGGCGTCGCTCATTCAGGTGGAGATGCCCAGCTTGGGTAAGATGAAACGTTGCAATACTACCCAGATGCCGATGATCAGTAAAAAGACCCAGCCTTCGTTCATTGTGTAACCCTCTTTGTTTACGGATTTCCTAACGCTCTGTCCACCCCTTTTTTACGGGGCTTTACCCGCCCACCCCTTTTCTAAAGGGGCCTTCTCCAAGGCTTTTTAAAAACCAGGCAATAGAGTGATAGTGCCAGCAGCCCCATGACGGCGGTGAGATGGATGAGGTTGCCGGCGATGATGGCCGTGGGTGGATAGTGGGCCCCGGAGAGGTTCTTGGCCACGAAAAAAAAGCCGCTGAGAACGATCACCACCAGAAAAAAAGCGCGCCCCAGAGCGCTCCAGTTAAGAGGGCCTAAAACGCGCCGCTTGAGCAGGTAGTCCACCAGGGCGAAGGCCAAGAGCCCCAGGAGCAGGGTCGCACCCAGGTAGTGGACATAGCGGGTGATGTAGAAATCGGCCAGCCAGCTGAAACCAGGGATGTCGGCCATGTAATATCTTTTGTAGATGGGCATCTGCCCGAAGCCCGTGAGGGCGCACAGAAAGAGCAGGAAGCGGTAGAGGTAGCGCTGATTGACGACCTTGGCGACAAGGGATGACGATGACATGGCTTACTCCTCCTCCGGCCGGGGGCGGGCCGACGCGGATGCGTAGAACTTACCCACGGCGGCGGCCACTCCGGCGATGGGGGCCAGGGCCATGGCCGACACCAGGTTGTTGGCCTGGGCCATGGTGTCCTCTGCCGGCTGGAAATCGGGCCGTCCGGCCCCGGTCTCGATGGCCTGACGTATTTGATCAAAGGGCACCGGCGACACATAGATGGTGTTGGTGCCCCCATTCTCCGTCTCACCGTAAATGTAGCCGTCCATCTCCTTGGCCAGCGCATGAGCGGCTGCAATGATCTCCGGCCGCGGCCCGATGGTCTGGACATCCTCGGGGCAGGCCTCGATGCAGGCCGGCAGCTCACCGTTGGCCACCTTGGCATGGCAGCGGTGGCACTTGTACATCACCCCGTTGCCGGCGAAATTGGGCAGTAGATCCAAGTAAAGGCCCACACCCGTCTGGCGCTGGGGAATGTGCCAGGGGCAGACCTTGTTGCACTTGGAGCCCCCTAGACAGATGTCGGCATCGATGCGCGAGATGCCGTTTTCCAGCTGCTGGGCAGATCCCCAGGGACAGAGCTTGACGCAAGGCGGGTTGATGCAGTGCATGCAGCGCCGGGGCATGGTCAGATCGACCTCCTCCCCATCCACCGTAACGGTGGCACTCTGGATATAGAGCCAGTTGTACGGCGTCAGGCGGTCATCGACCGCCTTTTTGTCCGACCAGTCGGCCACTTTGACGCGTGGTGGGTACATCTTGGGGAAAGGCTTTTTAGGCTGAGGATAGGCCTCGGCGTTGGCCTCGTGACAAGCCACAACGCACTCACCGCAGCCGATACAGCGACTGATATCGATGAGGGTGGCCAGATGGGTGTTGCCTGGGCTGAGAGCGGCCTTGGCCGTGGTGGCGCCGGCCGCCAGGCCGGCGGCAGCCAGCCCCCCTTTGATAAACGCGCGCCTGGAAAGTGTGGGGATCTTCGATCCTTTACGCATTGATGCTCCCATTGGTTAAAGCCTGCATTGGACAATTAAAAATTTGGGCTGCTCGGTATTGCCACCTAATGAGCCCAGGTGTGGGATTTGGTTACAGAGGATCGGGAAGGAGGGGGTGATAAAGTACCCACGGATGGGGCAAGAAATTGCTTTTATACATAGGTCAGGGAAAGAGCACCAAGCGTGGCGAAGCCTAAGCCGCGTGATAAAACAAGGCCGAGTCCAGTGCCTATTTCATCTGCGCCCGGATGGCGTGCGAATCAATATCGTACTTCTTGATCTTGTAGTGAATGGCCCGGCGGCTGATACCGAGGAGTTCGGCGGCGTCCTTCTGCACGCCCCCGGTTTGTTTGAGGGCTCGCAAGATGGCAATACGTTCGTTCTCCTCCAGGGAAAAGGGGGCTTCGCCATCGTCGTCCATGCCAAACTCCTCCGCCGTTTCGGCATCGGGCAAGACGGTATGGTGGAGGTCCTCGGGGAGAAGCTCGCCGTTGCGGCAAAGGACGATGCCCGCTTCGATGGCGTTTTTCAGCTCGCGCACATTGCCCGGCCAGGGGTATTCGCTCAGCCACTTGAGGGTTGCGGGGGGCAGCTTGACGGGGTCCATTTTGTACTGCTGGCAATAGGACTTCATGAAGTGCTCGGCCAGGATAGGGATATCCTCGCGCCGCTCTACCAGGCGCGGGATCTTGAGGGTCACCACACGCAGGCGGTAGTAGAGATCCTCCCGGAAGCGGCCGGCCTTGATATCCTCGTTCAGATCGGCGTTGGTGGCCGCGACAATGCGACAGTCCACCGGTATCTCCTTCAGATCGCCGATTTTCCGGATTTTGCGGTCTTCGATGAAGCGCAGGAGGCGGGTCTGCATCTCGGGGGAGATGTTCCCGATCTCGTCCAGAAAAAGGGTCCCCTTGTCGGCAGTCTCGATGAGGCCCTTCTTGTCGCTGACGGCGTGGGTAAAGGAGCCGCGCACGTGGCCGAAGAGCTCGCTCTCCAACAGGCCTGCAGGAGTTGAACCGCAATCCACCACTACGAAGGGTTTTTTGTGCCGCGGGCTCATCTGGTGGAGCATGCGCGCAACGCGCTCCTTGCCCACCCCGCTCTCCCCAAGGACGAGGACGTTGACATGGCTGCGGGCCACCTTCTTGACGATCTCGTACATCTTTTTCATGATCGGGCTGTCGACCCGATGCAGGTCATGAACCACCGGGGCGGGGTCGCGGTCCGCGCGCAGCTGGGGGTTGGACTTGAAATGGCCGTTGATCTTCGCAAGGAGCTCACGCCCGTCAAAGGGCTTGGCCAGATAGTCCACGGCGCCGGCCTTGACAGCTAAAACGGCGTCGGGAATGGTGCCATAGGCCGTCAGGAAGACGATGGGCAGTTCGGGCCGCAACTTGCGCGCCTCCACAAGCAGTTCCATGCCGCTCATGCCGGGCATTTTCATATCCGATATCATCAGATCGACAGGGGTCTTCGCGAGAATTTTGATGGCCTGGGCACCGCTGTTGGCCTTGTAGATCTGAAAACCGGCGGAGATCAGGCGAGCATCCAGGACTTCAAGGACGTTGGGGTCATCGTCGACAATCAGAATCGTATGTTCAAGCATGGCTTGGGTCATAGATGGCTCATTGAGGTGCGGAGACCTCTTTCTTTTTTTTCTGGATATTCTGATCGATGGCCTCAAGGGCGTGGATTTTATCCTTCAAATTTTTGATCTCCCGGTTCTTGGCCGCCAGGAGGGCCTCTTTGCTGGCTTCTAAATCCTTGAGACGCTGCCTCAGGGTATCCGCCTCAAGCTGTAGGCGGCTGGTTTTTTGTTGACTGGCCTTGTATTCTTCTTTCGGCACCGTCCCACGGCAGACGGCACGCTTACCGCTTTTCTGCCGGCAGAGGAAAAGAGGCTCCAATGCCCGTGGGTCCTCCCATTCGGGGTCGGGCGAATAGGTCTGCCGCCAAGCGTCCCAGAGGGCCATGGCGGCGGCTTTCTGTCCGGGGGTACGCGCCCGAATCAGGCGTACGACGGCATATCCGTAACGCGCTTTGCGCTGCACGACATTGCTTCCGGTGCTTTCTTTTAGATTGGCAAAGAGTGCCTCCGCCTGGGCGTAGTGCTGCTTGTCCAGTGCGTCAAAACCTTTATCCAGAGTCTCATGGTCGGTTTCAAACCGGATGGTGTGGCGCAGGTCGTCGATAATCCGGTTGGTGGGTGTGCATCCCACTGCCATTAGCGCGCCGGTCACGATAATGATGAACAACCCCAGCGGCCCGTTTTCCAGATATCTGCGCATTCCGATCCCCTCAACCTCTCTCCAATTTCAACTGCGGCGGCGCTTTGGGCAGAGTGAAGCCAAAGGTACTACCTTTGCCAAATTGACTGTCTGCCCAAATCGACCCTTTATGCGCCTCAATAATATTTTTTGCAATGCTCAGTCCCAGACCGACCCCGTCCAAATGTTCACGAACGTTCTCTGCGCGGTAGTACTTATTGAAGAGTAGAGCCAGCTCCTCCGAGCCGATGCCGGGGCCATGATCCTGAACCGTAAAACAGACCAGCCGTGGGTCGCGATCGACCTTGGCGCGTACCTGGATCAGTGTCCCCGTATGCGAAAACTTGATGGCGTTGCCCAGGAGGTTGAGGATCACCTGCTGGAGCTGCTGATGGTCCCCCATGACCGCTGGCAGATGCGTATCGCATTGGACGCTGATTTGAATCTTTTTGTTCTGGGCGACCGTTTTCAGCGTGTCCACGCTGCCGTTAACAAGCGCATAGCAGTCCACCGGCCTAGCCACCACCTTGAGCTTGCCGGGTTCCAACCGTGAGGCCTGCATCAAATGGTTGAGCAGGCCGCAAATACGCCCTATTTCGGAACTGGCGATATTGAGAAATTTATGCTGTTTTGGGGTCGTGGGCCCCATCACCTCCTCGACGATCATGTTGACCGATTCTCGGATACTGGTCAATGGTGTGCGGATCTCGTGGCTCAGCATGGAGATAAAATCGGAGCGCATACGCTCCTCGCGCCGCAACCGCTCGGTCATCTCGTTGAAGGCCCTGGCCAGTTCACCGAATTCGTCCTTGGAGCGGATCTTGATCGGCTTGCTGTCCCGGTCTTTTGAAATCGATCGAATCCCCTTGATCAATTCACGCAAAGGCCGGATCATGGAGTAAGCTAGAAAAATCACCCCGATCAAACCGATGGTACTAGAAACCACCAGGCCAATGAGTCCGTTGCGGGCCGCCATCTGACTGCGGCGACTCAGCTCCCGGGTAGACGCCTCCACCTCCTTGGTGTTTTCGCTTTGGGCCTGACGGATCTTGGCGATCCATTGATTGATGACCGACTCGGGGATCCAAAGCTTGCCTTTGAGCATGCTGCGCTTATAGGGATTTTTTACATAGGCATCGGTTTCGGCGGCATTGGGAAATTGCCGATAGCTTTCATAGATTTCATGCCACTGCCCCGGAATGACCACATGACCCGCCTCCAATTCGAGAATGCCCACCAAGTTGTCCTCGAAGGCCTTCTGTGCCGAAGCGAAAAAGGTCAAATAATCGGCCTTCTGCAGAAGGCCGTACTTTTTCTCGTTCTCCTCCATGCCGATCAGGTTCTCGATCATCTTCTTCGACATCGTAGCGATGGCGTAGTTCTTGTTGACGATCGACTCTGACAGGATCACCGCGCGCTGCAGATTGATGTAGAGAACGAAGATGGTGCCGTAGAAGATAAGAACGATGGTACAAAACCATATGAGCAGTTTGCTCGTAATCCCGTAGCTTGGATCCATAAATACGCCTTAACTCGCACCCGACACAGAAATTGGGTAATCGTACCAATTCTGGACAGGCACTAGTTCACAAAGAGCAACCCTCGATTTCATGCTGCAACTATCGCAACGGTCTGTTTCCAAAATCGGGCGAACGCTCCTTTTGGTAGATATTGGTTAACAAATCTTGGTCTGCAAATCAATCGCTCCCGGTTGGCGTCTGCTGGCCGCAGATAGATATAAAGGCCCTTTAACTAAATGATAATCACGATTTCCAAAGAGGCGCCGGGCGGCCCGACGGCCTTGCTGGCGGACACCGCGGCCTGGGCCCGCCGCACCGCTGCCCGGGAAAAATTGAGCGCCTCAAATGTCAAAATGGTAACCATCGTGCCAGCGACACGCACACGCCGGCCCTAAGCGTCTGAAATGATACGAGTGCAACAAATGGCACAGTGATTGCTTAGTAGTTTCCACTGTTGGGCCGCTGGCGAACCGCCGCCGCTAGTATTTCAGATTGCAATTTTCATATTGATTTGTTACGGAGGTCTGAATCGCTATGGACTTAAATTTCACATCAGAAACCTCCGAGGCGGAGGAGCGACGCCTGAGATACGAAAGGCGTCAGTATTCTTACGCAGATCATATCCCTGAAAGACGTTCAGGCCAGGATCGGCGTGATGAAGTCGACAACGCCAACCCCGAAAACAGCGAACAATAGGATCTATTCCTACGCGATCCACAGGCAAGTTGCAACACAGCTTTGAGCTAAAGCGACAATGGTATTACATCTTCTGAACACTATACGATCTATTTCGGCAACAGCATAGACCGTCGTGACTGGACCGCAGCAGCTGGCTGGGAATTAACGGGACCGTGATTGACACCCCGCAATGACCAATGGGGTAGCAAAGCCCGCCCACCCTCTGAGAAGGCAGACCGCCAATACTTAGGTCAGAGCCTCTCTCATGTATAAAAGGCGAACGCAAAACGTAACCCTCGCCCTTTTTCCTTGCGGCACTCAGAAGACCCACTTAAGCCAGAATGGCCTTTAAAAATCACCTCACCCCTTTAGGGAGACGCTCCATGATTTTGTTTTATCGACTGGCAACGCAACTGAAAGCTCCAAATTTGCGCAGCTACATCTGCCTCTTTGCATTTCTGATCTGCCTTCCAGTCGCCACCGCTTCGGCGGTGTCCGTCACCCTCGAGTGGGATAGCAACCCCCATCCTGAGCTGCGGGGATACAAGATCTTTTGTCGTCTGGCCAGCGACTCAGATTACGACTACAACAAGCCGGTCTGGGCCGGTACCGATGGGCGTTGCGACATCACCGGCCTGGCCTCGGAAACCGACTACTGCTTTGTGGTGCGCGCCTTTGATGCCGATGGCAATGAGAGCGGCGACTCTAACGAAGTCTTCTACCCCGGTTCACAAGTGGCGAATGCCCAGGCGCCCGCTGATGGTTCTGAACCCGCAACGCCGCCCGATATCCCCGAGCCCGCGCCCATGTCCAATGGCGGTGGTGATACACCCCTGGATCCGATGTTAAATAACACCCCACAGGCGGATGACGTGGACCCAGCCAGCCGCCAGGAGACCCATTGGCAGGTCTTCCGCGACGACGGGACCCATTCCCAGCTGTGCGTCTACGAGGCCCAATCGGACAAAGCCCTCGAACAGCTTCACCTGCCTCCCCTGGTTCTCGACGAGGCGACCACCTACTTCTGGCGTTCACGCTATCTCAACAGCAGCGGAACCGGCAGCGAGTGGGCCACCGCCCAGTATTTCACCACCGGCGTGCGCGAGGGCGACAGTGACGGCAACGGTATCCTGGACGCCCAGGAAATCGCCGTCGATGCAGACCTGAACGCAGACGGCATCGCCGATCAGGAGCAGGTGAAACTGCGTGGTGTCCTTACCCTGGTCGGTGAGGGCAGCATTGCCGTGGATGCCATGAAAGACGATCAGGTTCAGGCTGTGGAGGCGGTTCTTTCCCTTGATCCTGCCGATCCGGACCTGGACAGCGGGGGGGGGTACGAACTGCCCCTGGGCCTGGTGGCCTTCAAATTAGCCCTGACTCACGGCGCCTCCGGTGCGTCGGTGACTCTGCACCTCAGCCACGCCCCCGGTGAGGGGATGACCTTGCTCACTTTTGACACGGCCAATGGCTGGCAGAGCGCTGCCGATCTGGCACAACTGACCGACGCCGGCAACACAGCCCTCCTGACCCTCACCGACGGCGGCAGCGAAGATGTGGATGGGGTCGTTAACGGCCTGATTGTCTTTACCGGCGGCTTCGGACGCCCGGTGGATTATCGTGGCATCAGCGGTACCGTCCCAGGCGTCAAGGGCGACGCTTCGGTCATGGGCGGCGCTTCGGCATGCTTCATCGGCACGGCCGGCTTATAAATTATCCTAAACCGAGCGACGGTTTAAGCACTGATAGTTCTTCCAGTAGGACATCGCCTCGACACCTTTCTGCATGACCAAGTCATCAATTAATCCATCGGCGCCGCTTCCCGAAAAAGGGAGCGGCGCCGTTCCTTTCAGCGCCTACCTTTTCACGAAGATCATTGACACACTCGCATCATCGCCTACAATTTAGGCGTGGTTTGGCTGACCAGGGCGAGGCTAAGCTGCAAGGGTCAGGCGACTCGCTGCGCTCGCACCCTGACCTTGGCCGAATCGAATCTCTCCGGATCTATTTTCGCAGAAATTTGCGCACCGGATGAAGGAGATCGACACCCATGCACGCAAAGAGCTTCGGAATAGTCGGGATCGTCTGCGCCGCCCTATTCCTGGGGTTGCTGGGGATTAAGGCGGGCTGGTGGCAAAGGGCGAGGGGGGCACCTAATGTCCAGCAGACTTCGCCAGCTCTGTCACAGGGCCCCCAGGCCAAGGACGTCTGGATCAATATCCTCCAGGGGGGCCACAAGATCGGCTTCGGCCACGAAGAACTGGTCCCCACCGATGCAGGCATCGACCTTCGTCAGCGGCTGCAGATGCGCCTGAAAACCCTGGGATTGGTCCAGGACATCCGCATGCATACCGAGGCGGCTCTGACCCACGAATACGCACTGAAAACCTTCAGCTTCCGCCTTCAATCGGGCAGCTTCCGCACAAAAATAGAGGGAGAAGCCTCCCCCGATGGCCTGCGCCTGACCACTACGGCGGGAGGGGATACGCGCCAGTCACTGGTGCCTGCTGAGATGCCCATCTACCTGCCCGCCGGGGTCACTGCCGCATTAGGCGGCATGTCGCCCGCTCCCGGGGACGAGGTCCGCTACCCTTTTTTCGACCCCGCCTCCATGGGGCAGGCCACCCTCCAGGCCCGCTATGTGGGCGACGAGACCATCACCATCGGAGGCCGGGATCAGCCCGCCCGACACTGGAAACTCTATTTCAAGGGCGCCAACCAGTCTGTCTGGCTGGCCCATAGTGGTGAGGTCCTCAGGGAGGAGGGGGTTTTGGGAATCTCCTTAGAGCGCACGACCCGGGACGACGCCCTTCTGCCCGCAGCCACCTCCCCGGTGGACGATCTCATCCAACTGGCGGCCATCGTGCCTGATCG
>JBNKKA010000100.1:0-15573 GCA_050291585.1 Desulfobacteraceae bacterium
CGATCTCATTTAGGATCCATCAGCCGTGGCGCTGGGCGATCTTCTCGAGCATCAAGGTCAACCCGGCCCCCAGGGTGTAGAGGGCTTCGATGTTAAGGTTGGCCTCGGCGGTGTCGTCGAAAAACAGGTGCAGGTCCGAATCGAGCCCATCTTCGGGCTTCCAATAGCAGATGAGCAAGGGCAGTTTGGGCAGGGGGTATAAGACGACGGCGATGTCGGCCTCGAAGTGACCCTCGACGCGTCTCCCTCCGAAGAGGTGGACCAGGTCTTCGAACAGATCCGTGTACTTGTCGGCCACCTGTTTGAGGGGTTTTTCACAGCGTTGTCCGAACAGCCGATACCAGTCCTTGCCGCCGGCAAGCTCCCGCAGGGGGACCCAGTTCCCTGAAGCCGGGCGGCCCTCCCCCACCAGGACGTGCTGCAGCACCGGCACCGCCAGCCAGACGTGGACATGCAGGTCGGTGTAAAAATGGCCCAGGCTATCCAGGCTGACATCCTTGCCCATAACCTTGAGGGTCAGTTTGCCATTGGTGCAGGTCCCGCCCAGCCGCTCGGCCGCCGCCGCCAGATCGACGGTCGCAATCCTCCCCTGAAGCTTGGCCAGGGCATTTTCCTCCTCCTGCTCAAGGGGGTTCTCCGCACCTGCAGCCCCGTCGAAGCGGGCCAGAATCGCCGCATCGAGCCGGGGGCACTCCGCGAGCTGCCGGTTCCCCTTGAAAACGGCGGCCGCAAAAGCCAGGCAGGTGGCTTCATTACATTTGCGGCAGTTGGACTTGTCCAGCAGCTTGAAGACCGCCATCGCGTTTTGGAATGCTTCCATGGATATCGCTCCTAAATTTTTAATTTTTGCCTCTCATTACCAAATCATACCCTAACGCGAATCCCCCAAATGGGGGATGTATGCCCAAGCTCTTTCACTTATACTCCCAAGAAGCCATGCGGGCAGCTCCCGCAAGGATACATCATGGGTAACCGAAGGAGGGATTGAAATGACCAAACCCAACGACATTTTTGAAAAAAACTACCAGGACTATGGTCGCCAACTGGCCCTCCTGGATATGGAGGCGATGGCGGTTGACCTTGGCATTGGGGAGAGGGATGGCCGGCTGACGCTGCCCTTTTTTAACGAAACCTACTGGGTGTCGGAGACGGGCATATTGACGCTTTCGGGTGACAAGCCCGACTACACCGTGGCCGTCATTCTCTCCAAATATCTCCTCATGTGTCCCTCCCAATCACACGAAGATTTAGATTGGGCATCCTTCAGGGACTTTAAGGCAACCTCCCATTTTACGAATTTAAACTTTTTTTCCAGCGATACGGAAAAGGCCATCGAACAGTCATTTACAGGCAGATTGGATGCACTTGTTCACGCATGCCGGACCATCGGCGGGGTGTCCGAAGAGATGCCCTTGACTTACGATCTCTCCATGCGTTTCGACGCCCTGCCGCGTATCGCAATGCTCCTGCTTTTCAACGACAAGGATGATGAGTTCCCCGCCAAGTGCACGGTATTGTTTCAGAAACATGCCGAGACCTACCTCGATCCCGAATCCCTGGCCGTGTGTGGCGCCGAGTTGGCCAGGCGGCTCAAAACGGCTGCCAAGACTTAGGATCGCAAAGCGGCAGACAGCGGCCACTTATTTTTTGGGCCTTGTTGACCGGATAAGGATTGTCGCACAGATGTTGATCACCACACAGCCTCAGATGAAGGCAACCCCTGAATGCTATCCCAAGTGGGCAGGCTAAGGGCTTTTACAGCGGGCCCAAGCGTGCTATCCAATACCAGAACCCATGGGAGAGTATAGCGATGACGGCCAAAAACAAAGACCTTCTGCGGCCCCACCGATTCGAAACCATCGTGGATCGCATCGAGCAGCAAATTTTCCGGGGTAAGATTTCACCCGGTGATAGATTGCCCTCAGAACGGTATCTGGCGGCCCATCTGCAAGTCGGCCGCAGTTCGGTGAGAGAGGCCATCCGGGTACTTGAAGAAAAAGGCCTTGTGGAGATCCGTCGCGGACGTAAGGGCGGCGCCTATGTGAAAACGCCCAGCCACCGACTGTCGCTAGAGGGCTTGGAGCGTTTGGATCGACTCAGTCTAGATCAAATCACCGATTTTAGACTGACCATCGAAGGGCATGTCACCGGCCTGGCCGCCCGGACGGCAGACGCGGCAGACATCCGTCACTTGAAGCTCCGCCTTGAAAGAGCCCGCGCCTTGATGAACCGGGGCAGCGAGCGGGTCGATGCCTATATCGAGGCAGACAAGGACCTGCATATCTGCGTGGCCCAGATCGCCGGCAACCCTTTGTTCGCCCAGGCGTTGGATGCCGCTCTAGTGCTAAAACCCCATTTTTGCCCCCTTCTCAAGCTGCACCCGGCCCTGATGGAGACCAATTACAAGGACCTGGCGGGTATCGTGGGCGCCATCGAGGGGGGTAGATCGGAGGAGGCCAGCCAGGCGACCAAGACCCATATCACGCGGTTCAAAAACACCGTTAGATAGTGCACCCCGGCGCCACCTCTGAGATAACGTCTTATTCAGAAAGGAGTCTCTGTGCAAAGTGACCACTCAGAGACCTACCGCTTGGAATGCGACCATTTGAAAAGCGACATCAGACTGCCCCAGGATCTACATATCCACACCACCTATTCGGCCAGCGACAGCTCTGTGGTGCCCGAAATGACCATCGCGTTGGTGGCCGCCGTCAGGCACGCCCGTGTCTTGGGGATCAGCGACCACTTCGAGAATCTTGTGGATGGGGTTTTTGAAGATTACGAAGGGGAGATTCGCCAGGCTGGCCTGAAGCTCGGTGTCGAAGTGGATGGTCACGCCTGGGCGAAGGAAGCTGCGGGCTTCCCTGTGGATTACTACTTGTTTCACTGCCGGGACAGGGGGGCCGATTACCGCGCCCTGGAGCGCCTCATGGCCACTGGCAAACCCGTCAGCGTCGCCCACCCCAACGCATTTGGTACCGATCTGAAGCGGGTGCCCTCCGACTGCCTCATTGAGATCAACAATCGCTATGTCTGGCGCACCGACTGGCACGCCTACTACGCCCCCTTCAGGGATCGCTTCAAATTTGTGATCGGCTCGGACGCCCATCAGCCTAACTGGCTCGGCCAGGCCATGGCCCGCCACGCGGCTGCAGTGCTGGGCATTCAGGAGCAATTGGTCTTCTGACCCCCCTCCCTATTCCCCGCCCACCTTGAACCGAGGCAACCTCACAGCCAAATGGGATGAATGTCGTTAACCGTCTCTTTGACGCTGTCTATGGCGCTGGCCAGCCGAAAGCAGAGCAGCGCCAGCCCGATGGTCTGGCTCAAGGCCTCCACGAAGCGCACGTCATCGGACGATATCTGCCACGCTTCCGAGTCGTAGAGACGCAAGGAACCGATGATCTTGCCGCGCACCACAATGGGATAGGAGACGATGGCACGCACCCCTTCCTGGGATGCTTTTTCGGGGTATTGAAGCAGGTCACTGGTGGCCGTGTCCTGGATGATAACCGTTTCGCGGTTGGATCCGAATTGTATGCTTTTATCCACCAGCAATGGCCCCTTGTTGATATAATCCATGCTTAGGCCTGTGCTAGCAAGCAGTTCGAGCTCCTCCAATCCAGGGTTGAGGACAAATAGACTGGCGCCTTTAATACCCAAGGAACCCACTATAAGGTTGGTCAGATGAGTGGCCATTTCATCGAGGTCATTGGCGGCAGTGATTGTTTGAACGATCAATTGGTAGATATCGAGACTGATTTTACTTGTTTCAGCCATTTGGGATCACTCCTTTTGTAATAGTGAAACCTTTAAAAGAAAGCAGTTAGGCGACGAAATAAAGTGCCTTGTGCATCAGTGCCTTGGCAACTTTTTTTGAAATGCTGGTCGTAAAGTACTTTCTGATTTTACTGGGATTATTGTTTAACACGATAGCGGCATATTCGCCTTTAATTGCCTGGTCTATGATCTCCTGGGCGGTATCTTTCTGTCGGGACTGATAGATCACGTTCACCTTTTCTTTAGCGAATCCAGCCTCGACCAACCGCTCTCCTGCGGCGGTGATCACTTGCTCCAGATCGCTTATTTTTTGTCGCAAGTAAGCTAAATTTCCAACCAGGCGTGCCATAACGGTTTTGTCGCTGACTTCGATGTCGGGCAGAGGGACATAGGTGTGAAAAAGCGTTACCTCGGCATCCGGGTTGCGGCTAAAACTCTCGATCACCAGATCGATTGCTTTTTCGTCGTTGCCGGTGAAGTTATAAGGAACTAGTATTTTAAAATTGGGCATGGGAGATCCTCCTTAAAAAAGGTTTTTTTCAGACCCATACAAAAGAGCCCCCGCGAAGTGGGTTGGCGGCCATCCACTACCCCGTCAAGGCCCTGGTTTTTGACCTTTCAAGCGGCACGATTCGGAGATAGCGACCCGCACCGACGTTCAAATTAAGCCAGAGCGGCTTTAACCCGCTGCGGTGTCATGGGCAGTTGGCGGACGATGGCTCCGGTGGCGTCGTATACGGCCGTAGCTAACACGCCTCCCATACAGACGATCGCCGGTTCACCGCCGCCTTTGGGGGGCAGGCTCGGATTGGGGACGATCACGGTTTCGATCCGCGGGAGCCACGAAAAGCGCGGGATGGCATAGGTGTCGAAATTGAGATCCGTCAGCCGGCCGTCGCTGAAGTGCATCTCTTCGCTCAAGGCATAACCCAGCCCCATGGTGATGCAGCCTTCCATCTGAATGGTGGCCCCCTGGGGATTGACCACCTGGCCCATATCCTGGGCGCAAACCACCCGTTTCACCGCGATCTGGCCAGTTTTTCGCACCACCTCCACCTCGGCCATGGCGGCCACAAAGGTCTCTGCGTCGATGCCGCAGGAGATACCATAGCCCCGGCCGCTGGGGGGTTTGGCCGGTGTCCAGCCGAACTGCTTGGCCGCCGCCAGGAGCACGGTGCGCATGCGTTTGTCGGTGAGTTGGCTGAGGCGGAATTCCAATGGATCCTTGCCGGCCTTGGCCGCCATGAGGTTGAGGTGCAGATCCCTGGCGTAGATGTTGGTATTGGCGGCCGGCGCCCGCCAGGGGCCGACGGCAAAGGGATGAATACCCGGGGCGATGCGCCATTCGCCGTAGACCGCCTCCTTATGATGGGGGATGTCGTAGAAAATCTCGCAGCCCCTCTGGCCGGCGAAGTAAACTTTATAATCCCAGAGGGAGATCCGCCCTGCCGGGTCGAGGCCGGAACGGATCTTGACCACCGCGGCGGGGCGGAAGGTATCGTAGAAAAACTCCTCCTCGCGGGTCCAGATGACCATGACCGGTTTGCCGGTATGTTGGGCGAGCCGGGCCGCCTCCACCGCCTGGCCCGAAGCCGCCTTACCACCAAATCCGCCCCCCACGAATGGGGTGATCACCCTCACTTTTTCCATGGGCAGGTTCAAGGCCTGGGCCACCTGGCGCTGCACGCCGAAGGGCGACTGGGTGGACGCCCATACCTTTGCCTGGCCCCCCTCAACGACTGCCAGGGCCGCGTGCGGTTCCATGGGCGCATGGGCCACATAGCTGTTCAGATAGGTCTCTTCGACAATAGCGCTGGCGTTTTTTTCGCCTGTCTTGAGATCACCGGCGGCAGCGGCCACCGCTGGCTCGGGCGCATGGTCGAGGAGGTGGTTGAATATGGTCTGGTCGTTGACCCCGGTTTTGGGCAGCTCGAACTCGGCGTTGATACGGCCGAGGGCCAGCGCCGCTGTCTCCGGATCCGGGTGCAGAACGGCGATGAGGTCACCGTCCTGCACCACGGTCACATCCCGCATCCGCTCGGCCACCGAGGTGTCAACGCTTTTTAGGATGGCCCCGTGGGCGGGCGGTCTCAAGATCCGCGCATAGCGCATCTCCGGCAGACGCATGTCCGCCGCATACTGCGCCTTGCCCGTCACCTTGGCAAAGCTGTCTCTACGCAGATGGGGCTGGCCGCTGATGGCGTAATCGGATGCCGGCTTGAGGGGCGGCACCGCGTTGAGATGCCGTTCGATGCGCTTACCCGCGGTCAATTCTCCGTAGCTCACCCGTTGTGCTGGACGCTGTTTATCGAAAATGTGCCCGTCCCGGGTGACCAGACGCGACTCTGGACAAGCCAGCTTCTCGGCCGCCAACGCCTTGAGAACGCCCTTGGCCTCGCTGGCGGCCTCCTTGACGAAGACCCCATAGTGGCGGGTTGACAGGGAGCCCCAGGTGCCGGCGTCCCAGGGGCAGCGCTGCGTGTCCCCCATGACCAGGTCCACCGACAGATAGGCCACGTCGAGCTCCTCGGCCACCATCTGGGCAAAGCTGGTGATGGGACCCTGGCCCATCTCGATTTTACCCACGAAGGCGGTCACCGTGTTGTCCGCCGCGATCTGCAGGAAGGCATTGAAATCCGTGGGCACCTGGCTGGCCAGAAATCCCTCGCGCGGCGCCCGCGCCGCTGCCGACAGGTCACCCACCTGGCAATAGATGATGAGACCACCACCCGCCAGGCCCATGCGTTTTAAAAATTCCCGTCGGCTCAGCGTCCTGATAGGCGTCATCCCACCGGTCTCTGTATCCGCATGCTTGTCGCTTGCTTTCATGGCCGGCCTCCTTTCAGGGTCTCGGCAGCGGTTTGGATGGCCGCAATGATACGGACGTGGGCGCCACAGCGGCACAGGTTGTCGTCCATCCCCGAGACAATCTCCTCATGCGTCGGGTTGGGGTTCCTCACTAGCAGGCTATAGGCCTTGAGAATCATTCCCGGCGTGCAGAAGCCGCACTGCAGGGCATCGTGATCCACAAAGGCCTGCTGGATGGGATGTAACTTCCCGTTCTTCTCAAGTCCCTCGATGGTCTTGATCTGCCTGCCGGCCACCTCACCCACGGATATCTGGCAGGCGGCGGTGGCTTCATCGTCCACAAGCACGGTGCAGGCCCCGCAGAGCCCTTCGCCACAACCGAATTTGGCGCCGCTGAGCTCCAGATCGGTGCGCAGCACCCACAAGAGGGTTCGCTCCGCGTCGGTATGGATCCGAAAAGGTGCGTCGTTAAGGGTGAACTCGATGGTTTTGACCATGTGAACCTCCCGGGGTTGAAAGGTATTTTTCAAAGGTCCTGCGCCGCAAAAGCGGTCTGTGCTGGTGGTTGGAGCGTTGTTGGTAAGCGAGGGCAAGCGTCGCTAGAAGAGGAAGGCAGCAGGCGGCCGGTCGCAGGATCGCGCGAGTATACGCGTTCCCCGCTGCAACCGGTTTTAACTAGGCGTCCAGTGTCGGGTATCGGCAGGTGCACCGCATCAGGATGGCGTGGCCTGAAATGTCGGCTCCGCAAATGGTTACACCTATTGAAACATCATCCTATAGCGGTTGTTGGGGATTTGGCAAGCGGTTGTGGTCATCTACCCCCCGCACCCCAGGTTTGGATCGGCCGAGGCGGCCCCCCGGCGAAGGCGTTTTTTCTTCTTCACCTGACACAAGAGGGTTTTGTAGACCGGAAAACCGGAGATCGTGTCGAACTGCTGGTGGTCGGTGAGGATGTTGACGTTGGCCTCTTGCCAGGCCTCGGTGCCCTGGGGCCCACCACCGCCCACGGGTGCATAGACGAAGCCCGCCATGATTGTATCGGTGACCAGGGCGCGCAGGGTCACCTTGCCCCGTGCGGTCTTGATGATCACCACGTCGCCGCTCTCGATACCCCGCTCGCCCGCATCCTGGGGGTGGATCTCCACCGCTGGGTAGGGGTAATTTTCCATGAAGCTGGGGATGGCCCGCAGACAGGACTTCATATCGGGCTTGAAAGGCCCGGTGCCCAGGATCAGGGGGAAACGGCGGGCCAGTTCCGGATTGCTGACGGGGGTCTCGTCGGATTCTTCGTAGGCCGGCAGGGGATTGTACCCGTACTGGGCCAGCACGGACGAGGCGATTTCGAACTTACCCGAGGGGGTGTCGAAACCGGGCTGGCCATCGGCCCGCAGGAGCCCCTGTTCCCACTTGCGATACTGCAAGAGCGCACTCGGCACCGAGAGAACCTGCCGGTCGGCCTTCATGAGATCCGCCACGGTGTAGTCTGAAGCGCTGAGGATGTATGTCAGAAGTTCCTCCGGATGCTGGGGATAGAGGTGGCCGTACCCGAGACGGTCGGCTAACTCCGTCAGAATCTGATAGCTCGGCCTTGCCTGCCCTAGTGGCGGGATCAGTTGTTCGCGGTAGCGGATGGCGTTGCCGTAGTAGCAATAGGAGGCCTGCTCAAACCCCGTCGTAGCGGGAAGGACCAGGTCGGCAAAGGCGGCGTCGCGGGTGAGCTGCAGGTCGATGCTCACCAGAAAATCCAGTTTCTCCAACGCCCGCTGCCACAGGCCGGGATTGGGCCAGGCGGTCTGAAGCGAGGCCCCTAAAACGATGAGGGCGCGGATGGCATAGGGGTCTTCCTCGACGATGGCCTTGGGCAGCAAGCTGGCGTGGGGTTCACCACCGCAGTAGTGGGCGTAAACCGGAAATTTTTCCCTGCCGATGGAGGTCTCGAAACCGGGGCTGGCCAACTGATCGCCGGTGGCCAGGGGGAAGCTACGTCCCTGCCCGAGGAAGCAGCGGCCACCCTCCACATCCAGCTGACCCGCCAGGGCCCAGAGCACCATCACGGCGCGGATGTTCTGGACCCCGCTCTTGGTGTACTCCAACCCGGTGTACATGATGTAACTGGCCCCTTCGGCATCAACGATGCGCTCGGCCAGGTCTTCGATAATTTCTTCGGCGATGCCCGTCAGGTCCGCCACATGGCTGGGGGTGAAGGTCTGAACGTAGGCGTTGAACTCGTCAAAACCCACCGTCCATCTGTCCACGAATGCTTTGTCGTAGAGGCCATCGCGGATGAGAATATGACAGAGCCCCAAGGCCAGGGCACCATCCGAGCCAGGCCGGATCTGGATCCATTCACTGCCCGGCAGGTCGGCACTCTTCGTCTTGCGAGGGTCGATGACGATGATCTCGGCCCCCTCCTCTGCCGCGGTTTTGAGGCGCTCGAACATCTCCGGCGGTGTGGATGTCGACGGATCGGTGCCCCACACCAGGATGAGGTCCGAGTTATCCACGTCCGAGTACATGTCGATGTGCAGGCAGCCCATGGTCAGCTTGGGCGCCAGAACCCCCAGTGCGGTGTAGCAGGGAGCCCCAACCCCAAATGTATTCGGCGACCCATAGGGGAAGAGGACGCTGGTGGCCAGGTAGATCTCCGCGCCCCGCAATTTGAAGATATCCTTGAAGCCCCTTTCGTAGGAGCCGGTGCCAGCATAGAAGGCGGCCGCCTCGGGTCCGTACTGCTTCTTGATCTCGAAGAGCTTGTCCACGATGAGATCGTAGGCCGCCTCCCAGCTGATCGCCTCGAAGTCGTAACTGCCCTTGGGTCCCACCCGCTTGAGGGGCTGCTGGATGCGCTTATCCGAGTAGACGATCTCTTCGACACTCTCGGCAATGGGGCACAGGATTTTGCCCATGGGGGCCTGGGGATCGGGTTCCAGGCGGACCAACCGATCGTCCCCATCGAAGTGGGCGATGACGCCGCACCCCGGGCTGTGAAAACAGAGACCGCAGATGCCGGCTTTGCTTCTCGACATGTCGATTTTCCTCGATTGGATTGCTATTGGGTTAAGCTTCAGTCTCTGTGGCCGACCAGATACTGCGAAGTAATGTGTTCCCAGAGATGGGCCGTCTTGCGGATCTTCCAGGCCACCTCTCCATCGGCGATGATCTCGAGGGGGGGATCGAAGACGTTGAACTCTCCCCTGAACATGCGCCGTAGGGTGTCGATCCCGCGCTGGCTGTAGCCATTATTGTTGCGATTGCCGCCCAACCAGGTCTCCTGCGGTGACACGGCCGGATCCCAGGAGAAGGGGTCGGAGAAGAGGAAGGTGGCGGCCGAGGCACAGAGCATGCGGTTGATCTCCTGAAGATGAAGGAGGGGATCGGGCACCTTTTCTAGGATGTTGATGGCTGCCACGGTGGCGAAGCTGTGGGAGCGGAAGGGCAGCGCCAATGCATCGGCGACGATGAAATCCACCCCACCGAGGTCCCAGTCACCATCAAAGGCACACCCTTGAGATTCCGTGAGACTGCCCTCGATGATCATGTCGAAGTCCAGGCGTCGCCGTGTGAGGATCTGACGCGCCTGGCGAACGAAGGCGTAGCTGGTATCGACGCCGATGACGCGCGCATGGGTTCTGGCCAGCTCGAAGGATAAGCGTCCCACGGCACAGCCCACGTCCAGGGCCAACCCCTGAGAGGGACGCAAAGCGGCCGACCACACCTGGTAGGCGTCGGTGGCCTGGGGGTCACCGAAGAGATCGCAGAAGTGGCTCCACAGATAGGAGGACACCATGGGCGGGGAGTTGTAACCCACCTCGCTGCTCATGATGGCGCGGGTCTTCTCGGGCAGGATCACCGCGATGCCCCCCCGGATGGGATAACGCCGGTCGCAGTCCGGGCAGCGCAACTCGCCGTCCATGACATCGTCCGCATTTTCTTCTCGAATGGTCAGTTCTAAAGGCATCTCGAGGGCATAGCACTCGGGACAAATCAGTTTGTCCACCACCCATCTCTTCATTGCGACTCCTGTTACATGGTTGGCCGGGTTCATCGAAGCGCATTGTTGCGACGATTCAGACTCAACTTGTGTTCAACTATTGAAAAAACGCCGGGAATTCGATCTCTCTGGCCACGGAAGACGGAAGTCAGATCAGTGAAGATGAAAGGGCCCGTCACTATCTTTGATGCCTATACAGGATGGGAAACACTATCCACATCCGTTCGAGCAACATTGAGGACATCCGGGGTCGCAGAAAGAGCGGCATGAGGCGTGTCGACGTTGAATTAGGAGGTAACGTCGATCAATGGACCGTTGCTGCCGAGCAGTCTTGAATGGCTTGAGGGACCATTCCGGTTTCTGCCCACTGGTGGGCGCAGCGGTGATGGCCTGGATTCTTAGCACGCTCTGCTGCCAGGGTCAACACCGTCAATGCCGCTGTGGACGGGCGGCGGACCGGCGCCTGAGCGTCCTTTGACCGCCCAGTGCCCAAATAGAAACACCACCGCTCACCCGATTCAACCGCGGGTCAGCGGCGCCGTGCACGCCCTAAACTTTCAATGGGCACCGGTATTAACGCGAGGTCAGTTTGATCTCGATGCGCCTGTTTTTGCGATAGGCCGCGTCGGTGTCGCGGGGGTCGAGGGGGTGAAACTTGCTGAAACCGGCCGCGGCCATATGTTTCTGGGGAATTCCCTGGCTGGAGAGAAAACGCACGACCGATACCGCCCGGGCGGTGGACAGCTCCCAGTTGGAGGCGAAGCGTCCGGAGGTGACCGGCACCCGGTCGGTGTGGCCGTCGATGCGCAGGATCCAGTCAATCTCAGAGGGGATCCTGGCCGACAATGCCTTCAGGGTGGCTGCCAGCTGGCTCAGGTGGCGCGCACCTTCTGGGCCCAGCTCGGCCGAACCGGAAGCAAAGAGCAGCTCCGCCTGGAAGACAAAACGATCCCCTTCGACACGAATGAGAGGATTCTCGCCCAGGACGCTTTTCAGACGCCCGAAGAACTCAGAACGATAGGCCTCCAGATCGTTGACTTTCTGTGCCAAGGCGAGGTTGAGCCGCTTACCAAGATCCTTGATCTCGGTTTCCTGATTGACCTTATCATTTTGGGCCAGGTCCAGGGCCCGGCTGACGGTTTCGAGGCGCGCCTTGAGGGTGGCGATGGCCTGCTTGAGCTGGATCATCTGAGCGCGGGCGTTGGCCGACAATTGGCGCTCCTCGGTGAGGGCCTGTTTCTGGTCGCCAATGAGGGCGCTGAGGGCCTGGATGCGAATCTTCTTCTCTTCGATGGTTTGCTGGGCCAGGAGGGTGCGCTCGGATGCATCGGCCAGACGTGCCTCGAGACCTTTGGAGCGGTCGCGCAGCTGGCCGACCGTATTCTGACTGGACTGCAGGGCCATGGCCATCTGGCCGACTCTATCCTCCAACTCCTGGCGCAACTGACGCAAGGCATCGATATCTTCCTGAAGGCTGCCGATCAGGAGCAGTTGCGCCTCGATCTCAGTCTTGTCCCGCGCGCTACCGGCGGCCAACTCGCTGACCTTGGCCTGGAGGGTCTCTTTGGTGCCGGTGAGGGTGTTGACCATGAAGGAGAGGTCGGCGACGTTGGCGGTGAGGGTACGGTTCTGCTTCTCCTCAAGGCCCAGTTGGGTGGTCAATTCACTGACCTGCCGCTGCAGGTCGGCCAACTCGCTCTCCTGGCCGGAGAGGATCTGGCTGAGGAGGAATTGGGTCACGGAGAAGATCAGGACAAGAAAGATCACCACCATGAGGAGGGCGCTAAGGGCGTCCACGTATCCGGGCCAGACATTGAAACCACTGGGGCGCTTGGCGATGCTGGACATAGTTTTGGACCTAACGCTGCTTAAGCCGGAGGGCTTGAGAAGCATAGATTAGCGGTTTAGATCTCATTTTACACCCGATTCGACACCCTTGCTTTTGCAAGCTCAGGATTAGGCACTCAGGGCGGATTGGGTTCGCACGGCTTCGTCGGCAACCTCGGCCCCCGCGCTGCGGCCCTCCAGCAATTGAGCCACGATGCGGTTGTTCTCGCGAAGCTCTTTGTTCATCAAAATCAGCTGGCCCTTGATCTCCTGTGACCCTTGAGAGGTCTCCGGCAAGGGCGTCAGGTGCAGAGCGCCGCCCTCCCCCTTGTCGATGAGATGGGTCACCTCGGAAAGCCACTCCTCGAGTTCATTGAAGAAACGATTCTGGGCATGGCCGGCCTGGAGATCGATGAACCCCAGAACAAGAGAACCACCGAGACCGAAGAGAGAAGAGCTGAAAGCGGTGCCCATCCCGCTCAGGGGCGCCTGGAGGCCGGTCTTGAGATTGGCGAACACCATGGCGAAATCGTTGCGGGCCACCTCCAGCCCCTCGATGACTTTCCATACCGAGGAGATCGTGCCCAGCAAGCCCCAGAAGGTCCCCAGGAGTCCTAAGAAAACAAGCAGCCCGATCATGTAGCGGGAAACTTCGCGCGCCTCTTCGAGGCGGCCGCGGATACCGTCCAGAACCGTGCGCATGGAGAAGGCCGACAGGGAGAAGCGTTTGCGGTTGAGCCCTTCCAATTGTTTGGCCAGAGGCTTGAGCAGACGGGTCGGCTCGGACACAGAAAGGCCGATGTCACCGGTACGGAACATCTTGATCCAGCGCAGCTCGGGCGAAAGGGCGAACACCTGGCGCATGTTGATGGTGATGCCCGTCACCAGGGCGACCACAATCAAGAGGTTAAAGCCCCAGTTGGCCATGAAGGCCGTCGTTAAGGGGGTACGCATAAACAGGCAGACAATGGCCACGACGCCCAGGTAAATGGCCATCCAGAATAGATGATGCCGGGGATTGTTCATCGGTATCCCTTTGGTTGCGTATGGTTTAGGCTTGGCTTCGCGCAGGAGCCCAGCTTCCCTTCAGAGGGCATCCGTCAAGGGAAAGACAAACAAATAGTGTGCCAGCACATATGACTTTTATTTTTTAATTAAATTCAATGGCTTGGCAGGCATGATGATAGGAATGCGGCAAGGGGTTGACGGAAGCCGCCATGATAAGGCGTCATTCCCGCGGCGACGGGAAAGTGCAGATCGAAATTATAGCCCGCCACACCCGGCTATAATTCATCAATAGCAACCCTGATAGTTCCGTAATAAGTCTGAGGCGAAAATTCAAACCGCAATATGTTGTATATATTTACTTCTTGACACCATATTATAATGGGGAAGTAAAACAATTTTCCGACTTATTATGGTTGCATCAGAGTTGAGTGAAAGAAAAGACCTCAAATCTCCGTATACAAATGAGATGGCGTTTCCAATAGGGTCTTAAGAATTATTTTACAGGCGTATTTGAGGGCATCTAAATTTTCGATCTGACCAAGACACAACCTGAGGCCGCCGGGTACATATCCGCTTCCGACAGAAAAAACCTCACCAGGTGTTGTATCAATCCCCCTCTGGCTTAACAAGATGACCGCTTCGCTTTCCCGAACAGAGGCGGGCAATCTAAGCCACATATGGGGGCAGAAGGGGTGAGATTGTATAGAAAAATCCTTGAGGCGTTCTCTGACAATAGTGACACGCTGGGCAATTTTGCTTGTCTGGAGTGAAATCAAGCGGCTCGCATTTCCATCTTTTACCCATCGTGAAACCATTTCTACCATGATGGGAGAGGCCATCCAGGTTGTAACCCTAAGCCCGGTCAGCGCCCGATGATGACACTGTTCCGGCGGTACAAGGTATCCCACACGCAACCCTGGGGCTATCCCTTTTGAAAAACTGGTAATGTAAAAAGATCGCTCTGGGATCAAGGAGGATATCGGTTTGATCCGCTTCTCAATCAGACTGCCGAATACGTCGTCTTCCACAAGGTAAATCCCGAAACGTTCAGCAATCTCAGCAATTGATAGGCGTCTCTCAAGAGGCATGATTGAAGCGGTTGGATTGTGAAAATTGGGTATCAAGTATAGTGCTTTGCAATCGTTTTGCTTGAGTTTTTCTTCAAGATCATCCGGGATCATTCCCCGTTCATCCATGGCAACCGGCTTAAGCCTTAAATTGAGCATGGCGGCAATACTTCGAATGGCCGGAGAGGTCATTGTATCCGTAAGCACCTGATCCCCGGGTTTGGCAAGCGCCATCAAAGATAAAAATCCACCATGCAAAGCGCCATTTGTTATGAGAATCTGATCTGCCGACGCTTCTATCCCCAAACGGTTCAACCAGTAGGATGCGATTTCCAGATGGTCAGGTATGGAAGCGCCCGGTTGATATTGAAACAACTGAGAGAGGTTTGGATGGATGCCAAGTTGTTTGAATGTTTCGGTAAAAACCGGATCATCAGTAAGAATGCATGGAAAGTCAGAGCGCATATCGATACGGCCGGGCATTTTATCTTCATTTGGCCAGGGGGTCTTTGAGGAGGGTGGTTTTTTTCTGACAAAGGTTCCCCTGCCGATTTCACCCCGAACCAGTCCCCGTTTAGATGCAAGTGCATATGCCTTTGTCACGGTTCCAAAATTTATATTCAATTCGTAGGACAATTCCCGCTGGGGCGGCAATTTATCCCCTGGTTTTAGCTTGCCGGACCTGATGTCATCACAAAGCGCGTTTGCGATGGAAATATATTTGGGACCATTATACTTTTCTAAATTGGGTTTCCACATGGTTGCTTTGGACCAAGATTGAATTGTTATGATGACAATATAAATGTTGCATAACAATTCGATGTAAGCAATACAATTTACCTGACTTTAGGAAAAAACTATGCCACCCCTTGATAAAGAAGGAAATGGAGATGTTATCAAATCAACGCTCATTGTTTACCATACCGGGTGATGTCACCTATTTAGTGCCTGAACGAAAAGTGATAAGCTGAAATATATCAATAGGTTTGGTGTAAAAAGAAAAACGAAGATTTTTCAAACGGATGCATTTTTTACTTGCATCCGGAGGTCATCGTCGATAGTTATCATATTGATAATACAAAACATAGCGAC
>JBNKKA010000101.1:0-15352 GCA_050291585.1 Desulfobacteraceae bacterium
CAAATGTGTGGTCACCGACCGGGAAAATCTGGATAAAATTGCCCAAATCAGACCTCGGCTGCCTCACCTCGAGCAGGTGTTCGGGGTCGACTGCAAATCGGGAACCACATGCATCGATTTCTGGGACGCTGTCAACCAGGGCTCTGATACCTTCGAACCCGAAAAGACAAGGGCCGACGACCCTGCGCTGATTATCTACACCTCCGGCACCACCGGCCCACCCAAGGGCGCCCTGCATGCCCATAGAACCTTGCTGGGGCATCTTCCCGGGGTGGAATTCCCGCACAACTTCTTCCCCCAAAAAGAGGATTGTTTCTGGACGCCGGCCGACTGGGCTTGGATCGGCGGCTTGATCGATGTCCTCTTTCCCAGCTGGCACCATGGGGTACCGGTGGTCGCCTATCGCGCCCGGAAATTCGATCCTGAGTTCGCCTTTCACCTCATGGCCAAGCACCGCATCCGGAATGCTTTTCTACCCCCGACGGCTCTTAAACTGATGCGTCAGGTGCCGGCACCGGAGGAACGCTATCGGTTTCATCTCCGCAGCGTGGGCAGTGGCGGTGAAACCCTTGGAGAGGAGCTCTTGGCCTGGGGGCGTCAGACGCTGGGGGTGGAGATCAACGAGTTCTACGGACAGACCGAGGTTAATCTGGTGGTGGGCAACTGCGCCGCTGCGATGCCCATCCGGCCGGGTTCCATGGGCAAGGCCATACCCGGCCACCGGGTGGCCATCGTTGATGACCAGGGCCTTCTTTTGCCTATGGGGGAGACCGGCAACATCGCCGTCAAACGACCGGACCCGGTGATGTTCCTCATGTACTGGCGCAACCCTGAGGCCACCCGCCAGAAGTTCGTGGGAGATTGGTGTCTGACCGGAGACATGGGCCGACAGGACGAACACGGTTACCTGTGGTTTGTGGGCCGCCAGGATGACCTGATCACCAGCTCCGGCTACCGCATGGGACCGGGTGAGATCGAAGACTGCCTCATCAAGCATCCGGCCGTCGCCATGGCCGCGGTGGTGGGGGTGCCGGATGCCTTGCGAACCGAAATCGTGAAGGCCTTCATTGTGTTGAAACCCGGAGAATCCGCGAGCCTTGCCCTTGAAGCGCAGATCAAAGACTTCGTGCGCACCCGCCTGGCGGCTCACGAGTACCCGCGCCAAATCGCCTTTGTGGATACGCTTCCCATGACCGCCACCGGTAAGATCATTCGTGGGGACTTGCGCCGGCGGGGATAGAAAGTGTCCGTCCAGAAATGGAAAACGACCTTATGGCGGTTCGGTCCGGGCGTCTATTACACCTCGTAGGCCTCTTTTTCCGCCAGCACCGGGCCGGTTCGAGAGGTTGTGGTTACTGAGCTTTTTGATTCGATCTGTTTTGGGCGCCAAATGTCTTTTTCCCACCACGATGCGCTAAGTGTTTTGCGCCAGAACGATTGGTAGTATCCATTCTGTTTATTCATCAGCACGCGCCCCCACCAGTAGAAGAGGAAGGGGATCATAATAATCACTAGGCCCAAGAATGGGTTTCGGAACAGGGGTTCCAGGATCGCCTCGTACAATTGGGGGCCAACCCAGGGAACTTCTGTGGCGACCGATTTCACCACCTTGAGAAGCAGATGCGATTGGCCGACGGGTCCAAGCAGTTTGTCCAGGGTGAAGCCCGCCGCGAGGACCAGGAAGGAGGCAAGGGTGAACCAGCCATGGAGCCGGCTGCGAGCCTTCACGAGAACCGGCTGATGGTAGTCATTACCGAAGCTATCCCAGCCGTCTTGCCAGGCTTTTAGGAGCCGGGTCTGATCATCCGGTGTTTCGCCGATATGGGTCGGCTCGTCCACCACTAATTGAAAATCAACGATACTCCCCGGAGCGTAGTTTTCTGTGCGAGCCAGGATTCTGTGAAAGGTCGAGACGTGGATCTTGATGGGGGTGAATTCGGAGAGCACCTCCAGATTGCGCGGTTTGTAGCGGTAGTAAACCGACAGCCCCGAACGGGAGTCGTAGAGCTTGTCCTGGATATTGGCCGCCGCCTGAAACCGGGTTTTATAGTATTTGTCAAAGCGCAGCCCCTGCTTTTCGGCCTTGGCCATCATCCAGTTCAGGGTTACGTGGGCCATGCCCTGTTTAGGGTAACCACCGCCGACGTTGGAATGCACCCCTGGAAACCAGACCTGTTCGATACGCCCGTCGTCTACGGGGCACGAACCGACCACCCGACCGTCCTTGCGGGGCCGCTGGTCAAACAGCCATGGTTGGAAGGAACCGCGCTCCTCGTCAATGGCCAGTGCGTGGCAGGCTTTGTCGACCCTATCGCTCAACGAGTAGTCTTTAAATTTAAAGTGATAGATGCAGCTGTTCCAGCATTTCGCGATCAGGTCGACAGGGAACCCCACCGCATCCACCGTGTCCCATACGCCGATGAAACGGATCGGCACGTGGTTCTTTTCCACGGATTTTTTAGGGATATTCTTATAGTCTTTGTATTGATCGTGGGTTGCCCGGATGCAGTTTGTGCTGCGGAAATCATCCAGATTGATATCTTTGACCCGAAACAATTGCTTGAGCACACGGCACAGCAGAGCCGAATACTTCTGCCGATAGGCCTTGTAGGCCTTTTCCACGAGCGCTGCCAACTCTGCGTCGTCAAGGCAACGGTCCGCTTCGCGATGGCGCCGATCGATCACACCGCAGGCATCGATCAGCCCCGCCAGGGTGCGAACGGTAAACGCCCCGCGGCTGAAACCGAAGAGATAGATGTGGTCGCCGGGATCGAAATTGGCCACCAGGGTGGCGTAGAGCTGTTTGACGTTGCGGCTCAGGCCGTAACCGAAAATACCGCAGAACAGCGCCCACCATCTGATGCGGCCCGTGCCCACACCATCGTCGTAGAAGACGCGCTGTTCAAGCGGGAGCCCCTTCTGGGAGAAGGCCTTGGCATCCTCGGTGGCAGTTGGCGGTGCCTTGAAATCCATGCTGGCGACGCTTTTGTAGATACGCCACACGTTGGTTTGGTTGCCCTTACCACCGCTCTGGCCGGTTCCGTCGGAGCAAAGTACGATGTTCTTCGGCATCGGGTTTCCTCCTTGACTTGCGACACATTTTTTTGGGGAGCTTCGGTTGGAGAAATGCTGTCCAGCCGCTGATATTCACTTGCAATTATAGATTAGAAGATCATGAAGGTCAGGTCAAAGCCAGATATCACAGGATTAATGTCTAAAAGTAACAAAAAAGAGATCTGCGATTGAGACGATTGGGGTTGAGAAACGGCTCGACTAGTGCGGTGAAAACACCCGGGGCAAGGGAGGTATTTTCAATTTGGTTGGGGGGATCAGTGCCACCACGGCGTCGAAAGGGTCCGGCGCCAGAATTTTTGATAGCCGCCTTCCTGCTTCTTCTTGAGAAGGATGTCGACGGCATAGAGGTACACCGGGATACCAAGGATGAAGAGGCCCAGGCCCATGTGGCTGAACAAGGGCACGCAGATCTCTTGGTATAAAAAATTTCCGACCAAGGGAACCAGGGCGGTGACCGCCCCCGCCAGCGTGAGCAGTGGGTTTGAGGGGGCGGTGACGGGCGCATAGAATTTACCGAAGAGGTAGCCCGCTACAAAAACAAAGGCGCTGGCCGCGATGAACCAGATGTGCAGCGCATGGCGGATTCCCACAAGACGGGATTGATCGTATGCCTTATCCTCATCATTGGCCCACCCGGCTGAGCAGGTGTTGACAAGCGCCTCCTGATTGGCCGGGGACTCGCCAATATAGGCCGGATCGTCTACCGCCACTTTAAACTCACTGAGGTTTCCCGGGGCGTAGTTTTCGGTGCATGCCAGGATTCTGTGAAAGGTCGAAATATGGATGTGAATGGCGTCCAGACCTTCATTGGCACACATTTTTTTTAGATCGCGCGGTTTATAGCGATAGTAGATCGATATCCCCGAGCGGGAGTCATACAATTTGTCGTGCATGTCGGCCGCCGCCAGAAACCCTCTTTTGCAGTGCTCGTCAAAGCGCAGGTTCGCCGCTTCGGCCTTGGCCATCATCCAGTTCAATGCCATGTGGGCCATACCCTGCTTGGGGTAGCCGCCGCCGACATTGGAGTGGACCCCTGGAAACCACACCTGTTCGATGCGCTTTTCATCCCTCGGATCCGATTCATTGAACAAAAGGGGATGGAAAGAGCGGCGTTCATCATCGATGGAGAGCGCCTGGCAGGCCTTGTTGATCCAGGGGCTCAGCGCATGGTCTGAGAATTTGAATTGATAGATGTTTTCGTTCCAGAAGCTTGCGATCTCTTCGACGGGAAAGCCCACCGCATCCACCGTATCCCATACGCCCATAAAGCGGATAGGGACAAACTTCTCTTCGCTGGGGTCTGCGTAGAGATTCTCATAATCCAGGTAATGATCTCGAGAGACCTGCACGCCGTATTGCTGTCTAAATTTTGTTGCATCCAGGTGCTTCAGATCCCGTCGATTTTCTTGCTTGTCCCAGGGCAGGGTCAAGCGAGCCGAATATTTTTGACGATAGATCTGGTAGGCGGCCTTCACGCGCGCTTTCAGCTCCTCATCATCGAGGATGCGATCCTCATCCGGGAGGCGTCTGTCCACAATCCCGCAGGTGGTGATAAGCCCAGCCAAGGTGCGCACCGTAAACGCCCCACGGCTGAAACCAAATAAGTAGATGTGGTCGCCGGGTTCGAAATTGGCTGCCAGAGTTGCGTAAAGCTGTTTGACGTTGCGGCTCAAGCCGAAACCGAAAGCGCCCCCGAGCAGCTTGAGTAACTTGAGTCGGTCGGTGCCCACGCCGTCGTCGTAGAAGGCGCGTTGTTCGCAAGGCGGGTTTTGGGGCGTGGCTTTATAGCTCTGCTTGTCAACGCTTGTAAAGAGTCGCCAGACGTTGGTGTTGTTGCCCTTGCCACCACTATTGCCAGTGCCATCGGAGCACAGCACGATGTTTTTCGGCATCGGTATCTTCCCATCGACTACTCGGGCATCTGCTCTTATGACTAGAGTGTCACAAGCGATTGCCATCTTTTTTCATAATATTATAGGATGTTGGTGATGGGGTCAAATCTTGAAGGGCTCGGCTGGCCCGACCGGCCCGTTTGTGGCGGGAACAAGATCGCATTGCAAAATTTGTTTGTCAGCCACCCAATCCCACCGTAGAATGCACGGCATGAAAACCAACCCCGCCAAGTGGTTTTTGTGGACCGGCGCCATCCTCATCCTGTTGCTGGCCATTGCCAGCCTAGCGCTTACCCTTGTCCTGCCGGCCTTTGTGGAGAATAAGCTGATCCCCCAGGTGGCCGAAGCCTTCGAATTGACTCCGGAGGCGGTCGCCGTTCGGCGTATCGGATGGTGGGGGGCTGACCTGGGTCCCGTCCGCCTGTCGAGCAACAAGGCACCAGCCATTTCCGTCAGCACTATTCAATTGGACTATTCGCCCCTATCACTGCTCCAGGGCAAACTGGAGGCCCTTAGAATAGTGGGCCTGGAGATCGCCGCTTCGATATCGCCCGAGGGCGTCTCAATAGCGGGGATGCGGATGGCAGCCGATTCCACCGCCAGCGAACCCGGGCAAAGCGCTATCAGAATAGACACCCTCTTGCCCATAAGCTTGGGCCGGCTCTCGATTCTGCAATCCCGCCTTCTCCTCGACTGGGACCATCGGCAGTACACTTTCCCGGTGGGGATTCACCTGTCGACGGGCGAAATGAGAGCCGGCATCCTCAAGGGCTACGCCGATCTCTCAGTTTTCGGAAATCGCCTCAGGATCGACGCTGCCATAGATCAGCCGGGCAATAAGGCCAGGGTTAGCCTTACAGCCGCTGATTTTCTTTTAGAGCGTCTATCCCAGATCGGGCCGCAAACGATGCCCCTGGATGCGACTGGCGCTGTCCATATCAACGCCTGGGGGACCTTTGCCCTGCAACCGCTGGCGTTGACGGGTCTCTCCTCGTCGAGTCGTTTTGAAAACACTCGCATCGCGACAGGTGATGGTAGCCTCCACTCAATGACGACATCTGACCGAGACCAGCCCCTTGTGATGACGGTGAAGGGTGAACATCTGTCCGATCTTCAATGGAGCTGCGCACCGTTTCAGTTCAGCGGCCCGCTGAACCTCGTGGTAAAGGCTCTCAATGGAACTTTGGCTGTCGGCGATTCGGGCTGGTCGCTGAAGGGCACCATGGAAAGCCTGATCCCAAAACAAAAGTTATCCCATCGGGCAGAAATTGCCGCCGATGTAACCCTTGATTGGAAGATGACGGCCCGTAGTGCCGACACCCCAAAAATGATTCTATTTGATCTGCGCGGCCGTGGGGACGGACTCGTGAGGGCCAGTATGGCAGGGGGCAAGCTTTCCAGCCACGAGCAGGAGGTCGGGATCAAAGGCCACTATCAGGATGGCGCCCTTGTTACAGATGGTAAATGGGTGGCCAAAGAGAATCGTATCGCCATGCCGGAGGGGCAGGTCAACGCGCCGATGCTCACCATTGAGCATGCCGTCAATTTGCAACTCGGTGCTTCCGGCCGTTCCTCATCCATGACGGCCCAGGTGACCCTGCCACAAGTCAACGCCATATCGGGGCCAAGGTCCGTCCATTTCCCAGAGATTACTCTAAACGTCGCCGGCCGGGCAAAACCGCGGCGACCTTGGGGGGGCGATGCCCGGCTCAAGCTTTCAGACGGCAGCCTAATAGATACCGATAATGGTTTAAAAATGAAGAACGTCTCCCTCGATCTGCCCCTGGCCTGGCCGGACGCATCCGCTGCGCGACCCGGACAGATCAAGCTTGACACCATCCAGTGGAAGGACAACCAACTGGGGGGGCTGGGGGGCTCCCTGCAGCAGACCCCGGGCGGGTTGACCATGGCCCTGCGCCACACCAGTCAGCTGATTCCGGGGTTGCGCGCTTTCATCAAGGGTGGAATCGATCAAACCGGTGCTTGGCTCAAGGCCCGTATTCCCCCCCACCAGATGGCCGAAGCCATCGACCTTGGCCGCTTCAGTCCCGCTGCCGCAGGATTTCAAGCGATCGCAAAATTAGGTGCCCACGCCGAGTTGACCATCGATGGCAACGGTCCCCAAGGTGCCGGCCGTTTAAAGATCAACAATGGGCGGGTGCGCCAGGATGAACACGCCCTTTCGTTGGACGGTATCGACCTGGCGGTTCAGATGGACGATCTGATTCAAATCAAGAGCGCCCCGCAACAGCGCCTGCAGGTCGGTCAGCTAACCCTCGGAGACCTCCGGGCCGACCATCTGGATGTGGACTTCCAGATTGAGGGCCCGGAGACCCTCTTCATTGAAAAGGCGGGTCTCAATTGGAGTCAGGGCCGGATCAACACCTCCGCCCTCAGGATCAACAGTGGCAAGGCGGACTACGATCTCACCCTGTTTTGTGACCGGCTCAATCTGGCCCAGCTGCTCAAGCAGTTAGGCGCCGCCGAGGCCAGCGGTGACGGCACCGTCAATGGGCGTATCCCCATCCGCTGGACCGAGGGCCGCCTGATTTTCGATAACGGCTTTCTCTATTCGACACCGGGTCAGACCGGGGTGATTCAACTCACCGGAACCCAGGCGCTGCTATCGGGACTGCCACCCGGATCGCCCCAATTTACCCAGCTGGACATTGCCACCGAAGCACTAAAAGACTATAGTTACCAGTGGGCCAAGTTGAATCTGCAGAGCGAGGCGGATATTCTACTATTAAAGCTGCAGTTCGATGGCAAGCCCAACCGTCTGTTGCCCTTTGCCTACGATCAGTCCCTGGGACAATTTATGCGCGTCACCGGAGCGGGGCAGGCCGACTTCAAAGGCATCAGTATCGACCTCAACTTCCGAAGCCCGTTGAATGATATTATTCACTACAAAGATTTGTTGAAACAGCAGTAAAGGAGCTTTTATGAGTCGACAATGGACTGGCATCTGCCTGGCGCTCATGCTTTTAAGCGGTGGGCTGGGCTGCCAAACCAAGCATCAAATCGAAACCGTGCATAAAGTCGAGGTAGCGCCAATGCACATCACCATCGATGTAAACGTCAAAGTGGATAAGGCGCTGGACGACTTCTTCGGCGATCTGGACGCTGCCGAGGATGAAATTCAACCGTCTGCAGAATAGAAGCAAGACTTTTGAAGAATCGCAACATCATAGTGAGGACTCCACATCATGAAGCCTAGCGCGCAACTAGTGATCGGCCTTTTCATTCTCAGTTTTGTACTTTCCTTTAACACCTCGGCCTGGGCCCAGGACATCAAGTCCCGCATGCACGCCCGCCTGCCCGAAATTGTGGCCTTGAAAGCCCAGGGGATTATTGGAGAGAACAATCAAGGCTACCTGACGGTATTAAAAAAACCAACCGACCAGCAAGCGTTGGTGGACGCCGAGAACGAAGATCGCCGTAAAATATACACGGCCATCGCTAAGAAACAAAAAACAACTGCGGAGCTCGTCGGCCAGCGCCGCGCCTTGCAGATTGCCGAGAAAGCAGATCGGGGCACGATGCTTCAAAACAGCAGTGGTGAGTGGAGCAAGAAATAATTCGGCGCGCCACCTTTCCTAAGTTGGAGACTTGGACCCGTTCCAAATCTTTTACTCCCCACTGTGAATTCCACCCCGAGCCGCCAACCGAGGGGCTTTCGGTTCCAGGCGTGTTTTGGCACCAAATGCTGGTAAATAAGGGGGATGGTAATGATAGAGAATCTCGAAGCGTTGAGTATTGGCATCATTGGCGGTGGGACGCGCTGCAAAGCGCTGTTGACGGCCATCTTCAGTGAAACCGACCCGCAAAAACGACCCGAAATTCTAGGGGTGGCTGACAACGACCCCAAGGCGGTGGGACTGCGGGAGGCGCGGCGAAAAGGGATTTTCACCACCAGCGATTATCGCGACCTGTTTGCCATAGAAGAGTTGGAACTGCTTCTGGAGCTTACCCCGGACGACAGCCTCAAACAGCGTATTCTGTCAGATAAACCACCGGGCGTGCTGCTGGTGGACCATTTCGATGCCCTCGCCATACTGGATCAGTACCTCATCAAAGCCAAGCGGATCGAGTTGCTCGAAAGGCTCAGGACCGGCAACGGTGGGGTGGCACAAAGCGCCGACCTGATCGACGAGTTTTACGGCTTCGTACAGAAGATCAATAGCGACGCCCACGCTTATGGCCGCGAGACCCGCCAGAACCTGGTCTCCAGCGAACGGGCCCTGGCGCAAATCATCAACAATACCTCCATCCCCACCTTTGTCATCGACCAACACCACCGCGTGACACATTGGAACAAGGCCTGCGAAAAGCTCACCGGGTATCCTGCAAAGCAGATGGTGGGTACCGAGGACCAGTGGAAACCCTTCCGATCCGAAAAACGGCCCACCATGGCCGATATGGTACTTGACGAAGTCAGCCAGGAGGAGTTGTGGCGACTGTATAGCACCCGTTGGCAAGAATCGCCCCTTATCGAGAACGCCTACGAGGCGGAAGAGTTCTTCCCCCACCTGGGTTCAGATGGCGCTTGGCTCTTCTTCACGGCTGCCCCCATCAAAGCGCCGGACGGCAGTATCATCGCCGTTATTGAAACCCTTTGGGACCGCACCGAGCGGCGGCAGGCCGAAAAAGCCTACCAGGACAACGCCAACGAGCTCGTCCAAAAAATGGCCCAATTACGCGCCAATGAACAGACCCTGGCCCAAATCATCAACGGCAGTACTATTCCTACTTTTGTCATCGACAACTCCCACCTGGTGACCCACTGGAACAAAGCCCTGGAACGACTCAGCGAATGCCCCGCAGACCAGATCATCGGCACGTCCAAATCCTGGGCCCCGTTCTATGACTGCGAACGCCCCTCCATGGCCGACGTGATCCTGGATCAGATCGATGAAGCCCAGATCCAACAATTGTACGGCAGCCAATGGCGCAAATCGGCCCTCATCGATGGCGCTTATGAGGCCGAAACCTTTTTCTCCCACCTGGGTGATGAGGGCAAATGGTGCTGGTTCACCGCCGCGCCCCTCAAAACCCCCGAGGGCGATGTTGTGGGCGCCATTGAAACCATCTGGGATAAAACTGAAGACCGCAAGGCCGAACAAGAGCGCGAGCAGCACACCAAAGAGCTGGCCACCTATTGCTCCATCTATGCCACTTTGAGCAGCCCGCTGGGACTGGAGGGCCGCATCAAGGCCGCCATCGAGGAGGTGGCCGGCATCTTCATGCTGGCCGGTATCTGCATCTTCATCCGCAGACCCGATGGCCGCTACAACCTCAAATACAGCCATGGATATTCCGAGCACGTCTGCTTTCAAAACCGGTTGGCAGATGATCAGAGCATGGTGGTGAAGGTGGCCCAGGAGGGACAGTTGAAGCTTATTCAGGACCTCTCACAAGTGCCCAGCAATGAGGAGGTGTCGATACTGCACGCCGAGGGGTTAAAATCGCTGGTTTACATCCCCATTTTCGACAAGGCGAAAAACAGCATCGGCGTGATTCGCGCCTCTGGTCGTACGGCCCAACTCTTCGGTCCCCATGAACTGCGTTCGCTGGAACTCATCGCCAATCGCATCGGGGTCGCCATTGAAAACGCCCTTTTGGAGCAGGACATTAAACAGCGGGCCGAATTTCAGGCCAAGTTGATCAACAGCTCCAACAATGGCATCGTGGCCACCGACGAATCGGGCCGGGTAGTGATCTTCAATCCGGCCGCCGAATCCATCTTTGGCTATGGCGGCGACGAGGTTGTCAATAAAAAGAAATCTCATCAGATCTTTCCGCCAAATATCATCACCGCCTTCAATGAGCTGCCTGGCGGTGTAAACGCCAAAGAGTGGAGCCTGCCCTGGATGGAGACCACCGTGGCCCCCAAAACAGGGGGGGATATACCGGTACGGTTTTCAGGCACCATTTTGCATCGGAAGCACAAGAAGATGGGCCTTGTGGCTTTTTTTCAAGACCTTCGGGAGATCAAGCGACTGGAAAGAGAACTCCTCGGCGCAGAGCGGTTGGCTGCCGTTGGACAGACCGTGGCCGGCATGGCCCATTGTGTGAAAAACATTTTACACGGTCTCAAGGGTGGCAGCTACATGGTCAACATCGGCATCGAGAAGGAGAACCGGGAGAAGCTCAGCGCCGGCTGGAACATGGTTCAGCGCAACATTGGCCGCACCGCCGAGCTGGTTCAGGATCTGCTCACCTATTCCAAGGAGCGCCAACCCGAAATGGCTCCTTGCCGGCCCAACGAGATCGCCGAAGAGGTGGTCGAGCTTATGCAGGCGGTGGCCGAAGAGAACAAGGTGTCTCTCGAAATGGACCTGTCATCCGATCTCGGCGAAGTTCTGCTGGACCAGCGCAGCCTCCACCGCAGCCTCCTCAACCTGGTCTCCAACGCCATCGACGCCTGCCGCGACGACCCCAATTTGGGCAAACAACACCGCGTCACCGTCACCACCGGTCTGGGGCCGGATCAAACCATTCAACTGGATGTGAGTGACAACGGCTCGGGGATGAGTGAGGAGGTCAGGTCTAAACTCTTCTCCTCCTTCTTCAGCACCAAAGGCCCCCAGGGAACCGGTCTGGGGCTTCTGGTGACCAGCAAACTTGTCGAAGAACACAAGGGCAGTATCGAGGTGGACTCGCAACTGGATCAGGGGACGCGATTCAGAATCCGGTTGCCGTTGTTGGCGCCCTAAACGATCCTAAGAGCCCTTCTGGGCGGTCAATGCAATTACGAGTTGCCCTGCGAACTGCACCCCAGCTCAAGGCTGGCGAGCAAGCTCCTCGCTGCCGGTACGGTGTTTGCAATTCTGATGTATCTAAACCGGAGGAATATGGTTGTTTTTTTGGTCTATTTTACGAATAGGCTTGGGGTCTGGATTTGTCAGCCAACGCCTGAAATCTGGCCCGCCCGCCATCTGAGAAAAACCGTTTCTGGATGGCCACTGGTTAATTCCAGAACCCATTTCCTCCGGCCCAACTATTCTTGGGAAATAAAGGTAACAGAATATGTATACTGGTTTACCTATATTTATGGCGAAGTAGGATACCAAGACCTGTTGCGGCAGCCAAAAAATATCCTATCCGCAGCAGTTAAAGGCAAGCCCCGAGAATATGTATTAGGCCAAAATTACGGATCAGAAAATTGTTGGACAAACAATAATTAGCAGAAACGTGCGGAGGGATAAGAAAAACGGCTGGCGGCCCCATAATTCGGACTTTTTTACCAATCCTAATGACCTGTATTGTAGAGTGATTTGAGCTGACGAAACTGGATTGCCTTGCTGCGAATTTCAGAGAAAGGACGGATAATGGTACAGCGTAATTATTTATCAGTAGTTTTCATGATATTCGTATGGGTTGTCTTCGCGCATGGATGTGGAGGTGGTGGCGGAGGAGGCGGCAGCAATACGAACCCACCGACATCAGATCTCTTTGACCCCAAAATGCCAGGCGGCGATATGACCCTCGAAAGGGCGCTCGCAATTGAAGTGGAGGACCGGCGGCCGGTCTTTCTCTCCAACCTTGGCCCACCGGACACCTTTTCAAAATCCGCAGATGAAGTCGAAGGCAAGATCATTGTCACCGAGGAGTGGTCCTACATCGAAATGGGCGTCCGTTTGGATATCGTCGACGGTGAGATCGCCTTCGTCGTCCCCATTGAGACCACGGCGGAAGATGCAGCCCTCTATCCCCGATTCTATGACCCCATGGAGTTTGAGCTCCCCATGGATAAAACGACGGTCATGCAGATACTGGCCGGTCAGGACTTAACCGAACTGGATCTTACCGAGGCGGGCATCGATGGCAGCCTGATGGTGCTGGGGGATCAGATCATGCTGGGTTTCGCCGGGGACCAGCTGGTCTATGTGGAAACTTACGCGCGCACCTCAGATCCCCAAAGAGCCCTGGATGAACTCTTTATCGATGAGGAGGAGGGCGAGGTGATTGTTGTCACGCCGGCTGCCGACCCTGTCGATACAGAGACAATAGTACAACCCAGCGCGACGGACGGATCGAATGGATCCCAACAGGCGTCGTTGGTAGAGTCCTTTCTCCCGCCCCAGGCGCGACTCGTGATCGGCTTCTTCCGGCTTTTCCGGGCCCATGACCGCAGAAATCGAATCTACCGCGAAGCCAGCCATGTGCAGCGGGACTATTCCGAATATATCGACCGGCTGAAAAGAAAGGCCAGAGAACTGGCGTCCGCCTGCAACCTCTCCACCCTTGATCGGCAGTCAAATATCGCGACCTTGGTGAGACTGATCGCCCGTCTTGAGATGGAACGTCAGACCGTAAACGCCTTGACTGAGGCCGAGAAAAAAACTGCCCGCTCCCGATTTATACGCAATGCGCGCCTTGAAATCATCAGGGCCATCAGGACCTCGGGATTCGGAACCAGAGTCCTGGCGAAAATACAGGAATCGGCCAAGATCGATGAAACCCTCACCGAAATAGAAGACCTTGTCGATGGGGTTCTCGATCCGGGCGGCTTCCAGCAGAAAATCACCGAGCGCCTGGATAAACTGGGTATCCTGGGGCAGGTCATCGGTGGTCCCATTGGCGAGAATCTGCGGATGCGCATTATCGAGGCTCAGCGCGCAATCCCAGGTGTGGCCGATCTTCAGGATGCCGCCGCTGAGATCAAAGTCAAAGTCATTGAGGTTCGAACCGCCATTGAAGCGGTTGAAGATGCTTTGCGGGAAGACACCAGCATCCTTTCGCCGGCCCAGCTTATTGGGGCCATAGACGGGCTTTCGGACACCTTGAGCGACCCCGCTTTCGACGCCCTCGCAACGGCCCTGGCGCGGGAGATGGGGCCGGGGTTCGCCCGTAACCTGGCCGTCTCCAAGGGAACTCTCGATCCCCAGGAGTTCAGTACCATGCGCGAACGGGTGCGGGGTGAAATCCTTCAGAATCGCAGTGAATGGCTTCGCCAAAGAGCGCGGGGGGAGTGTGGACGACCCTCCGGAGCGAGCTTCAGATCTGTGGTTGACGGCAGTCCCGCTTCACTGGCTACGGTCTATGCCGCCGCGGAAGGTGACTCAGAGGGGCACTATGGGCCAGACGGATCGCCCCTGCCTGTTTGCAACACCATACCGATCAGTCTGAGTGGGCCGATTACGGATATCTTCGCCACCCTCAACGCGGGTGACTACATCGATCCCAATGATATCGCCGTTTGCAGGACCCAGAATGACGAGGATGGCGACGGCAGCGACAGTGTCGCGTCAGGCGGTGATGACTGCGATGACGCTGACGAGGACCGCTTTCCCGGAAATGCCGAAGTGTGTGATGATAAGGACAACAACTGCGATGGCCAGGTCGACGAAGGTCTCTCCGTGGATGGTGACGGCGATGGCTATTACGCCTCCTCCTCCTGTGGTTCACCGGCCGGTGACTGCAACGATAATGATGCTACCATCTACCCGGGTGCAGACGAAGTAGAGAATGACGGCATCGATCAGGATTGCGACGGCCAGGACGCGGTGCCCGAATACCAGCGTTATTACGTCTATAGGCGCTCGGGGATCGGATATCGCAAGAAGTGGGGCGGATATGCCGAAAAGCGTACGGGCTACGATTTCTTTTATCTCCATGTGCTGCCTTCGGAGTTGTCCGACGCCGTTGCCGCGTATACCGATTTCAACGCAAAGACGGCGAGCGCCTGCGCAAGCACCAGTCCACCGCTATGCCCCTGCACAACCTATCCCGATATCTGGGCGTCAGGATCCATCGAACTGGTGGAGGCATTTGATACCTATGAGGAGATGAATCCCTATCGATGCGACACCTACCAGTTCGATCCGGGCAATATCATCTGTACCCAGTGGGAGGTGGATACGGATCCCAAATACTGGGACAATATCAATGGGATCTGTGGAAACTAGCCCAAGTTCGCCAATATAAATCAAGGATCGGCGTCGTTGCTGGGCGCAGCCAGATTTATGGTCACTACTCATTCTACAGCATGTAGTTTCCTTGGCAGCGGGACTTCGCTGAGCCCCAGATTGCGGTAAATCTGCTTGTGTTCCGGCTCAGGATTGCTACTTGGGCTAAACTGGGTTACCACAATGTTACATGAAAGGATGCCGAAAGGCTTGTAAAACGTTCTGAGCCTTGAAAATACACCTCATTGAGGCGACATGCGAAGAATGACCACACGACTAAAGAAATGGGAATGCCCAAAAAACCAGTCAAGGAAGATCTGAATCAGCGTGTTTCAGATTTGGGGACAAGGTCGGACATGCCCGACCGGATCGAGCCCGGCGTGCTTTTTGACAAAGCCCCCGTGGCGATGTTGATTTTGAATCGCGATCGCCGCCTGTGCCACTTCAATGAGGCGGCCGCCGCAATGGCAGGCC
>JBNKKA010000102.1:0-15339 GCA_050291585.1 Desulfobacteraceae bacterium
GGTCGCACAACACCGCCGCCCCCGTCCCCTCCGTATCACACAGGGCCAACAGCTGCACCTCGGCCGGGTCATAGAAGCGCCCTACCCAGGCGACCGCGAAGGCCGGCATGCGGCAAAGCCGCATGGCGATATCTGCGCCGTCATCATTTTTGTCAAGGTCGAGAGGTGAATCCATGCATCCTCACTTCAGAGCGGATCGAATGGCGGCGTGAGCCTTGGCGGGCTTAAATCCTCAGCTCACCGATCTCCTTCTCCACCTCTGCCACGATGGCGCCGCTGCGCATGACCGATACCATGGTTTCGATATCCCTGTACAGATCGCGATCCCTCTCCATGTAGGCCACATGGCGCCGGATGATGCGGTAGGCGGCATGAGACCCCTTGCCGGCCTGCATGGCCTGGCGGGTGTTGAGCAAGTCGCAGGCCTGAGCGGCGCAGAGGAGTTCGATGGCCACCACATGAGCCACGTTATCGAGGATCTCGCGAGCCTGGCGGATGGCGATGGTGCCCATGCTCACGTGGTCCTCTTTGTTGGCCGAGGTGGGGATGGAGTCCACGCAGGCCGGGTGGGCAAGCACCTTGTTCTCCGATACCAGGGCGGCGGCGGTGTACTGGGCGATCATCAGGCCGGAGTTGAGGCCGCCCTCGGCCACCAGAAAGGCGGGCAAGTCGCTCAATTGCGGGTTTACCAGGCGTTCAATGCGCCGTTCCGACACCGATCCCAATTCGGCCAGACCCATGCTGAGATAGTCGGCCGCCATGGCCACCGGCTGACCGTGGAAGTTGCCCCCCAGGCGGACCTCCTCGGTATTGGCAAAGATCAGGGGGTTGGTGGTGGTGCTGTTGATTTCGATATCGATCACACGGCCCATGTGGGCCACGGCGTCCTTGCTGGCGCCGTGGATCTGAGGCGAACAGCGCAGGGTGTAGGCGTCCTGGACCCGGGTACAGCCCTCATGGGAGGCGATCAGTTCGCTCTCGGCCGTCAGGCGGCGCATATTGTCGGCGGTGGCTATCTGGCCCGGGTGGGGCCGCACGGCGTGGATGCGGGGGTCGAACTCGCTCTTACTACCCATGAGGACCTCGAGGCTCAGGGCGCAGGCGATGTCGCAGAGCTTGGATAGAGCCATGGCGTCGTGGATCACCAGGGCGGCCAGGGCCGTCATCACCTGGGTGCCGTTGATCAGGGCCAGGCCCTCGCCAGCGGATAGTTCCAGGGGCGCCAGCCCCAGCCGTTCTAGCACATGCCCTCCGGGCAGGCGCTGCCCCTTGTAGTTGGCCTCCCCCCGGCCGATGAGCACCAGGCCCAGATGGGCCATGGGGGCCAGGTCGCCACTGGCGCCCACCGAGCCCTTCTCCGGAACGATGGGGGCCACCCCCTCATTGAGGAAGGTCGCCAGGTAGCGCAGGGTGTCCAGGCGAATGGCCGAGTGCCCCAGGGCCAGATCGTGGACCCGCAGGGCCATGACGGCCCGCACGACCTCGTCGGGGAGGGGCCGCCCCACTCCGGCGGCGTGGCTCATGAGGATGTTCTCCTGGAGCTGGCGAGTATCCTCCGCTGGAATGGTCACGTCGCAGAGCGCCCCGAAACCGGTGGTGATGCCATAGAGCACTTTTTTCTCCCTAACCCAGCGGTCGACAAGTGCGCCGGTGCGCATCACCCGCTCGGCCCCTGCCTCAGAGATGGCCACGCCCGTCCCTTCCCTGGCGATGGTCACCAGATTGTCCACGGTAAGCTTCTCTTTGTCCAAGTAGATGGGCAGCATTTCAATCTCCTCAATTGGTTACCGAAGCGGTTTAAGTACACTTACAGAATGGTTCCTCCTCGCTTACCTGTCAATCGTTTACCAAAAGTGATTTCAGGGGACTTGACTCCCGTATTCGGCTATGGAAAAAATATATGAAAAACCACTGATTTTTTGACGAATAGTTATAGAATAATTAGGGAGCCCCCATGCCGACCTCTCCCAAAGCGCCCAAGTCTTCCGAAGCTGTTGCCCGCCTGCGTCAACATGCGTACGAAATTTTCATGGCCGCAGTGGACGCGGTACGGCCGGAATCCTGCATCGCCCGAGTGGTCGCGCGCCAAGGTGGGCTGTTAACAATCGACCGGACGTCCATCGATCTGGACCGGATCGACAAGCTCTACATCGTCGGTGCAGGTAAGGCTTCGGCGGCCATGGCGGCGGCCATGGAGGTGCTCCTAAGAGACCGGATTTCCGCCGGCAGGATCTGCGTCAAATACGGCCACGATGCCCCCCTTGAACACTGTCAACTCTACGAGGCCGCCCACCCGGTACCCGATTCCCGCGGCAGTGAAGCGGCAGAGGCCATACTTGAACTGGCGGGCCAGGCGAGTTCCAGAGATCTGGTAATCTGCCTCATCTCGGGCGGAGGATCGGCCCTCCTGCCTCTGCCCCTGCCCGGGCTGAGTCTGGCCGACAAACAGGCCACCACCCGCCTTCTACTGGCTTCGGGGGCCACCATTCACGAGGTTAACACCATCCGCAAGCACCTCTCGGCCATCAAAGGCGGCCGTCTGGCTAAAGCCGCCGCTCCGGCGCGCGTCATCAGCCTGCTGCTTTCCGACGTGGTGGGCGACGACCTGGACGTCATCGCCTCGGGGCCCACGGTTCCCGACAGCAGCACCTTTGCCGACTGCTTGAAAGTTCTGGAACGCCGCCATCTCCTCGACAAGATCCCTGCCACGGTCCGCCAGACAGTGGAGAGGGGGGCGGCCGGGAAGATTGCCGACACCCCCAGCGCCGGGGATCCAGCCTTTGAGCGGGTCACCAACCTTGTCGTGGGCAGCAACCAGGACGCCCTTGCGGCGGCCCGAATCACCGCCAGGAAGTTGGGCTACAGCCCCCTGATTCTGACCAGCCGTCTTGAGGGCGAGGCCCGCGATGCAGCCCGATTCCTGGCGCAGATCCTCACGGAGGTCCGCCATTCCGGTAACCCCATGGCGCCCCCCATCTGCCTCCTCTCGGCCGGGGAGACCACCGTGACCCTAAGCGGCAACGGAAAAGGCGGCCGTAACACCGAACTGGCCCTTGCGGCGGCGAAATACCTGGCCAGAGTCCCCCACACCGTCCTCCTCAGCGGAGGCACAGACGGCAACGACGGCCCCACCGACGCCGCCGGCGCCATCGTGGACGGGGACACACTGGCCCGGGCGACGGCCAAGTATCTCGACCCGGTCGAGGCGATAGCCAACAATGACTCCTATTCCTTGTTGGCGGCCACTGGCGATCTGCTTATTACGGGTCCCACGCGGACCAACGTAATGGATCTGCAGGTGGGGCTGGTGGGATTGTCCGAGCCAAACAGCTAAATGTCGGATTTGTTGAATTGAAAGGCTGGGGAACAGGGGCCTCCCGGCCGAGTCAGACCCGACCGGGAGGCGCTTGTTGAGCAGGGGGCTGGCTCCCTAAGGAAGCTTTTGAGGTTTGCAGAGGCTTTCGGCATTGACGGCGCTGCGACCGCAACCCTGGCAATAGTGCCGGGCCGGCTGGATCAGCTTGATATAGGCTGCGGGGCTATTGACATGGAGTTCATCCTCCACGTGGCCGCAGAGGTTCTTCGCTTTATCGTCACCCATGGGAGACTCCTTTCAATTCAGTTGAGTTGGCCCCGGTCCTGCGTGTAGGGCGGAACTTCAAACAAAGTATGTACCCGGTCCGAGCAGTCAAGCTACACCCCTTGTCCGCAAACCGAATTACACCTTGTCCAGAGCCTGCTGAGAAGGTAGACTGCGCCTGCATGCACAGCCAGATAAACACCTTCAGCGCCCCCCACAGGAGCAGCAGCCCCATGACGGAAAAGCTTATTCGCATCGATACCAGTCTCCGCGATCAAGCGGAGGATCTGAAAAAGTTGATGAAGCTGGTGGACCCTTCCCAGCGCGAGGACCAGGACCTGACCCGCTTGCTGCTGATCCGCCTGCAATTGGACGGCCTGGATGATACGCGCGACTATTTGGTCCAGAAAACCCGCGCCGCCGAGAGGTGCAACTACACAGGCAGGCTCTACGATTACCTCAAAGACGACGTCGAGGAGCGCACCTGCCAGAACGAGGATTCATCGGCTTAAAGTTGCAGCTTTAGGCCCAGAGGCGTAAGCTTTACGCACGATCAATTTGACGGAGGGCTGCCGGTGTTCTCCCAGCCAGGCGCCCATGTGATGATGCGAACGATCCCACCCGCCGGAGGAGACGGCCCATGAAGAGCGTCCTTGTGGTAAACAGCGACCCGGTGATGCTGCGCAACCTGGTGGGCCTCCTCAAAAGCAAAGGCAGCTACTTTCATATCATGACAGCGGGCGATGATCAGGAGGCGCTCACGATAACGACCCACTTCAAAGTCGATCTCATGCTGGTGGCTATTGGGCAAGATGGCAATGAGGGTCTTAAATTGATGGTCCACCTGAATCGCCACCAGCCGGAGATCAAAGCCATCGCCTTGGCGGTCAACGCATCGGCCCTGATACGCGCCAGGCTCAATGAACTCAAGGGTCCCCAAGTCCTCAGCGAGCCGGTGGATGGCGACCGTCTGACCCAATATGTGCTCGCCGAGCTGCAGGTGGACTACGGCGGCCAGGTCCACGGTATCAGCCTGCCCTCCTTCCTGCAGATGCTCGAATTGGAAGGCAAGACCTGCACCCTGGAGGTCAGCACCAGTGATCAGATGGGCTATCTCTATTTTGACGAAGGCACCCTGGTGAACGCCCGGGCGACCCGGCTAACGGGCAGCGACGCCGCCCTGGAGATCCTCACCTGGAACCGGCCCATGATCGACATGGACTACCAGATGACCTCAGGACATCGCACCATCCTCAGGCCCCTGATGAGCCTGTTGCTGGAGAGCCGGCGGCGGCTGGACGAGACCCGCAGTCCCGCCAGTGAGCAGCGCCGCCACCATCGTTTGGATTGCCTCATGGCCGTCGATATGGACTTGAGTGACTGGACTTACAAGACCCTTGTGCGTGATATCAGCTACGGGGGCGCTTATATAGAGACCGATCAGGCCATGGGCCAGGAGCAGAAGGTGGTGCTCTCCCTGAGCACTCCGGAAAGCAAGCGCGGTTGCGCCATCGCCGGCCAGGTGGTTCGCCGAGCCCCCGACGGGGTTGGCATCCGCTTCGAGGAGCTCAGCCTACACCAGCACAACGTCATCAAAGCCCTCATAAATGGTAACTATCTTGCGGGGCCTGAACCCGCCACCAAGAACCTGAAAGCGAAGCGAATCGATGCCTCGTAAAATCCCCCTCCAGCCCGGTTTCTGGGCCCGTATCCTCAGAGACCTGCGCACTTTCGCCGCCCTGATCTGGGATCTGCTGCGCGGCCGTTATCATGGCGTGTCCTGGCGCTTCGTTATCGCCCTGGTTATCTTCACAGCCTACCTGGTCATACCCATAGATGCCATTCCCGATACCATCCCCTTCCTCGGGCAATTGGATGACACCCTGCTCTTTTTTTTCTGCCTCTATCTGCTGGAAAAGGATCTAACCGCGTATCGACGCTGGCGAGGATCTGGCGACTGACAAACTGCGAGAGGGGGCTTGGTTTTGATGGGCAGGTGTACTATAAGTGTCTCGCTGGGACACCGGCCCTGGACCTTAAAATAACCCGCAACCCTTAAATCATGGGCCATTTACGCTGCTTTGAAGCTCGCATACCACAACAGTCTCGCTGATCTGATTGCCCTGCAGAAGCGCATGCTGCGCCACTCGGCCTTTGGCCAAAAGCTGATGCTACAACGCTTTCTCATGGTTGAAGCCGTGCTGCTTTTCATCTGCCTGATGTTTGCCATTAACGGCAACCCACTGATCGTTTTGCTGGTTTTTGCCGGCCTCTCGGTGCTGGCCTGGTTTTTTCGAGAACGCTCGGTAATTCAGCAATTTAAAAAGGACTTCAAGAAAGAATTGCGCAAGGATGAGGAGAACAGCTTTTCCCAGCCGCGCATCATGCAGATCACGCCGCAACATTTTGAGGTGAGCACCGGTGACCACAACCAGTCCCACCCCTGGTCAACGGTAGAGTGGACCGGTCAGGACGAGCGCCTGCTCTACCTTATCACCAAGGGCATACTGCACTACGCCATCCCCAAAAGCACCTTCCAGGACGAAGAGGAGATGCAAATTTTCCTCAAACTGGTGGACACCTATCGTCAGAAGGCAGCCGCATCGGCTTCGAACACCGATGCATCCCCGTCCAGAGCATAACGCTTTCCGACTGAATCCATTGGAAAAAGCTAACGTCCCAGTTTGCGGAGGAACACTCGCCGGCGGGCGCGCTGCAGCTCGGCATCTTCAGCCACCAGATAGTGGGTCGGCAGATTGTCCTCATCGTAGCAAACGTATAGGGCATTATATCCCACCACTTCACCGGCATCCCTCAAGCGGTGGACGTCGCCCTCAAAACGCTCGCACACCTCGACCCAATCCTCTTCTTGAGCATCCGCAGGTGGGGCGACACTATCGCCATCATCGTCATAGGTAACGGATAGAGCCTTCATAGCCACCTCCTGTTCCTTAATCCCTATCGACGCCTCCCAGTTTAGAGAATAAAAGCTGCTTTTTCCAGCCCTTGTATTGCTTTTTAAGCAAACTTTGCTATATTTTAAGAGAATTGAACTAGCACGCATAATACGCTGACACCCTGGAACTGGACCCCCGCATGTCACCCGGAGACCCAGGGACGGATGGCGGCGGAGGATGGTCCATGGCAAGACTCAAGATCAACGGTATCATCGGCCAGAGCAAAGAGATTCGGGCCGTATTCAACACCATCGAAAAGGTTGCTTCCAGCGACAGTACCATCCTAATCAGTGGTGAAACCGGTACCGGCAAGGGGCTCGCTGCCAAGGCGATCCACATGAACTCTAAACGCTCGGGCAAACCCTTTGTATCGATCAACTGCGGTGCCATCCCCGAAAATCTCCTGGAAAGCGAGCTCTTCGGCCATGTAAAAGGATCCTTCACCGGCGCCACCAACTCCAAGATAGGCAAGTTTGAACAGGCCAGCGGCGGGACCATCTTTTTAGACGAGATCGGAGACATGAGTCCCGATCTGCAGGTCAAAATCCTGCGGGTGCTCGAGGAGGGCGAATTCGAGCCGGTGGGCGGCAACCGCACCATTCGGGTGGATATCCGCGTGGTCGCAGCCACCCACCGCAATCTGGAGGAGCGCGTGGAAGCGGGTCAGTTCCGTGAAGACCTCTTCTTTCGCCTTTACGTTATCCCCCTCCTACTGCCCCCCTTGCGAGACCGTCGCTCCGATATCCCCATTCTCGCCACCCATTTCTGCGCCATGGTCACCGAAAAGAACGATCTCAGGGTCTCCGGCTTCGCACCCGAGACCCTCACCCTCATGCAGGCCTACGAATGGCCCGGCAATATCCGTGAACTGAAAAATCTGGTCGAACGCATGGTGGTTCTGCGCCAGGAGGGTCGCCTGGAGCCCGTCGATCTGCCCGAAAAAATACGCGGCACCAGCGCCAGTGTGGTGGTGGCGCCGCCCCAGATCGATATCGATGAAGATGGGATTTCTTTCAATACGGCGGTTACTGAATTTGAAAAATCTCTTATTTTACAATCACTTGAGAGATCGGACTGGGTAAAAAACCGAGCTGCCAAGCTACTTCAGTTAAAGCGGACCACCTTGGTGGAAAAGATCAAACGCTATCAACTCAACCCCTCAGATTTATTACAGAACGCATGATAGACCGATTGATACCGGAATAAACATAAGGCCACTTTATTGGGAAGACGCAGGACGCAGCGAATTCTGCATTCAGTATCAACGAGCCGCTCACAGCGCGCCTAAACAACCAAGCAAGGAACCTCAATGGACGTACGTATCCTGATTGCAGATGATGAAATTCCGATCCTCGATCTGCTGTCCGAATTCATTCAAAAACTCGGTTACCAGGCGGATACGGCCCAGGATGTCGACACTGCCATAGAATACCTGCAAACCAACACATACGACATTGTTCTGACGGACAAGAACATGCCCGGTCCCCAGGGGAGTCTCGAAGGAGGCATGGCCCTGCTTCGCTGGCTCAAGGACAACGCCGCCCAGACCGAAGTGATCATGATGACGGGCTACGCCACCATCGAGACCGCCGTGGAGGCCATGAAACTGGGCGCTTTCGACTACATCATGAAGCCCATCCCTCTGGAGGAGCTCAAACAGAAGCTCGAACGCCTCATCCAATACCGCGGCTTCATCAACTCAGAAAAAACCCTGGAGATTTACCGCACCCTCCACCAGCAGATGCTGGTGCTGCTGGAGAATCGAAAAGGCCTCCCCGAAGACCAGGTGCGCCTGATGCTCAAGAATCTCGGCTCACGTATCGACAACGTCTTTGGCCTCCAGCGCCAGTATGAATCCATCCTGCAGCACCAGACCGAAGCCCTGGAGCGCATCGAGGAGTACGCCAAAGTTTTAAAGGACGGCCTGCCTGCCGACAGCCTTTATCAGGAGATGGTGACCAAAATCTCAGAGGAGGCCCAGAAACGGGTATAGCTCGGTGAGCGGGTAAACCAGTTCGCCAGTGGGCCAAATGTATTGCCTCGATTGCAGCCACTCCACAGGTTTGGCGGCTGTCTGACTGGCTCACTTGTGCGTTCATCTGCAACCACCTTCGCACTGGACAGGGCTGAGAATAGTTTCTTAGCCACTCTTGCCCCCCTCCTCAAATATCCCACCTTCCCTCCACATTTCCTCCACATTTGATCATTAGATTGGGACCCGTGGCAAGCAATCGTAGCGTCATGCAAAGATTTTGGAGTCGGCGCTCACCAGCCTCAACCAAAAACGAATTGGAGGTAAACCATGAAGAAAACCCTAACGACCAGTTTGGCGCTTCTCCTGGTTCTCACCTTGGCCCTGCCGGCTTGGGCAGGTCGTGGCCATCGTCCGAGGCCTCATCACCCGCAACAGCACCATAGACACCACAACCGCCACCACAACGTCCACCTGCACGCCGTAGGCGCCGGCCTCCTGGGCATCGGTCTGGTCACCGGGGCCGCAATAGCGGGCGCCTTTAACCAGCCCCAGGTGGTGGTCCACCACACCCCGCCCCCCCGGCGACCGCGTCCGGCCCCCCAGCGTTGGCAAGGCAAACCCTATCGCCCCCACAGGGGAGGCCAATACCATGAACTCGGGGCCACCCAGGTTACGGTGCAATTGCTCAACGTGCGCCAGAGTCCCGGCCGCCACCAGCCCATCATCATGCAGGTCCCCCAGGGAACCTACTTGGGCGTACGGGCCACATCGGACGGCTGGCTCTGTGTCACCCTTGGCGATGGTCAGGTGGGGTGGGTGATGAAACGCCACACGACCTGGGGCCGTCCCTATGCCGACGGATAAGGTTTATGCCAAGGCTCAATAAGGTCCAAACTTCAAGGTCAGGACGAACGGCGCGGGGGCCAGCCCCCAGCGCCGTCGCATTTTTCTAAAGACGGCCGCTCTATTTCATTTTTTGGGGGAGGCTGCTACAACGGACACCAATTGTCTGTTGCCTATCCGCCATCACAAATAATTATATGCATGGTTTGGTTTCATCGAAAAAATGACAATGCAGATCCGCCTCTCCCTGAAAATACTGGGCGCCTTCGTGCTCTTTACCCTCCTCACCGCCAGCATGATTCTGGTGTCGGTGCAGTATTTTTCGGAACGCAATTTTCACACCTACCTTCGGGAGCGTGAAAACCGCATTATCACCAATTTATTACCCAAAATCGAGCAGGTCTATGCCCAGGATGGTAGCTGGGAGATTTTTCAAACCAGGCCGCGGCGCTGGCAGTGGTTCATCCGCACGGGGGGCCGCATGCCGCGCCGTTGGCGTGATCAGCGCGAACTCAACACCCCCAAAAGCACCGTGGGCTCACCCACTATCGAAAGGGCAACGGACGAACCGGCGCCATCTCAAAACAACGCCCAAAGCCGCCAGGCCGATGTGGGCAACGACAGACTCAAGGACCCGGCCGCCCTGCGTCAGACCATCGACCTCATGCAGCTGGCGCGCCGGTTGACCCTCTTCGATGCCCGCACGGCCTATATTTGCGGGATTCCCGAGATGAGCGCCATCGAAGATATGCATCCCCTAAAGGTGGATGGGCGCACGGTGGGCTGGCTGGGCGTGGACATCAGCGGTGCCCTGATCTACCCGGTGGACAAGGCTTTCATGCAACGTCAGGTGCAAATTCTCATCTGGGTAGGCGTCATCATCCTGATTATCGGCTGCGCCCTGGCCGTAGGGTTCAGCAAACACCTGGTAGCCCCCATCAACCGCCTGGCCGATGCCAGCCGCAAGCTTGGCCAGCGCCGCTTCGACACCCGCATCCCCGTCACCAACAGAGAAGATGAGCTGGGTCAGCTGGCGGGGGCTTTCAACGCCATGGCCGCCAACTTGGAGCGCTATGTGCGCCGCCAGCACCAGTGGTTGAGAGACATCTCCCATGAGCTGCGTACCCCCCTTTCCGTCCTCCTGGGAGAGATCGAAGCTGTTCAGGACGGGGTGCGTCCCATCACCCCCGAGGCGGTGGCCTCCCTGCACGCCGAGGTGAGCCACCTCATCAACATTGTTTCGGATCTGCACGAGCTGTCCCGCGCCGAAGCGGATGGCTTTACCCTGGAGCTGGCCCCAGTGACCCCCGCGACGGTTCTGGCGCAAGTCCTGGAGCTCTTCGAGCACCGCCTGGGTGAGACGGGCATCAACCTCACCTGCGATCTGTCCGCCGCTGCAGATTGCAAGGTCATGGGGGACGGCGAGCGTCTTCACCAGCTCTTCACCAACCTGCTCCACAATGTCCTGAACCACGCCGTGGGGGCCGACCGCCTGACCATCACAGCCAGAGTGACTCGGGGCCGACTGGAGCTTGTCTTTGCCGACAATGGCCCCGGCGTGCCCGCAGAGGCCCTGGATCGACTCTTTGACCGCCTTTTCCGCGTGGATCCCTCCCGCAGCCGCAACACCGGGGGGTCGGGCATCGGTCTTTCGGTCTGCCAAACCATCGTCGAAGGCCATGGGGGCACCATCAGCGCGGCCAATGGTTCCCCATCCGAAGGCCTGGCCATAAAGGTGAGCCTGCCGGTTCTACCTGCATCCGCCGCGCCCTTTCCCCTGCCACGACCGAGGAGAAAACCATGACCACGATCCAGCCCAAGATCCTCATCATTGAGGATGAGCGCAAGATCGCCGCACTTCTGCGGGACTATCTCCAGCAGGCCGATTATCAGGTGACCCTAATGGCCAGCGGTGAACAGGCCGTGGAACAGATCCGCCAGCAGCCCCCGGACCTGGTGATTCTGGACCTCATGCTGCCCGGCAAGGACGGGCTGACCATCTGTCGTGAAGTGCGCACCTTTTCCGATCTGCCCATCCTAATTCTCACCGCCAAAGTGGATGAGGTGGACCGCCTGGTGGGCTTGGAGATGGGCGCCGACGACTACATCTGCAAACCCTTCAGCCCGCGCGAAGTGGTGGCCCGTGTCAAAGCCGTCCTTCGGCGCACGCGCCCCACGGCGAAAACGGAGAAAATCGAACTCGGTCCCCTTGTGCTGGACACAGCCACCCGCCGGGTCACAATCCTTGAGGAGGATCTGCACCTGACGCCCAACGAATTCGACCTGCTCAAGGTCCTCATGGCCCACCCCGAACGGGTCTTTGAACGCAGCGACCTTATCTCCATGGTCCAGGGCTACGATTTCCAGGGCTACGACCGCACCATCGATAGCCACATCAAGAATATCCGTAAAAAAATCGCCGCCCACCTGCCGGGAAGCCAGGTGATCAAGACCATCTATGGCATCGGGTATGCGCTTTATGCGCCCCAAAGTGGCAAAGCGGCCGAACACTAAGTCAAAGTCCGACGGAAAAGCGGAAATTACGCTTGCCTTACCAATGGTTATACGGGTATGCTTTTACTATCCGGCAATGGTTTTCTAAACCGCCAAACCTAATCGGCCGTCACTAATCCACTTGCCCACAGCGCTGAATCTGGGTCCTCCACCCCGCTATAAGTTGGCTCTGCTATCTTCTCACGACAGGCTTTCAGCCATTCAAGTGAAGACGCAATTCACACCCCAATCACCGCATCAGTGCTGATCTACCCTCCGGCCGGATGATCGATTCATCGCATGCCAGCATGGGGGCTTGGGTTTATCTGACCTGTCCCGCGGTTCAGCGGCGCATCACATGCTCATCTCCGTTCAGACCGCTTTGCTGGCCCCTGTCCCCATGAGCGCCAACAGCCAACCTCGACGGCGAGGCGGACTGAACCCCGTTTATGGGATCACCCGATGGTAAAAGGAGGCGGCTATGCAGAAACCGATTGTCACTTATGAGACCCTGCTCAAGATTACCAAAGCGATTTCGGTGCTGCGCGATCCGGATGAGATTGTGCTGGTGACCGTCGAGGGGATATGTTCGGCCCTCAAGGTCAAGGGGTGCGCCCTGTTCCTGCTCAACCCAAAGCATCAAAAACTGGAACTGGCCGGCAGCTTCGGCCTCAGCGAAGAGTATCTCCGGAAGGGGCCGGTCAACGCCCTGCGCTCCATCCCCGGCGCCCTTGAGGACCAACAGCCCGTGGGGATCTTCGACGTCACCGACGACCCGCGCATCCAGTATCCCCAGGCAGCCGTCAAGGAGGGCATCGCCAGCATCCTCTCGGTGCCCATCAGTACTGCCAGGAAACTCATCGGCTGCATGCGCATCTATACCGCCGAGCCCTGGGAGTTCACCCTCAATGATGTCAACTTTGTCCAGGCTGTGGCGCAGCTGGTGGGGATGGCTCTGGAGCTGTGCCGGGTCAACCATGGACTCAAGGAGAGCATCGATATCCTCAAGACCATGCGCGATCCCAGCCTGTTCAAATCCAAGCGAGCCACGTTTTCCGAAGCGGTGTCCAAGAGTCTCTCCTCGGATGTAATTCCCGAAGCCAGCACCTGACCGACTGATCCACGGATCATTTCGACCGCTCGCCAGCCACCAAACCCAAAGGCCCGCCCGCGCCACCTTGTGGCGACGAGGCGGGTTCTTGGCCTCCCCCATCCGTCCCATTGAATCCTGATGGATATATGGCTGTCTGTGGACATTTGTGGTACACTGCCTCCCGTCATAATCGCGGTTTCAAACAGGCATAGACCGGTCGAAACCGTCGACCTATCAATAGATCGCCAATATAAGCAGTAGGGGGAACGCATGCAAAACGCAGGTGTCGTGGCCATCTCCACGAGTACGAAAAAGGGCGAGAAGAAGACCAATATCGGGCAAGGCGAGCTGCAAGTGGGATTGGGATTGGTGGGGGATGCCCACGCCGGCGACTGGCATCGCCAGATTAGTCTGCTGGCCACCGAGAGCATGGCGCGTATCCGCGCCAAGGGGCTGGATGTCAACCCAGGCGATTTTGCGGAGAATATTACCACAACCGGGATCGAATTGTGGAAACTGCCGGTGGGCACCCGCCTCAAAGTGGGTGGCGAGGTCCTACTGGAGGTGACCCAGATCGGTAAAACCTGCCACCAGCGCTGTGCCATCTTTCATCAGGTGGGGGATTGCGTCATGCCCCGTGAGGGCATCTTTGCCCGGGTCATCGAGGGGGGAAAGGTCACGCCGGGGGATGCGATCACGATCGCTATCCCGCCCGCAGATGAAGCGTAGATAAAAAGCCCTGACTTGAGAAAGCGCTTAGCTATTCGGCCGCTTTTTTTGCTTCGACAAACTCGGCCATGGCGCGCACCGACTGGAGCACCTCGGCACCCAGCTCCTTACTGTCGATGAAAACGCCGTAGTCTTTCTCCAGCAGAATTACCAGTTCCATCACGTCGATGCTGTCGATCTCGAAACGCCCGCCCACAAGTTGCTCGTCAGGGTCGATATCTTCGGGGGCGATCTCCTGCAATTCCAGCACTTCGATGATACGGCTTTTCAACTTGTCTATCAGCTCAGTCATCAGCTCGTTCCATTGTTTGATCAAAGATAAAATTCACTTCCACCCTTGGGGAGTCCCCAAGCGAGGAATCTTAAAGACAATCGCTTTGGGATTCAATCTTTTTTTAAAGGTCTCAATCTGAATAGAGGGCCGCCCTTGATCTGTGTCGAGGGCTGATCACAAGCCGCCGGCTCGATCCAGATCGTAAAAATCAATTTATATAATATATTCAAATACTATCACCTATCAAACATGGCCTGCCAGCTTGACACTCCCGTCCGTTTTTTGTAGTCTGCTGCGGTTCCATACATGTCCCCAGGCTGGGTTGGGTGCGACGCCGAACTCAGCAGTACGGCCAAATGCGGACCCATCACAAGGCACTAAATGTCAGCAGAGCGCACCGTCATCACAGGCCTGGGCACGGTCAACGCCGTAGCCACTTCCGCTGCGGAGTTCCTCACGGCCCTCAAAGCCGGCACCTGCGGGATCAGACCCCTGACCGTCTTCGACGCTACCGAATTCAAAGTTCACATCGCCGGTGAGGTGGTGGACTTAAAACCGGCCGATTTACTGCCCCCCGGCGTCTCCCTAAAACGCACCTCCCGTGCCGACCAGCTTGCCCTCTGCGCCGGCCTGGAGGCGCTCCAGGATGCAGGTCTTTATCCCCTGCCGAAAGCACTCGTTGAAGACACCGGTGTCATTATCGGCGGCGGGGCCGGCGGCATGCTCGAGGCGGAAGCGGTTTTTGGCCGCAGTGCCAATGGCCGGCCCATCGGTGACCGCTACTCCCGATTCGCCAGCTTCTGCTGCGCGGCCACGGCCGATCATCTGGCCACCCATCTGGGGAGTTGCGGCCCCAAGACCACCTTCATGACGGCCTGCTCCTCGGGGGCCACGGCCATCGGCTTTGCCCACGACCTGATCCAGGGCGGCATCTCCCGTATGGTCCTGTGCGGGGGTACCGAGGCCCTCTCGCGGGTGACCTTCGGGGCCTTCAACGCCATTAATGCGGTGGACGGCCAGCCCTGCCGGCCCTTTGACAAGCACCGCCGGGGGCTCTCCCTGGGTGAAGGTGCCGGCATGCTGATCCTCGAAGCACGCTCCCATGCCCTGGCCCGCGGGGCGCACATCTACGCCGAGGTCCGCGGCTACGGCCTCAGCGCCGACGCCCACCATATGACGGCCCCGGCACCCGATGGCGCCGGCGCGGTCGACAGCATGCGCGCGGCCCTGAGGGACGCGGGTCTGGCTCCCCAACAGATCGATACCGTCAACGCCCACGGTACGGCCACGCCGGCCAATGACCGCATGGAGACCCGCGCCATTAAAACCGTTTTCGGGGACCACACCCGCCGATTGGCAGTAAGCGCCATCAAGGCCATGACGGGTCACACTCTG
>JBNKKA010000103.1:0-15316 GCA_050291585.1 Desulfobacteraceae bacterium
CCATGCCCCGCAGGGCCTCCGCCAGGGCGACGATCTCAGGCTCACGGGCGGCGTTGCGTAGGATGGTGGTGCCTTCGGCCAGGGTGGCGGCCATCATCAGGTTCTCGGTCCCCGTCACGGTGACCACGTCAAAATAGATGGCTTTCCCGCGCAGCTTCTCCACCGAGGCTTCTACGTAACCATGCTCCAGCTCGATCTTGGCACCCATGCGTTCCAGACCACGCAGGTGCAGGTTGATGGGCCGCGCGCCGATGGCGCATCCTCCGGGTAGGGACACCCGTGCGCGCCGCAAGCGGGCAAGCAGCGGCCCCAGCACGAGAACCGAGGCACGCATCTTGCGCACCAGATCGTAGGGTGCTTCGTGACAGCACATGCCCCCGGCGTCGATGGTCACCGTGTGCCCCTCGAAGGTGCAGCGGGCGCCGAGTTTCTCCAGCAGCTCGATGGTGGAGAAGATATCGCGCAGGCGGGGGATGTTGTGATAAGTGCAGACCCCGTCGGTCAAAAGGGCTGAGAAAAGAATGGGCAAAGCGGCGTTCTTGGCGCCGCTGATGGCCACCTCACCCTTGAGGGCATGCCCCCCTTCGATGATCAGTTTATCCATCTGCTTTTCCTCAAAAACAACAGCGCCTTGCTCCGGTGGTAAGCTGCCGGCGCAAAGCGCTGTCTAGCGGTTAGTTCTGTGAATCAAGCGGGCCTCAGTGGTGGTGACCGCCCTTGCCCTGCATGGTATCCCAGACGGCCTTGCCGATGCAATAGGTCATGCCCATGCCGATGATGCTGAGGGCGTACCAGAGACCGCCGTGAAACACCATGTGGCCGGTATCCCAGATCCATTCGAAGCTAAAGGGTAACATATGTGTTCCTCCTCAGTGTGCCGTTCAGCTTATGCCGCGGCCGGTTCGGCCGCACCCTTGGCGGCGGTCGCTTTGCTATCGGGGGTCACATGGGTCTCTTGCGTCCCTGCCTCGTACCCCTCGATGGGATTGAGCTCCCGCTCCTGGGGAAAAATGGGCAGGTAGCGGTAGGAGATCATGACCAGAATAATACCGTAGGCCACGGGCAGGATGGTGGTGGCCACCTCCTGCCAGCTGGGGTAGTAGAGCACCCACTTGTCGAAGGGCATCACCGGAGCGGCCAGGGTCTGGAGGACCATCACCCAACGGTTGAGACAGACCCCGAAGCAACCCAGGAAAAAGGCTGTCACGCGGGTCACCGGGTTGCGCCGGCCGGCCGGCGTGATCAAGATCAGGCCGGGGACGACGCCGCCGAGGATCAGCTCGGCGAAGAGGATCCAGTAGCCGTAGAAGGCGTTTCCGCTGTAGAACTGGCCAAGGTTGAAACCCTTGCTGGGGGCCGTTACGGTGGCCCAGTAGAGGGTCTCAACGATCTTGACGATGATGTAGCTGGTGATCATCCAACCGGAGATCTTGGCCAGCAGATCGATAACGTTGTCCTTGACCAGCTTTTTGCCGGTGATCTTCTCGGTCAACCAGGTAACGAAGAGGGTGAAGCAGGGACCGAAAGCCGCCGCCGACCAGGTGAACAGGAAGAAGGTGTAGGGCCAGATGAGGATGTGTTCACGGAAAGCGAAGGGCCGTCCGAAGAGCACACCGGCCACGCCGCCCAGAGAACCCTGGTGGAAGAAGCTTAAAAAAGCGCCCGTGGCGGCGAAGATCGCCATCACTTCGTGCATGTTGTGGCTCAGGTTGTGGAAAAAAGGCACTTTGTCGATCTGGCGGTTCTCCAGGATCAGGGGAATATACTCGATGGTCAGCACGGCGAAGTAGCACGAGAGGCAGAAGGCCACCTCGGTGAGCATGGAGTGCACGTTGGCGTGCCAGAAGATGAACCAGCCACGCAGGGGCTGTCCCACGTCGATGACCAGAATCAGCAGGGCCGAGCTGTAACAGATAAAGCCGAGCAGGACGGTATAGTTGATGATATTCTTGAGTTCATCCTTGCCGAAGATATACTTGAGCAAACCGGAAAAAAAGGCCCCTCCCCCTAGAGCGATGACGGCCAGGTCGGCCCAAATCCAGAGGGCGAACCCGTAGTTGTCGTTCATGTTGGTCTGGTTCAAGCCCTTGAACCAGCAAAGCAACATGGCGTAGACGCCCCACAGCAGGACCGCGCCGAACACGGCCAACCACGCCAGAAACTGCCAGGTGGGACAACGTTTGACGCCTTTGGGTATCAATGCAGAATCCATAAAATCTGTGCTCCTTCACATCGCATCTGTTACCATTGCGGGTAACGCCAGGTGGGCTTTGCCCGCCCTTTAACGCATACGGCGGTCCCTGCCCGTTTTAGTGGCCTGCGCCGCCGACTTCCTCGTTGGGGAGGTAGTTATCCCCGGCGCGGCGGACCCATTCCCGGCTGGACATGTAATAGATCTTGGTATTGGTGCCCAGGCGCTCCAGCAGGCGGAAGGCCTTGGGGTTGCGCGGACGCCCGTGGTGATGGGGGTCCGGTTGCGCCAGTTGGTGAACCTTGTGCTCGGGATTGTTGAGATCGCCGAAGGTGATCGCCCCGGCCGGGCAGGCCTGGGTGCAGGCGGTCTGATAGGCCGCCTCGGCTACCTCGGTTTCCCCGTCGACGTAAACCTTGTTTTTGGCCTGTTGATAGCGGTGGAAGCAGAAGCTGCATTTCTCCACCACCCCGCGCATGCGCGGGGAGACGTTAGGGCTAAGGGCTTTCTCCATCCCTTCTGGCCAGATGGGATCCCACCAATTGAAGTAACGCGCGTGGTAAGGACACGCCGCCATGCAGTAGCGGCAGCCGAAGCAGCGCGTGTAGATCTGGCTGACGATGCCCGTCTCCATGCTGTAGTCCGTGGCCGTGGCCGGGCAGACACTGACGCAGGGGCTATGCCCGGCGTGCCCCTCGCAGTGCTGGCAGGGCCGTGGTAGGTAACAGACATCGTTGTCCGGATAGGGCTTGCCGTTGGTCAGCTTGTAGACCCGCATCCAGGTGATGCTGTCCAGCTTGTTGGTTTCATCTTCCTTGAAGGGCACGTTGTTCTCCGCCATACAGGCCACCATGCATGCGCCGCAACCGGTACATTTGTCCAGGTTGACGACCATGCCGTACTTTTTATGGCTGCCGTGCCCGTTTTCAGTTTCCTCGGCGTGAGATTGCGCTTTGTCGTCCGTGTGTGTCTGCGCTGATGTCATTCCTACCTCGTTATTTTCGGACCTCGTTTTACCAGACCCTACGTCTTATCGCTCCGGTTTTGCCATGCTCAAGAATTGATCCGTCAGGCGTTGACGCATCAAGCCTTGGCCAGTTTGGCGCGAATTCCCCAGGCGGCATCATACCCGGAGGCCGGGTCGATAGCCGGCCCCATGAGGCTGTTGACGTTGACGCCCTTGTCCGCCAGGTACTTGTCGAAGGCCGTATGGCCGAGGCCACGGGCCATGGCGACCACCCCCGGCTGGATCCCTTCGCTCACGTGCACCTTGACGCGCGCCCGTCCCCGAGGCGTCTCAAGAATGGCGTACTTGCCGTCGGCCAGGCCAGCGGCCCTGGCAGTCTGGGGGTTGACCTCAACCAGGATATCTTTGCCCTTAAGGATGGCATCGCTGACGGTTTTCACCATGAAGGGTGGCGACCCGACCCCACTGCTGGCCAGGCGCATGATGTCGTAGGGCACCAGCACCAGCGGGAAGCTACTAGCATCCCCTTCAGGGGTTGTGGCGGCTGCGGTAAGAACTGCCGCACCGGCCTCGCCCATGAACTCGAAGTCACCTGAAGCGGTTTCGAAATCCGCCTCCGGGTCGGCGGCGAACTCCTCATCGGTCCAGACCCCCGCTTCCGCCAAGGTGTCCCACTTGTCGCCCATGGCCTCTTCGAGGCAGGCCTGGTAGTCGTCCCAGGGAAAGGCCGCGGCCACCGGCTCGTCCAGAGCCTGGGCCAGCTGAAGGATAGTGTCGCCCACATGCTGGGTGTTGTAGAGGGGCTCCATTGCCGGCTGGGTCAGGCCGATGGTATGGGTCTTGAGACCCGCGGTCACGGCCACGTCTTCGTAGCGTTCCAGATAGACGTGGCTGGGGAGGATATAATCGGCGAAGGCCGCCGTTTCATCCATGTGGGAGGCAAAGCTGACGATGGTTGGAATCTGCTCGAAGACTTTGCGCACCGCGGTCGTATCGGGCAGGCTGTAAAGCGGGTTGGCGTCGTCTATCAAAAGCGCCTTGAGGGTATAGCTGCTGCCCTCGCCAAGGACGGTGGGAAGACGGCTTAAAAGATAGCGGCTGTATTGAAAATCTTTGCTGCCGGCACCGTCGATACGCGCCTTCTGGAGCCCTTCGGCGGCGACCGCGTCGGTCTCGATATCGGGCCACTCGATACCCTCGCCTTCGGGGATGGCCCATATGCCGCCGGGTTGATTGATATTGCCCACCAGGGCGTTGAGGGCCATAACGGCCAGAATCTCCTTGAGGCTGCCGGGAACCTGCCCCTTGCCCCGGCCATAAACGGCCAACGGGCTTCCGGCCTCGGAAAATGCCTTTGCCAGTGCTGCGATGGTCTCGGAGGCCACGCCGGTAGTGGTTGCTACCGCATCTGGCGAATAGCCCTCCAAGGCGCTCTTGAAGGCGTCGAAGTCCGCCGTATGGCGCTCCACAAAGTTGGTGTTATAAAGCGCTTCGGCCACCATGACATGGGCGATGCCCAGGGCCAAGTCGGCCTCGCTCCCCGGGTGGATACTCACCCACTGGTCGGCCTTGGCGGCCGTGTTGGAGAGCCGGTTTTCGATCTGGACCACCTTAGCGTCGGCTTCACGCCACGCGCTGCTGGCCTGGAACATGCGCACCGGTGCGCCCCAGCCGTCGATGAGGCCGCTGCCGAAGCTGAGGATGAAGTCAGCGTTCTCGAAGTCATAGCCCACGCTGCCGATAATCCCCTGGGTAAGGTAAAGGCCCAGTTCCTGGGCGTCTTCCATGGTTGGCATGCGCATGAAATTGGGGCTGCCGTAGGCCGTCAGAAAACGATCGAGGAGTCCGGCCACCGTGCCGCGATCGCGGCTGCTGATGGCTGCCACGGTATGGGCCTGGCCGCTGCCGCGCAGCCCGGCCAAGGTTTCGGCTACTTCGCTGATGGCGGTCTCCCAGGAGATACGCTGCCATTGGCCGGCGCCGCGGTCACCCACGCGCTTGAGAGGCGTCTGGACCCGGGTGGGACCATAGAGCAGCTGCAGGCCCGAGAGGCCCAGGGGGCAGATTCCGCCCTGGTTAACCGGGTGGCCTTCGCGGCCCTCGATCTTGACGGCGCGCCCGTCGATGAGACGAACCGTGATGCCGCAGCCCCCCGGACAGAGGGTGCAGGTGGAGTTGGCATAGGTGACTTCTCCGTCCGGTGGCACCGGCGTCCAGGGCCACATCTGGCTCCAGATGGACGACTCGTCGAGCAGTTTCCACGGCAGCGGAGAGAGGGCCGTTCCGGCCGCACCACCGATGGCGAAAGATAAAAAACTTCTTCGGTCAATCTTCATAAACGCTTCCCCTTGGCTCAACCAATAGCAACAATAAAAGGGCTCGTTGGATTCGGGCTGTATGTCGAGGCGCCGTGCGCCTTAGCGAGCGATTTCAAGCCGGACACATCCCTTATTTATGACACACGAAGCAGGCATCCCGTTGGGTCTGGACGCTGGAGGAGTGCGAAGCGATCTGGGCCTCTTTGTGGCACTCGGCGCAGTCATCCATCTTCATGCGATCATAGGTGTGGCGTTTGAAACCAGCTATGTTGTACCCCCATATATCCCGGCTGTATCCGGTGAGGCGGTTCTCTTGATAGGGCTTAAGGGAGTCGGACTCGCCGATATCGCCGTGACAGGTAGCGCATTCCATCTCGGCCCCCACAACATGGGCGGCATGGGAGAAGAAGACACAATCCGGCTGACGGGAGTAGATCAGCCAGGGCACTTCGCGCCCCTTTGATACATACTCCTCCACAAAGACAGCCTCGGCGTCGCTCTCCCCCTGAACCTCTTCGTGGCAGTCGATGCATTGGGCCAGGCCGGGTGCCCCGGAAAAGGACCCGTCTTCACGCAGGAAGTGGCAGCTCGCGCAGCCGTCGTCGACCTCTTCCACATGCATGGCATGGCTGAAGTCGATGGGCTGGCTCTGGGTGGAGTAGAGCACCTTGGGGAAAAGGACCCACCCGACGATGGCTGCAGCAAAGAAACCGAGGAGAAAGAAGAGAAGAATGAAGCTGCCGGAGGAGTCTTTGGCGGCTTCCGCGGGAGGGGCGCCGGCTTCCGCTCCGGCTGGACTGTCAGGGACTTTCGCTTGCTCGTCTACTGTACTCATGGACACTCCATCATCCTGGGGTTGGACAAATCACAGCACACCGGGCTCAAACAAAAAAGCGTCGCGCTTCAGGTAAGCCTTGCGGCCTCGTAAAGCAGTTTGCTTTCCGCTGCCGATTATATTTTTAAAAGGGCAACGGATCTGCCGACGCGAACCAGAAGATCCGTATTACCTTAATATTCAACGATCTATGGGTTCCCGCAGGGAGGTCCAAACGCGGGTATTGAGCTTGCGATTACCTATCCGCAGCCCATGTTTTTGTCAAGCAAAATCATCCTCCCATGGACCCATAACTGTGCAGCCCGGGCAGGAGATTGACCCCAAAATAGGTAACCATAACCGCCAGGAAGCCGACCATCGAGATAATGGCGATGCGTTTGCCCTGCCAGCCGCGCATGAGGCGGAAATGCAACAAAGCGGCGTAGATCAACCAGGTGATCAGGGACCAGGTTTCTTTGGGATCCCAGCCCCAATAACGCCCCCAGGCAGAGTTGGCCCAGACCGCTCCGGTGATGATGCCGGCTGTAAGCCACAGGAAGCCGAACATCACCAGTTGGTGGGTCAGTTCGTCGAGCACCTTGGCAGAGGGCAGGCGCTGGAGCAGCCCCTCTATGACGCCGCGATCCTTGTCGCCGCCAAGGAGGTACATGATGCTGATGCCGAAGGCGATGGCAAAAGCCGCATAACCGATGAAACAGGCCATCACATGGGCGATGAGCCAATTGCTTTTGAGGGCCGGGATCAGGGGTTGAATGCGGTCACTGATGGTGGGCGACAAGGAGGCGTAGGCCATAGCCAGAAAAGCAAGCGGCATGGCAAACACACCGATGACGCGGTTCTTGTAGCGGCGCTCCATGTAGAGATAGAGCAGACCAATAGTCAGGGCGAAAAACATAAGGGATTCATAGAGGTTGGACATGGGAGCATGGCCGATGCCAAGAGCGTAGGACTCACGCCAGCGCATGAGCAAGCCAACGAGGTTGCCGACAAAGGCCACCAGAGCCAGGAATGTGCCGACTTTGCCCGGGGTGTCCTTTTTAAACACCCAACTTGCCAGGTAGGCGAAAGCGGCCGCGCCATATACAAAGGTGATGATGGAAAGCAATTGTGAACTGGTCATTAGTCGTTCCTTGTTATTTTTATATACCGTTCAATGAAGCTCGGATGTTGATGGGTTGATGCCTCAACTGGGGTCAGTGTGCCTGCTCTCCTGCAGACGCCTGGAGACGCTCGGCCAACTCCTCCACCTGGCGCTCCAGGCCCAGGGGATTCTTGTTGGCCAGACCGGCCACACGTACCTCGCCCGTCTCGGAGATCTCCACGTAGACTTGGCGGTGGGACATGAAAAAGGTGATCAGGCATCCCAGAATCATCAGAATGAAGGCCGTATAAACGGTGCCAACCCCCGGATCCCTGGTGACCTGCAGGCCGGTATAGAACTTTTTCTCGGGCTCGGCTTGGGGTGTGAACGTCTCCGCCGCTGTGCCGGCCACGGCGATGACGACCTTACCCTTGCGCATCTTGTCGAACTTGGGAAAACGCAGGGGTATGTTCACCTCGGTGACCTCGCCCGCCTTGGTCTTCAACTGGCCCCGGATACCCGGCCCGAGCTCATTTCCCATGAAGCGCAGGTCCGCCGTGTAAGCCAGCACGGTGAAGGTCCCCAGACCTTCGGGCAGGTCGATGGTCTCCCCGATGCGTGCGGTTTTCGAGTAAGTCATTCCCGAGCCGGCGCTGGTCAATTTCAGATCGAAGGTCTCGGGGGCCTCCCCGCCTTCGGCATCCGCGCCTTTGGCATCCGCGCCTTCGGCATCCGCAGCCTTATGGTCCTTGTGGTCGGGGGGCAGCTCGCCGTAACTGGACTGGAAAATATTGATCCCCATATAGCGAATGGGGTCGTTGACGATGATACTCTTTTCAAGAATCGTCTCGCCGTCCTTGACCAGGCGCAGGGCGGAGCGAAACTCCTTGGGGGCGCCGTTGCTGTAGACCTCCATTTTGAAGTCGTCACAGTGGATCTCGAAGGGCAGACGCATCCCCATGGCGGGGTTGTTGCGCATACGGATGGTGTCGGTGCCCTCCCCTTCGGGGATGTTGACAAAGCCCTCGAAGCCGAAGAGCGACCCGATCATACTGCCGGCGATCAACAACACGATGCTCAGGTGGACCACATAGACCCCCAGGCGCGTCCAGCGGCCGCGCTCGGCGTAGATACAGGTGTTCCCCTCCACGACCTCCACCCGCTGGTAGCGGAACTGCCCCTTCACAACCGCCTGGAAATTTGCCAGGAGGCTAGCTGTCTCGCCCTGGACACGGAAGCTCCGAGCCTTTTTAGCGCTTCGAAAACGCTTGATGGAAAATCGCGGCTGGCGCACGAATACGATCTTGCTCAGGGAGGTGAGGCGGTCGATGGAACAAACGATGATGTTGAGGGTCAGAAGGGCCAGCAGCAGTTGGAACCACCAGGCGTGGTACATGTCATACAAATCCAGGACCGCGTAGACGCGATAGAGGAAATCCCCGAAGGCTTGATAATAGGCCTCCGGATCCTGGTTCTGGGGGATGAGGGTTCCGATAATGGAGGTCAAGGCCAGGGCCAGGAGCACCGTCACGGTGAGCTTCACGGAGGCGAAAAACCGCCACAGGCTATCCAAGGGGCGGGGTAGTTGCTTAGCGTTGGAGGGCATAGAGCGTTAGTCATCCTTAATTATTATAGAGTGTCTGCTCGAGCGCAGCTAGCGATTAAGGGCTGTCACAGATTTTAAGCCCTTATTGATGCAATCCGAACAAAGGGTACAATCGGCACCTCAGAGGCTCAGGATCGTTGGATACCCGGGTGCCGTTCAGACAAAGCGTTTATTTTAACAGATGGCTTATTGAGGTGCAACTGACTTGTATCCCATTGAATCAACCCAGCCAGTGCCCTAATAGGGAAGGCCACGGGTCTTGACAAGTGGATAAAAATATTTAATTTCTTAGCCGAAATTTTGACGCTTAATTAAATAATTAAGACGGTTAGAATGATCTTGGGTCCGCCCCGCCTGGCGGGCGGCGCTTGGGAGGTCTCGACCTTTACCTGACTATTCAGGCGCTTCATGGCGCCCAAAAGCCCCCGGACCTGGTCTCTCCAGGCCACAGATCATACTCCACAGGGCCATTTCAACTCGAATTCAGACGATGGAAACCTTCACCAAAGCAAACCCTCGGCTCTTGTTTTACCGGGCTGAGAATGCGCCATGCCGGCTGCGGGCGAGCAACAAAACCCGCCGGCAGCGCCCCCCATTACCCGCCTGACCTGCTTGCAGGGGGCGGCAGTGCAACAGGAGTGATAATCGCTATGATAGAAGTTCAACAGCTAAGCAAGCATTTTGGTGCCAAACGGGCGGTTGACGATGTCAGTTTCACCGTCTCAAAGGGTGAAATTTTGGGTTTTCTGGGACCCAATGGGGCCGGCAAATCCACCACCATGCGGATGATCACGGGGTTCATCCCCCCCACGGCGGGAACGGTGCGCATCGGCGGGGCCGATGTGAGCGACGACCCCCTGGCAGCCCGCAAGCAGATCGGCTACTTGCCGGAGAACGCCCCGGTCTACCCGGACATGACGGTCCAGGGCTACCTTGAGTTCTGCGCCGAAGTGCGCGGTTTTTCCGGCAGCGAACGCCAGCGCCGGGTGGCGGCCACCATCGATAAATGTTTTCTGCACCAGGTCACTTTCCAGACGGTCAGCACCCTCTCCAAGGGCTACAAGCAGCGGGTCTGTTTTGCCCAGAGCATTTTACACGATCCCGAGTACCTCATCCTCGACGAGCCCACCGACGGCCTCGACCCCAACCAGAAGCATGAGGTTCGCCAGATGATCAAGACCATGGCGGCAGAAAAAGCCATCATCTTCTCGACCCATATTCTCGACGAGGTGGACGCCATCTGCACCCGGGCCATCATCATCGCCAACGGCAAGATTGTGGCCGACGACACTCCCGCCGGCCTGCGCGCCCGCTCCCCAATGGCCGGCGCCCTGACCCTCACCCTGGGCCCCACGGCCGCGGACAAAGCCGCGGACACCCTGAAAGGCCTGAGCGCGATCGAATCGGTCAACATCGTCAGCGACTCGGAAGCAGAGCTGCAATTGCGCCTCTTCCCCCAAGCGAACAGCGATTTTAAGGTGGACGCGCTGCTCGCCGAAGCCGCCGCCCAGGGCTTCATTGTCAAAGCAATCACCACTGAGCAGGGACGCCTGGACGAGGTCTTCCGGACCATCACAACGCCGGCCTAATGACCCCTTCACCGCATTTTAGAAAATCAAACTAAAAGATCCTTATATATAAAGAGGAGCGTATGCGAGCCAAAGAAGTGCTATCCAATATCAAGGCCGTTCTCAAAAGAGAGTTGTCGGGCTACTTCGGATCACCGGTAGCCTATGTCTTCATCGTCATTTTCCTGTTGCTGGTGGGTTTCTTCACTTTCAACGTGAGCAACTTCTACGAAATGGGCCAGGCCGACCTGCGCGGCTTCTTTCAGTGGCACCCCTGGGTCTACATGTTCCTCATCCCGGCAGTAGCCATGCGTCTGTGGTCTGAAGAACGCCGTCTGGGTACCATCGAGCTGATCCTCACCATGCCCATCACCCCGGCGGAAGTGATCATCGGCAAATTCCTGGCCGCCTGGCTCTTCGTCGCCGTGGCCTTAGGCCTTACCTTCCCCATGATCTTCACTGTCCTCTACCTGGGCAATCCCGATCTGGGCACTATCTTCTGCGGCTACGTTGGTAGTCTTCTCATGGCAGGCGCCTTCTTGGGGATCGGTAGCATGACTTCCTCCCTGACCCGCAGCCAGGTGATCAGCTTCATCCTGGCCGTAGTGTTGTGCCTCTTCTTCATTTTGACGGGCTACACGCCGATCACCGGCGCCCTCTCCGGCTGGGCGCCCACCTGGTTGGTCGACATGGTAGCCCAGTTGGGTGTGCTGACCCACTTTACGGCCATCTCAAGAGGCATCATCGACCTGCGCGACATCCTCTACTTTTTGTCGCTCATCCTCTTCATGCTATTTATCAACGGCATCGTCATCCTCAACCGACGCACCGCCTAAGTGCTCTAATTTCTAACTATAGTGACATATGAGGCGCTCGAATTAGAAGTCGATTAGGATAAAATCGGTTCTCGTATGTGAGCCTCAGCCTGTATTTTAAAAAGGGGCTGTAAGGGGCCGCATACGTCACCGAATATATGAAGCATTGTACCAAGGGAGGCAATTCATGGCTGCAAAAAAACAGGCATTCCAAAAAACGCTATTCTCCGCCGGGGGGGTGCTCCTGCTCCTGGTGATTCTCATCCTCGTCAACGTCGTCTTCTCACGTGTGGTGGTGCGTTACGACGCCACCGCCGACAACCTCTACTCCTTTTCCGACGGCACCAGCAAGATCATCAAAGGTCTTAAGATACCCGTGACTATAAAGGTCTTTTATACTGACGACCTGCCCAACTTACCCAATAGTCTGAAGGCTTTTGCCGGCCGGGCGCTGGACTTCCTCAAGGAGTATGAGGCCCACAGCGAGGGCAAGATCACCATTGAGCGCTATAACCCCAAAATCGACTCGGAAGAGGAGGAGTGGGCCCAAAAATACGGCATCCGCGGCATGGACCTGCCCACGGGGGACCGCATTTTCTTCGGCCTAGTGGTCCTGGCGGCGGACCAGGAAGAGGTCATGCCCCTGATCGATCCGGCCCGCGAGGCCCACCTGGAGTACGACCTGACGCGCATGATCTCCCGGGTGCAGACGGCCAAGAAACTCAAGATCGGTATCGTCTCCGGCCTGCCCATCTTCGGCGCGCCTCCCATGCAACAGTTCGGCGGCCAACAGGGCGCGAAGCCCTGGCTCTTCCTCACCGAGCTGAAGAAGACTTATACGGTGGAGCAGATCCAACCCACGGCCAGCGAGATTGCGGCCGACACCGACCTGCTCATCCTCTTTCACCCCAAAAACCTGGGGGATCAACTGCTCTACGCCGTGGATCAGTATGTCCTCAGGGGCGGCAACCTGATCGCCTACGTGGACCCCATGTCGCTCATGGACGACCCCCGCCAGGGGCCCACTCCCTCCTGGCCCAAGAAACTCTTCGATGCATGGGGGCTAGAAATGGACACCGGCAAGGTGGTCATCGACTACAACTACGCCACCCGCCTGCGTAACCAGAACAACCAGCCCGAAACCAATCCCATGTGGCTATCGATAGGGCCGAAGGCCTTCAATACTGAAGATATTGTGACCGCAGACTTGGAAAGCGCTCTGATGCCTCTGGCCGGCGCCATCAAACCCAAGGCGGATAGCCCCTACAGCTTCGAACCTCTGCTGACCTCCAGCGAAAACGCCGCTCTTGTGGATAGTTTCAAGCACAGCATGCCGGTTGACGCCCTGCGGCGAGACTTCAAACCGGCGGAAAAACCCTTCAACCTGGCCGTCAAGGTGACGGGCAAGTTCAAGAGCGCCTTCCCCGACGGCCCTCCGCCCAATGCTCCGGCAACCGGGAGTGAAAAAACCGCGGTAGACAAGCCAGACGCGGCGGGGCTGAAAGAAGCCAGCGAGACAGCCACCCTTTTCGTTTTCGCCGACAGTGACATGCTCTACGACGGTTATTACGTCAGCCGCCAGAACTTCCTCGGCATGGATATCGCCAATATCTTCAACGACAACCTCAACCTGCTCCTCAACGCCAGCGAGATGCTCACCGGCAGCGATGCCCTCATCGGGATCCGCTCGCGGGGTAGCTTTGAGCGCCCCTTCCTGCGGGTCAAAGAGTTGGAGCAGAAAGCCCAGGCCAGATGGCTGGATCGCGAACAGGAGCTGGAGAAGCAAGTGGAGACCACCAACCAGAAACTGCGGGCCCTCGAGAGTCGCAAGGACGCCAGTCAGAAGGCTATCATCAGCCCTGAGCAGGAGGCCGAGATCGCCAAGTTCCAGCAGGAGAAATTGCGCATCAACCGCGAGCTCAAGCTGGTGCGTCGCAGCCTGCGTTCGGAGATCGACGCCCTGGGGCGCAGTCTCAAGGTGATCAACATCTTCCTGATGCCCCTTCTGGTAAGCCTCATCGGTATCGCCTACGCCTTTTACCGCCGCCGCAAAGTGGCTCAGCACCATGGCGACTGAGATCCGAGAAGGAATGGTTGAGCCAAAAAACGCAATGACGCCGCCGTGTTTTCTCAAGGCGTCTCTTTCGAATAGCGAAGGAAAGAAGATATGAAACTCAAGAGTCTACTCATCCTGCTGGTGATCACTAGTGTACTGGCCGGTCTGAGCACACTGTTGCTGAGGCCCCAGGCCGAAAAACAACCCCAGATTGGCACCATCCTCTTGCCCGAGCTGCCGGTCAACGAGATCGCCCGGGTAACACTAACAAGCGCGGAGGGGAGCGTCGTGCTGGTCAAGGGCGAGTCCATCTGGCAGGTGGAAAACCGCTATGCATTCCCCGCCGACTTCGGAAAACTCTCCGAGTTCGTGCGCAAACTCAGCAAACTGAAGATCGGCCGTAGCTTCGAAGCTAGCCCGGAAACTTTGGAGCGTCTGCAGTTGATCGATCCCACCCAGACAGACGCCGATCCGGCTAAAACGGGCATCAGCTTTAAACTGGCCGATGCCACCGGCAAAAGCATCGCCGCCTATATTATCGGCAGCACCCGCAGCACCGATGGCGGCAGCGGCGGACAATACCTGCGTCAAGCTGAGGGCAATACCATCTACCTAGTGGACGAAAGCTTCCGCTTCCTGAAGAAGACGCCCGCCGAGTGGCTCCAACAGGACATCCTCAATATTAAGGAGGAGGAGGTTGCCCAGGTGGTATGCTACCCGGCCGGATCGGACAAGCCCCGCTTTCAAGTGAGCCGCCCGGAGAAGGGCAAGCCGGCCGCCCTCCTGGAGGTGCCCAAAGATCGCCAGGTGGACACCACCAAGATTGAACAGCTCCTGGGCGCCTTGGCGCCCCTCAAGATCAAAGACCTGGCCGCCGAACGCCGGGATCCGGCTGAGGGCCGGGATCCGGCTGAGGACGGGGATCCGGCTGAGGACGGGGATCCGGCTGAGGACGGGGATCCGGCCCAGGCCATGGGAGAAGGCCTCCATCTCACCTACCGACTCTATAACGGTCAGCAGATCCACATTTTCCCTCGCAAGGAGGGTGAAGATGAAGCGGCCCGCTACGAGCTACAGGCCTTCGTGAGTTACGAAGCGCCACCGGAAACACAGGCTCCTGCCCCGGCAGGAGCCCCGGCAGAAGCCCCGGCAGAAGCCGCAGCAGGAGCCGCAGTTGAAAAGAAAAAGGCATCGGGTGAAGAAAAAAACGCCCCCGAAGCATCGGAACCCGCCGCGGATGCGGCCAAAGCACCCACGCAGGAGGAGATGCAGGCCCTCACCGCCGATCTGAACGCCAAGGTAAGCGGATGGACCTTCATTATAGAGAAGTGGCAGTGGCAGAGCCTTATCACTGAGGTGGAAGGCTTACTGGAGGCGGTCAAAAAAGAGGAGCAAGGCAGCGACGGCTGATCTTCTGCCGCCCCAATCCAGACACTAAAAACGGCGCTCGCCATAATGGCGGCGCCGTTTTTGGTGTGCCGGTTAGCCGGTACGCCAGTGAACCAATCACAAGTACTGGTTCACTGACAGACAGGTTCACTGTTCAGGGGAAATCACAATCACGGCCGCCGCATCCACCTTGAGATACTCTTGCGCCAGCTCCTGGAGCTCGGCGGCGCTGATCTTCGCGTAGCCGTCCACGATGGTACGCGACCACTGGAGTTGTTCCGGATGGCTCTGGCAACCGGAGAGGACACTCCCCAGCCAGTAGGCATTGGTCTCGCGCATGTCGCGGATGCGGCTCACGGTGGGATGCACGACGCGCTGGAGTTCATCTTCCCCCGCTGGTGCCCGGGCCAGTTCAGCAGCAATAGCCTTGACGGCCTTCACCATGCGGGGCGCCGCCTGGGGCGCCACGCTCACCATCACCTGGAGAAAG
>JBNKKA010000104.1:0-15311 GCA_050291585.1 Desulfobacteraceae bacterium
CACAAAACGTAACTGAAGATATCGGCGATGAAGACGGCGCAGAACAGACCGCGGGCCCTGAGGGTCGATAAGGCCATAGCGGAGGATGAGCGAAAAGTGCCACGGGGGAGGTAGGTTTTACCAAAAGTCACCATCATCATCTTCGCGGCGTTTTTTATTGCGGCGGTCCATCCAGCCGACCATGGATATGTAGGCGTACCCCTCGCTCTTCTGATGACGCCTTTCTCCCTGGCGACGATTTGAATCGTCTTCCTCCCGCCGGATGATGGGCGGTTCCTCGACGTGATGGTCCTGATTTCCGGGATACATGTTTCACCTCTTGCCTTGCAAAACCAAGCGCACCAGGGGGCCGCGCTTTACGCTTCGATGATAGGGAGGGGCGGACCAGGCATCTTCGCCTATAGACCATTGAAGGGACCATGCCAGCACGCCTCCCCAGGTACGACCCAATCTGAACCTATCAGGAGGGTCGATTGCGGAATTTCCGGGTATCCTAATCCTGCAAAAATGCTGCAAAATACAACTGCGAAGAACCCATTTAAAAGGTAACTTGAATGCGCTTGCGTATCCGTATGGGTGGACAGGTATCCAGCGGGGGGCTGAGGTGCTTCAGGACGAGGAGCAGAAGATATTTGAGCTAAGCACCATCATAACGCCCCACCCATGAACACGCAAGCAGAAATCGCCGCCAAACGGTATAAATTTTTTGGCGACGACGGCCCTAATCCGCCAGGAAGCTCCTCTCCCGAAGTCGATACGGCTGTCACGCGACATTGGCCATTGTGAGCCGCCAGATTAGATCCCAAAAAAATGCTGCATTGCAATTTTCTAACTTGACATCTCCACATAAAATGCAATTATATATCATAGATTAAGGATTTATGTTGTTTTTTGCGTTGCACAATTAACCATCGATTTTCAAGCAAAGGAGGTGAGAGAATTTTGGAGAACAGAGAGATGACAAGGCAGATGATCGATTTTCAAAAACACGTTATCGACGGCTGGCATGACACGGCGGTGTTTATGGAGAATCAGACCTCGCTTGCGGTCAATTGGGTGATCGATACCGCCGCCTGGATGCCCGATGAAGGCCGCCAGGCTATGGAACGATGGATGTCGGTCTGCAAGAAAGAGCGCAGTCGATTCAAGGTCCATGTCGATCAGGGGCTGACCATGGTTGAGAAGTTATTCGTTGAATCCAAAGCCCCAGCGCCAACCCCGGAAAAACCGAAAAGCAAACCCGCAACAAAAAAGAAGGAGACCGTCAATGAACCAGTCTGATGTTTTCAAACGAGCGATCGATTTTAATCAAACTACATTCAGCAGCGCCTATGATGCCACCCTATTGATTCAGGATCAGTTTGAGAAAGCCGCCACCTCCGTGCTTGACCAGGCAAGTTGGTTGCCCGCGGAAGGTCGCAAGGCCATCGATAATTATGTCGAGGTATGCAAGAGCGGCCGCGATCAGTTCAAAAAGTATATGGATGAAAGCTTCAAAAGAGCTGAAGAGATTCTGGTCAAATAAGGGCAAACACACTTGCCTTTGGCCGTAAGCATCATCGACAGACGTTGACTTGATTTTGATTCGAATTCGCCCTCACCGCTCCGGATTAGCTCCAACCCTCTGCCCGCAATCTATTGCCACCCTCAACAGCAGTTGATCTCCTCAAATAATGGGTGTGACGTTGGCATCGAACAGGATCGACGACATCAACAAGCGCTCGGGTGGGACAGCGCCTTCAAAACCACTCCCGTGCTCAAAGATGGCCAAGACCCGTTGATGCCTCGTCCCACCCCTTTTTGATGGATCTCCCAGAGACCAAGCCAACCTGTGTATAATTCCAGCGTGGTATCAGTCACCCTGCTAGAACCAGCTGCGATGGCTCCACACATCGGCCTCCAAGGCCTTCTGATCCTCCTTGAGCTTGAGGTACATGGAGGCGTTCTGGATGGCCAGCCCGCCTTGGTGGGCGAGGGCCTGAATCAGGGTGATGACGTCCTGGGGATATCTGCGTTTCACCGGGCTGTATAGCCGCAGGGTGCCGATCACCTCGTCCCGCGCGCTGATGGGGGTGATGATCATGGAGGCGACGCCCTCTGCGCTCAGTTCCGCTTTGTGGCGCACGCGTTCGTCGCTGGCGGCATCATCAATGACTTGGGTTTCCCCCTTGAGGGCGGCGGCGGAAATGGCGCTGCTGGCAATCCGACCCTCATCGAGAAACCCATTGCTGAGCCCGTGGTTGGCAACCAGTTTCAACGTCCCTGAAGCCTCATCCAGCAAAAGGATGGCGACGCCCCGCATACCCAGACTCTCACAGACTTTAACGGTGAGGCTGTGCAGCACCTCCTTGATATCGAGGGTCGAGTTGATGGCCGATGCCAGATCGAGGAAGAGGAGGGCATTTTTCTGGATGCGTTCCAGCAGGCGGGTTTTTTCGATCGCCATGCCGCCCTGTTCGGCCAGGGCGCATAAAAATTCGATCTCTCCAGGGGAGAACTGGTGGCGTTCGGCGGTATACAGCGAAAGCACCCCGATGGGCCGCTCTTTAACCCGCACCGGCACTGTTAGAAGACTGGCAATCCCCTCCTTTTTCTTGGCCGCGTGATGTTCTAGGCGGGGGTCGCTGGTGGCGTCTTCAAACACCAAATGCCCCTGGGTGAGAAGCGCACTCACAATCTTCTGCGCCTTGATGGGGCTGGCATGCAGATAGTCTTCCGAAAGCCCCTTTTGAGCCATGGGAACGAAGAGATCTCTGCGCTCGTCGGCCAGGAAGAGACAGGCGGCCTTGGCCCCCATGGCATCGATGGCGCTTTGGACCACCAGGTCAAGAAGTTCATCCAGACTGGCGGCGGTGCCCAGGGCCCGACTGATGGTACAAAAGGTTTTGAAGAAATCGGTGGATTCGGTCATGGCGGCCTCCTGGGGCTAATAAAGGGTCCAAAGGGATAGCGCAACTGGGTGTCAACTGCGAGCGTTTCAGGTGGCGGTAGCCGCCTTTGCACGGACGCGGGGCTTCATGGAGCGCGGTGCGGCTGTTTTTTTAGGCGCCTTTGCGGAGCGCTTGCGCTGGACGTCGCGCTCCCCCAGCCAGTCGGCGATCTTGGGGGCGAATTCGCTCTGGCATTTTCCGCTCACGTAGATGCCGATATGCCCGGTGCGCAGACAGATGTCCTCCGTATCGGTGCTGCCCACCGCCTGGGTCAGGCGCTCACAGGCTTCCGGGGGCACGAGGTGGTCATAGCGGCCATAGATGTTGAGCAGCGGCATGGTCAGCTTTTTCAGATCGACCACCCGACCACCGACACGCAATTTGCTCTGGATGAGCAGGTTGCGCTGGTAGCAGTCGCGGATGAACTTGCGGAAGACGGCCCCGGGAAGATCCGGGCTGTCGAAAATCCACCGCTCCATACGGATGAAGTTCTCGACGAAGGCTTTGCTATCCATGTTCTCCATGAACCCTACGTATTTGTCGATCATCAGCCGAGCCGGGTTGAGCAGCAGGAAACCGAAGTTCATCACGTCCCCCGGCAGATTGCCGTAGGTGTCCACCAGGGCGTCGGGGTCGATGCGCTTCATCCACTGGTGCAAAAGCCCTTTTTCGGTGTCGAAATAGGTGGGCGTCACCGTGGTCACCAGGTTCTTGATCTTTGCCGGATGCTGGGCGCTGTAGATCACGCTGAAGGTGCCCCCCATGCAGATCCCCATGAGGTTGATCTTGGTGAGCCGGTGGCGTTCGCGGATAAAATCGACCACGTTGTCCATATAGCCGTTGATATGGTCGTCGAACCCCAGGAAACGGTCTTTGCGCTTGGGATAACCCCAGTCGATCATGTAGACTTCCAACCCACGGGCCAGCAGGGTCTCGATCACACTGCGGCCGGGCTGGAGGTCTAACATGGTCTCCCGGTTGATGAGGGCGTAGACCACCAGCAGGGGGGTTTTATATTTCGGTTTGCCTTTGGGGCGGTAGTATTTCAGCTTGATGCGGTCTTCGCGGTAGACGACCTCATAGGGTGTGGCGGCGATCCGCGTATCAAGATCCTCCAGCAGCACCTCTGGTCCCTTGTGGGCTTTCTGACCCGCTTTTTCGGAGGCCTCGGCCAGCTTGGACATAATCAAGTCGACGGGGACTTTGAATTGGGTCATGCGGCGCCTCCCCTCAGATGGCGCTGGGTGGTTATATCCGGCGGTATCATCATGAGCAGCATTTCTCTTTCTCCAGATCGCGTAGGCGGCGTTTGAGGCGGTGAAGCTCTTCGTGGAGGTCGTCCACATCCGACTGGGTGGGCACCGGCAGCCCCTGGAGCATGTCTTCAATGACGGCGTTACGGGCATTTAGAAAGGCGGAATGGTTGCTGAGGGTCTGGGCCAGGGCCTCCATATACTCGGGCGTCTGAAAGAGGGTCATATAATGTCCCTCCAGGATCTTGATCCACATGTCGTAATAAGCCTTGCCCTCTTCGGGAAGCGCGCCCGTTTCCGCCATCTCCGCGACCTTCTCCTGGAGCACGGTATGGGCGTGCCCCAGGGGAATGGCGAGCAGACGCAGGAACTCTCCCAGGGATGCCTGATATCGATTATAGGCGTCCGCGGCCTTGCCGACCCGTTCCTGATACTCGCGTGTGAGGCCGAGGCCGGGCACCTTGAAAAAGCGGCTGAAATCTTTTTCGTAGATCTCGCTCCAGGCGCGGAACAGATTCTCGTCGATATCATTGAAAGTGTAGGCGTCCACATGTTGGCCCAGCTGGCCGACCCGCTCCATGGTTTTCTGCTGCATCTCCATGAGCCCATTGAGGGTACTGCGGGACAACTTGGCCAACATCTCCGGCATGGCGCCAACGCCTTTAAACAGGGACAGCATCGACTCTGGGGCCGACATGGCGGTGGCCAGTGCCTGCCAGTTCTTCAGGGCCGCCTCCGCGGCCGCCCCCATGCGCTCGGCCGTACCGGCTCCCGTTTCAGGCCCCAGGCCCTCGCCTTGCTCGCCGGCAGCTTTTGCTTTTGCGGCGCCGCTGTTGGAGGGCCACACTTTTAGCATGCCGCTCCACGCTTCGCTCATCGATTGGCTCCACAGGGAGAAGGGATCTTCGCCGTGGGTGCCTTGAGAGTGCTTCTCAGTCATCACCTACCTCGTATGCCATTTTTGAAATTGAACCCGTTCGGGTTGGTATGGTCTGTGAACCGTGGGTGCGGGAGCGTGTAGCGTGTATTACGCGGTTGAGCTTCAGGAGTGGTGTTGGTTCGACCCGTCAGATACGTCAACGTCCGTGATCGTCTGCATCAGTTGATCAAAGGCCTGGGTTTGATCGGTTATTAGATTCTGGAAACGGGTCATCAGGGCGGGGTGACCCAGGCCTTTTTCAGCCAGAAGCGCCGTCAGCTGTTCGATGGTGCGCTCCTGCTCGTTAATTTTTTTTTCCAAACGTTTGGTTTTGCGTTTAAGCCGCTCATGGCGCGCCAGGGGCACCCAGCCCCAGAGGGGTGCGTAGGTTTTCAGGGCGGCCATAAACTCGGTCGTGGCCTTCTTCCACGGGTCGCCGCCCATGGTGGTTACCGGAGGTAGGCCATAACAGGTGCGAAAAAGATCGGCCAGCTCCTCCTTGGGAGAGCAACCGGACTCAATCCAGCGCACCATGGCCTCCACCCGCCGCTGTCCAGCGGCAGCCTGGTGCAGAAACTCTGCCCAGAATTGGAGGAAGTCACTGTTCACGGGTGGCCCTCTCCATTGTTGCCATGCTGAGAGAAAGTGAGCGGCCGGACAAGGGTTCAGCCCTTTGATCCCACGCACGGCGTCAAGGAACCCGAGCCATCGGCAAGGGCCTCAAGTCCCTTCCAGCCACTCGGCCGAAGGGGATGGAGCATGGACCTTGGCCACGCCGGCCGCGCGGTGAGGGAAATCGAAGGCCACGTGCGACCGCCGGGGCACAGCCGCCTGCCCCGGAATGGGTCGGCCGCCGCTGGGGCAGGCGAACCCATGCAACCATGTTCGGGCCTAGTCAGCCTCGTTAAAATAGGATGCCACTTTTTCGTAGTTCTCGTCCACCTGTTTCTGAAACGCCTCGCAGCCCTTCTTGTAGGACATGGTCCACTCCTTGAGGGCCTTGTGCCCCTCCTCTGGGAGCCAGTTGGCCTGTCCCAGAAAGGCTTCGATCATCTTCTCGTTCTGATCGTATACCAGGCTCATGGCCTTGAAGCTGTTGTCGAAGGCGCTCTTGTTGAACTGAATCATCTGTTTGGCGATCTGTTTGTGGTCCATCATCTCCAGGATTCTCCTTTTTGGTGAACTGTCAGGGGGATGCCCGGATCATCCGGGACCGCTTCAGCGATCAGAAACGACGGTCGCTGGTGGGCAGCATCCCCGCAAGCATTTCGAAATAGGCATCGGCCGCGGCCTCGAAGGCCTCACGTCCCGCCAGGCCAGCTTCCGACCAGCCCTCCCACAGGTGCCCACTATCGACGGAAGACTCTCCGATCGGGGCAAGAAAGGATTGGGCCACCCGGTAACCTCGCTCCTGCAGTAAGGTCAGGGTCCGAAAGCCGTTGCGTGTCAAAGTCTTGTTGATCTCCAACATCTGTCTTGCCACCGTAACGCCTGTAGTCATCATCGCTTGGCTCCTTCCGTGTTCGCTACGTTCGGTGTAGTCCTTATTCTGCTCACATTATAGGGTCGTGAATCTGATCGTCAAGAAATTTTTTTGCGCTGCACAAAAAACTCTTTCCACCGCTATCCTTTTAATTTATAGAAAAATACTATATGGTCTAATCTTTGAATTCTCGCGGAGCATCAATGATCCCACCCCCCTGAAAGGAGATCGATGTGGAGGAGCCGCTTATCTTTAAAAAATATGCCAATCGCCGCATCTACGATACGAGCAGCAGCCGCTATGTGACCCTCGAAGCCTTGTCTGAGAAGATCCGCCAGGGCCTTGAGGTCAAGGTCATCGATGCCAAAACCAAAGCGGACGTGACCGCCTTTATCCTCACCCAGATTGTCCTGGAACAGGCCAAACGCAACAATGCCCTGCTGCCGGCGCCGGTCCTGCACATGATTATCCGCTATGGCGATAACCTGCTGATGGAGTTTTTCGAATCCTATCTTCAACAGATTGCCACCACCTATATCGACTACAAAAAGGCTGTCGATGGCCAGTTCAAACGTTGGCTGGACATGGGCATGGGACTAGGGGCAAATCCCCCGGCTGGCGGCAATCCCTTCAGCGCCTTTTTCGGCCAGCCGGCCGCATCGGAAAAAGAGGATAATGGTTGAGCGCAACGCCATCTGCCGGATCTACGCCTTGAAACGCAGCTGTTTTGTGCATCCGCGAAGGCCCCCTGCCCCCGAATATGAATGCGGCCGAGTCGCCCCTCCCCTAACTTAGGTTTTCGACGCCTTGTGAGACCTCAGAATCCAGTTGAGGCCTCAACCCTCTGTGTCCAGCCCCAGGCTGCTGCGAATGGCGGTCAGCATCTTTTGTTCATCCTTGTCTATGTGATCGCTGGCCATGGCGATCTGCAAGGCGATCTCGAAGGCCTCCGCGCGCTCCTTAGGGTCGCTCAACATGAGGGCCAACCCCTCGATGGCAGCTTTGGGATCCACGGAGAGGACATGGGCCTGGGTGTTCACCATCTCTTTGATGTCGGCGACACTCAGTTGCTGAACCTGGGGATGGCTGCGCAACAGGGTTCGGCCGGTTTCGAGTTCCCGTTTGTCCAGGATGCGGTCCACACCGGCCACAGCGATAGCGATGCGCACCACTGCCTCGGCAAATCCCCCCCGAGCGACTTGACGCCTTGCTCGGGCCCGCTCGCGGCGCCTGACCGCCTCCTCAGAAGGTGAGGCTTCACCTTCAGCCGGGTCCGGGGAAGCGCCCCACCAAAACTTGGTCCACGGGTTATTGTAAAGGGTCTTGAACAGCAACTCCTGGACATGATCGCGGGAGTCACGAAAACCGTCCAGAGCCGTGGCGGTCATACGAGAATAGAGGGTCTCCATCCCCACTACAGGGTTAGTTGCCTCAGCGGGCTGCCGATACTGGCGAACATAGTGGGATCCTAAAGCCACCGGCCAGCTCCAGGGGTTCAGGTCCGACCAAGCATAGTGCTGGACGCGCAAGGGGTGACACTGGCGGGACCACTCTGCCAGCCATGGGTTTGCCACCAGGCGCATCCACGGCCGAACCCATTGGCGGTAGGCGGCGTCATTGGCCTGGGAGATGGCCGCCACAGGTTCAAAGGCGCCCTCATCCTTCAATCCATCGTCCAGGGCCAGGATATCGGCCATGTCGCGGATCTCAAACTGCACACGGTAGTCACTGATATCTGGATTGGACGCATCCTCGGTGATCACCATTTCATAGAGCCCTGGTACCAGGTAGTCCAACATGTCCAGACAGCCGATGATCTCCCGATGCTCCTTGGTGGCTACCTTGCCGGAGACAAAGATCCCCAGATGGCCGATATCCTCGTGGACCATGTAGACGATGACCTGACCCTGGCGTTTGATCTCTTTGACCGAGCCGTAAACCTTGACGATCCAGTTTAGGGCCTGGGGCGGTGGCGTGATGTTGTCACCGCTGGATGCAAAGACAAAAATGGGATCCTTGAAATTTTTCAGGTGGATGGGGTGGTTCTCCTGGAGTTCGAGCATCCCCTGCTCCAGTTCGTTGCCCACGAACAGGCTGCGGGTGATGAAGTGGATCTCCTGGGCACTGAGCTTGAAAAAACCACCCCACCATTTCTCGAAATTTAAAAACCGCTGCGCTTCGGTGTCCACCTGGGCGAACAAGTTGTAGGCCTTGCGCCAATAGGTGTTGGCCGGATTGAGGTCCTCAAACCCGGCCACCAGGTGCGCGCCGTCGAACTCACCATTGCCCAGATCCGACCAGAAGGATGCAGACCAGATGCCGCCCATGAGCCCGCCCTTATAGCGCATGGGATTGGCGCCCTCCACCCCACCCCAATAGGAGAGGGGCGAGCCGTTGAACACCATGGGGCCCACCACATCGGGCCGGTCGGCACCGATGAGGGCAGCGGCCCAGCCGGCCTGGCAATTACCGATCACCGCCGGCTTTGGGGCCTGAGCATGGCGCCGGGCCACCTCCTCAAGGAATTGCACCTCCGCCTGTTGAACGTCGGCCACGGTCTGGCCCGGCATGGGTTCGGGAAAGAAGGTGATGAAGTAGACAGGGTGCCCGTATTCCAGGGCCACACCGATCTGGGAGTCAATTTTGGAGCCACCGATCCCCGGGCCATGGCCGGCACGCGGGTCGATCACCACCAGGGGCCGCATTGCTTGGTCCGCGTCGCGATGGCCCTCAACGGCCAACGCTTGGCGACGTCCACGGGAGTCGCGTGGCGCGGCGCGCCGGTCCGCGTCGGTCTGGCGGCGCTCCTTGATCTTGACCAGGGCGTAGTTGACCGGTGGATCAAAGTGCCGCCCGTCGAGGATGGTGTCGTAATCGAATACCAGCACCGGGGGCTGGCCGGCCTGCAGATGGGAAAGGTAGTTGTTGCCCCGCTCACGCAGCACGTCCCAGAACAGAATCGAGCGCTGCCAGCGATCGACGCTGTATTCGAGGGCCGCGTTAAACCAGTCGGTGGGCGATTGATCTCTCGGAGTCGCGTGGGATCTCATCTCTATCCTCCAAATGCTTTGGCACCGCTGAGAACGCACAGATGCCGTCTGCTCAAAGCGGTACTAGCCCTTGGAACCGAGGCGCAAGCCACCATGGATGAAAAACACATCGCCGGCCAGGGCCTCGTTGCGATAGATATCGCCCACCAGGGTGGCGACCTCCTCCGGCTCAATGAGCCGGCCGATGGGGACTTGGCCAATAATATAATCGAGGGCTTTCTGATTCATACCTTTAACCATGGCCGTGCCCACATAGCCCGGGGCTACGGCTACGCAGCGAATGCGATCGGCCAACCCCCGCCGGAAGAACTCGGCCGTGATGACCTTGGGCATTACCGACATGGCGGCCTTGGTGGAGGCGTAGTTGATCTGACCGGCTGTACCCAGCGAACCGGTAGAGGAGACCAGGCAGATCAGACCCTTGCACTGGTTGTTGATCATGCGCTCGGCGCACTCGCGCACGGTAAGGAAGACGCCCGTCAAGTTGATGTCGATGACGGCCCTGAAATCGTCCAGCAGCATTTTCTTGGTGACCTTACCGCTCTCCCGGTCCGGAGCCACCATGAGGCCATCCTTGATGATCCCGGCAAAAGGGGCCACCAGGTTGATCTGACCAAACTTTTCGATAGCGGTGTCTGCGAGGCGGGCACAATCCTCCTCTTTCGTCACGTTGCACAATACCGTGGCCACATCGCCTTTCAATTCTGCGGCGGCCTTGGCGAGGGCCGTCTCGACCACATCCCCGAGTACCACCTTTCCACCCTTCTCCAGCCAGTAGTTGGCCAGAGCGAGGCCGATGCCGCTGGCGCCGCCGGTGATCACGGCCACCGAGCCTTTAATATCCAGCATAGTCACTCTCCTTTTCCATATCTTTGGTTGTCACCGCTCCCTGCGGAAGAATAGCCGCGGGCCTGGTCTGGATCGCGTACCTTGTGGTAATGGCACCGGGGTTGTCGTCCCTGCGCCCATGGCGAGGGTCCCCTGCGCGTCGCGACCTCGGGGCGGGAATTTCACCTCAGGCGGTGGTTAGGGCTTTTTTTCCTGGCTGTCCGTGGTGGGCTTAGACCGCGACGCTGCGCCTTTACCTTTCTTCGCCGGCGCCTTTTTGGGTGTAGATGCCTTGGCGGATCGGGCCGCCTTCTTTTGCTTCGGTACCGCTTTTTTTACCGCTTTGGCCGGATTCGCAGGCGCTGTTTTAGGGGGCTTCTTATTAGAAGCGGCCGGTGATTTTTTAGCCCCCGTTTTTCCGCTGCGGGCCTTGGTGGCAGGGGCGCGCGCTTCCGTGAGGGCCGCCTCTAGATCCATATGGAAACGGACGGGTCCGCGGTAGTCGCCATCACCAAAGCGCGTATGCAGCCCGCAGGCGGAATCCGGAGCGGACCAGGATGTGGCGATGGCCACGTGGCCTTTGGGAAAGGGCGTCACCTCGGCGTCGACATGGTCAAGGGGCGCCAGAGCGGTCTCTTTTTCCACCAGATCGTCATGGGTGCCGTAGCAGATCAGCCAGGGGATCTTCTTCTCCTGCAAGCGCTTCAGATTGAGCTCACGGCCAAACAGACGTACCGGCAGGGTGCCCTCCGCGGTGATGGGCACGTTGTAGGATGCATGGCTTATGCGGGTGATCTCCAAGGGCAGATCGAAGCGCTCATTCTGGAGCCAGTAGTTCAAGGCGGCAGCGGTTTTGCTGACCTGGAAGCCCCCATTGGATTGGCGGGCGAACATCATCAAATCGCGGAAGAAAGCTGCTGCGGGGATCTCATATTCAATGCTCTTGAGCTTATAGACCCATCCCATGAGCTGGCCGTCGGCCACCCGGTTGCCGTTGGGCAGCACCTTGGTGCCGTAATCCAGATCGTTGAAACGTGGAGGCAGGCGCTTCAAAAAATGGGTCAACCCTTTGCTGCGTGTGCCGTCCATGGGTGCCACGCAGGTGATAAAGGCATCCACCAGGCCGTCCAGTTCACCGCTGAGTAAATTGCACAGGGCGCTGAAGCCCCCCTGACAATAGCCATTCAGGGTGACCGGTTTTCCATGGGCCTTCATGATGGCCTCACAGAAGCTGCGCGTATCCCTGGCATCGTCCTCTCCGGTCATGACCTGGAGGGCGGGCGAGGTTTCGATCTCCTTCAACACGCGGATATAGGTGGGAAATCCCTGGTTGGCGAAGCAATGGGCATAGCTGCGCTGTTCGCCAGGTAAAAAGCCCAGGATATTGGCTCCCAAGACATATGGAGGCATAATCAGGACCGGTTTTGCATCCATACGGGTTTGGGCCCCTTTTAGAGATGGCGCCACCCGGTAGAGCAGAAAGCGACCGGTCTCATCCAGAAGCGTGTGCTCACCGCGCTCGAAATGAAATCCAAACTCCGGTTCAATGGCGTCGATGGCCTTTGGATATGCGTGGGTGAGCTGATCCAGCAGTTCAGCCTGACGCTTGACATACCGTGCCAGTCCCTCGGGCTTTTGTTCGTCGCAACTCTGCTGCCAGGCCGCGCTGAAGTCATCCAGCGCCAGTTGGGCATAGGCCAGCATCATCCGGGTGGTCCCATTGAGGCTGCGATCCATCAGCTCGATATTGTTGTCCAAGAGCCCTAGGTAAGCCCCGAAACTGTCGCTGGGCGCCGCTTTGAGCAAACGTTCCCCTTCAGTCCGCTGAAAATAGTGACTGGACAATAGAAAAGGGATGAAAAAATCGGTGGTATAGCGGGACATGCCGGCCAGGTAGCTCTGGGTGGCGGAAAATGAACTTTCCAATATTGAAAAACCGTCACTGACGGCGTCTGCGGTCGCAGCGGCGTCCGCCTGATTTTGCTGGGTGTCGGCCATTTGACCCTCCCTTTTGGGGTCCACTTGAAGCCCCATCGTTTTGAGGTCCTTTATACTGGTTTCAAGTTTAGGGTGCGGGTGGTTCTTGGGACCTTATTGTAATCTGCCGGGTGGCGTTGTCAACGAAAATTTTGTGCGTTGCACAATTTCGCGCGGCGGTATGCATAGGGATATTGGATGTGAATTTAAGAAGGGCGGTCGAAGGCATCCTCGCCAATGAATATCGCATTGCAATATTGATCGTCGGCCCTTCACCTTGCGCCCATTGACTTGAGGAAAGGTTAAGATTGATAGGTTTGATTGTATCTTAGGTGGTAGATCCAGAGCACGGGAAAGCTGACGATTGTGCGTCGGCGTTGTATTGGATGCGATGGACCGAGTTGAGATCGGGCCGGATCCCACAGGAGATGGTGCCATGGCCACTCAACTGCATGATGTCACGCCGCAGGAAGGTAATGGCTCCACTATCGTCGGTGACAAAGGTGCCGTTGCTACTATGGTCCTGCAGGAAAAACTTGCTCTGCTTGCTCTCGATAGTAGCATGCCGCCGGGAGACGACCTGATCCTCGACGATGAGGCCGCAGCCAGAGTGGCGGCCGATCACCAGCGAGTCGGTGGCCGCCTGGAGTTGGATGCTGCGACCGGCGTAAACCAACTCCAGCAGTGCCGGTGCAGTTGCAAGGGGGTCGAAGGCTTTGCCGATAATGGTTTCGTCCGGAGCTGAATGGGCACAGAGGAAGACCGACATCAGCTCCGTTTTACCCTTCACTACTACCGGGCCGAGGGGCCGAATCCCGAATCGGGTGATCTTTGGGAGGGCGTCATAGGCGTCTTGGGAGAGCATAATCTCGTTGGCTTTGGCCAGATCCGCCATGCGGGCGGCTACATTGACGGTATCGCCGAAGATGGAGTTGCCCGACAGCAGGGTCGGGCCCAGATGAATGCCGGCATGGACCGAAAGGGGCCTCGCGAGGGTGCCCTCACGAATTTCCCGTGCCGCCATGAGGGCGGCTTCGGCCGTTTCAAATGTGGCCAGAACCCCATCGCCGCGAACCTCTATGACGCTCCCCGCCTTCAGGCGAATGCAGCGTTCCATCTCCTTGAGGCAGGAGGCCGTCATCGTCATGGCCTGACGATCACCGGCGTTCTCGTAGAGGCGTGTGCTGCCGCAGATATCGGCAAACAGCACCGCGATGTCCTGAGTTGACGCTTTCATGGTCCCTTCAGTCTCTGATATCAATACCTGCCTTTGCAGGTAGGAGGCTTGGCCGTCAAAGCCGCGCGCGAGCAGGGTTCAGGCCGTTTTCATCCCCGTGGACCCCACCCAGCGGCACAAGCGGCGCCGATCCATATATGCAAATATAGTCGAATTTGGAGATGGTGTCGACCGATTCCGGCAAGTTCTCGAATCTTGATGGCTGGCGCAGGCCTTTCATCCCCCCTATTATGGATGACTTATCGCTGCTATTTCCTAGCGACATTGGAATGGTTTTCCCCAATTTCAGCGGAGGGTCTGAGGGGCGCATGGCAATGGTTGCCGTTTTAAGAATTTTTGTGTAAATGCCCATGTTCATGACTATGATGAATCCGATCTTCAGATATTGGAATTGAGGTAGACATGCATCAAGTAATTGGTAAGTATATCCTTCGCGACTGGCAATTAGATGATGCGCCATCAATTGCCCAATATGCCGATAATCACAAAATATGGCAACATCTGCGAGATGGATTCCCACATCCATACCATCTTCATGATGCGGAGGTTTTTATTGAACGAGTTAATCAAGCCATCCCAAAGGCGGTTTTTGCAATAGCAACTGAATCTGAAGCGATCGGCAGCATTGGTTTGATGCTTGGTGAAGACGTTCACCGATTTACGGCAGAAATGGGCTATTGGCTGGCAGAGCCATTTTGGGGGCAAGGCATCATGACGCAGGCCGTGCGATTTCTTGCCAAATGGGCCTTTCGGGAGCTAAAACTGCATCGGATATCCGCCGAACCATATGCCACAAATCGCGCTTCCCATAGAGTGCTCGAGAAAGCAGGCTTCAGCCACGAAGGTATCCTTCGTTCGAGCGTTTTAAAAGATGGAAAAATACTGGATCAGTTTCTCTACAGTCGTATAGCGAACGTGAAGGCTCAATCAGTCGTTGCCGGGGCTGAGAAAAAGCGAACATCTTCATCTGCCCTTGCCCATAGTGATGTTTCTCAGATGATACGAAAAATGGACCATGTCAACATTGTCGTGAACAACCTCGAGCGGGCCTCAGATTTTTTCACTCGCTTGGGATTCATGGTGGAACATCGGGGAGAGCTGGAAGGCGAGTGGATTGCCTCGATCGTGAACCTCAAGGCGGTGAGGGCCTCATATGTGCAGCTCTCCCTCAAAGGGTCGGGAGTGAAACTCGAGCTGATCAAATACCATCGCCCCGAATCTTGCGGCGGGGTGGGCACCAACCTGCCAAACGAGATCGGGATTCGGCATATCGCCTTTGAAGTCGAGGATATCGAGGCCGTAGTGACCTCCCTCAAAGCGGCAGGGATCGATTTTTGGGGAGATGTGCAGACCTATCCGGAGACGGGCAAGAAGCTGGTCTATTTCTATGGACCGGATGACGTTATTCTGGAGTTGGCCGAATACCCTCCCCAATGAATCCACTGGTATCCCGGTATAAAAGTATATGCGGGGACCTTTAGATATCTGTAATTACTGCATCGGCACCAGCCATCGCTAATGGGCCGCTGCGGTGACCAATTTCGAACTGCTGCCGCGGCGCCGGACGAAGGGCGTCCCACCAGCAGCCCCTGGCCCTATTGGCCCATACACCTGTACACGAGCAGTTCCCACGA
>JBNKKA010000105.1:0-15156 GCA_050291585.1 Desulfobacteraceae bacterium
AGTCATCGGCCTCAAGGGCTATGCCGGGGAAAACGGCTACGTGGCGGCCACGCTGGAAGACCTCCAGCAATTACCGCGATTTGAAAAAGCCATCATCGTGGCCCAGACCACCCAGAACACAAAGGCCTACGAGGAGATCGAGGCCTGGCTGGCCAAGACCCAGCCCCACTATAAAATTTTCAACACCATCTGCGACTCCACGGCCAAGCGTCAGGACGAGGTCCGCTGCCTGGCCGACCAGGCCGACGCCGTGGTCGTGGTGGGGGGCAAGGAAAGCGGCAACACCCAGCGCCTGGCCGAGTTGGTGCGTCAGAGCGGCAAGCCGGCCTATCACATAGAGACCGAGGTGGAGCTGGACGCCCGCACCATGAGCACTTACGAGCGGGTGGCCGTCACCGCCGGGGCTTCCACCCCCAACTGGATCATCAAACGGGTCTTCCGCAGCCTCGAAAAAGTGCCCTTGACCCAGGAGGCCGGTTGGTTAAAGGCCTTTGTTTCCCTTCAACAGGGGCTCCTGCTGACAAATTTTTACGTGGCCCTGGGGGCCGGCTGTCTCTGCTTCGCCTGTAGTCGCCTTCTGAGCGTGCATCCGACCTATGCGGCGGTGCCCACGGCCATCCTCTATGTCCTCTCCATGCACATGCTCAACCATCTCACCGGACGGGCCGAGAGCCGCTTCAACGACCCCGACCGGGAGGTGTTCTACCACCGCAACAAGATCTTTCTCACTGTGGTGGCCATCTCCGCCGGGGCCTTGGGACTGTTGACGGCCATACCGGCCGGCTGGCCCGCTTTCCTGCTCCTATTGGCCATGAGCTTCACCGGCCTCTCATACAACCTGCGTATCTTTCCCTGTAGCCTAAGCTGGGGCTCCGGCCAGCCCATGCGCTATTGCCGAATCAAGGATATGCCCGGTTCCAAAACGGTCCTCATCGCCGTGGCCTGGGGCGTTGTGACCGTGGTTATGCCTCAACTGGGCGATCCCGCCGCCGGGGCGCCCCTCAGCGCCGGCCTGGTCTTCCTGTGGGCCGCTGGTCTGGTGTTCGCCCGCACCGCCTTTTTCGATATCCTCGATATCCAGGGAGACCGCATCGTGGGCAAGGAGACACTGCCTATTTTCATCGGAGAGCAGCGAGTCCAGAAATGGTTAGAAGGGGTCTTGCTGCTGGCCTGCGCCTTGTTGCTGGTGGGTGCCATGGGTGGCTTGGTCACAACGCTGGGCTATCTCCTGGCGATCTGCCCGCTGTTTTTGCTCTTGGTGATCCGGGCCCACCAGAGGGGTTACATGCTGCCGGGCATCCGCCTGGAGTTCGGGGTGGAGTCCCTATTCGTGCTGACGGGGGTGATCGCCGTGGGGTGGGCACTGTTTTTTTAAAATAGTTTGGGCTCGCTGCCGGCCAGGATGCGTTCTATATTGGCCTGGTGCCGGGCGAGGATGCCCAGGGTGATGACCAGGGCGCCGATGGTCAGAGCCACGGAGCGCGTGGTCATGGCGACGCCGATGGGCAGGCCCGCCGCGGCCGTCAGGCTGCCCACCGACACCCGTCGACTGGCCACCAGGCCCACCCCAAAAGCCAAGAGGACCCCCAGAATGGCCGGAGGGGAGATGGCCAGGTAAGCGCCTGCCGCCGTGGCCACCCCCTTGCCCCCATTGAAACCCAAACCCGCTGGGAAAAGATGACCACAGAAGGCGGCCACTGCCACCGCGCCCAGGGCTGCCTCGAACCCCGGATGGCCGGCGGGTAATATCCATTGAACGGCCCAGACAGGTAAAAATCCCTTCAACATATCGCCCACCAGGGTGAGGGTTCCCAGGGTGTTGCCGGCTATGCGGCGCACGTTGGTGGCACCGATATTGCCGCTGCCGTGGTCGCGGATATCGATCCCTTTGCGCCAGCGGGTGAGAAGCAGGCCGAAGGGGATGCCGCCGGCCAGATAGGCGGCAGTGAGAAAAAGGGCGATGGTTGTTATGCTGATCATAGCGGTGTAATTATCCTAATAGCGCTTTTGATAGGCTGTTGTCATAAACGTCGCTGGGGGCATGCTGATCAAGCCATTCATTTTCTGTCACATAGCATTAAACTCGAGGAGAAACCAATTTGGAACCGGTACGGATGCCAATCACGGATGAGCTCGACCTGCACACCTTCAGACCGGCCGAAGTGGGCGATCTCCTCGATGATTATCTGGGGGAGTGCGTGCGCCTGGGGATCGGTCGGGTACGCATCATCCATGGCAAGGGCAGCGGAACGCAGCGTCGGCGGGTGCAGGCCATCCTGGACAGACACCCGCTTGTGGCGCGCTGGGAATCCGCGCCGGCCGAGGCCGGGGGATGGGGGGCCACCCTCGCTAAGTTAAAGCTTGCATGAGTCACCGCAATGGCCTGAAAAATAAGCGCTATTCACAACTTTTTGTATATTGACGGGCAGATAAAGCCCTTGTCATTAAATGAGAGTCTATTGTATAGCCATACTCAAACCCGCACGGGCTTTCCGTGTCAGAGGAGTCAACGGGTCCCATTCGTTGGCTGAGGAGCCAACCTAATCTCATCCGTCGGCAGAAGCGTCCACGGATCTAATAAGTTGGCTCACACCATCCGGGGAGGCGGCGATGACGGTCAAACGGCTGCTGGTGGTTGATAACGAAGAGGACCAACTGGACATCATGCGAGAGATCATCTCGCGTCTGGGGATCACGGTTGACATTGCCGAAGATGGCGAAGCGGCTCTCCAGAAGATGGCGGCCAAACCCTATCAGGTGGTGCTCACCGATCTGATCATGCCGGATATGGAAGGCACTGATTTATGTGAACGTCTGCGCAACCGTTATCCCGATGTGGTGGTCTTCGCCTTCTCCGGGCACATGAAGCTCTACGACCCGGAAAAGCTCGACCGGACTGGTTTCGACGGCTATATTTCCAAACCGATCCGCATCGAGACCATCTCCCAGGCAGTGGAAAACGCCTTTGCCCTGGCTAAACGCCGGCGCAAGGTGCGCCGGGGCTGAACCGCTATGCACTTTTTTTTAAGGGTCGGTAGCGGGCCGATGGCGATGAGCATCAAGGCAACCGCTCCCTCAGACATCAGACCCCAGATGGACTCTTAATGCGACACTTTTTGAACATCCTCCTCGTGTTGGTGGCCCTGATGGCCTGCTTTATCGAGGATATCTATCTTCACCTAAGACCCCTTACGCCCAACCAGACCATCCCGATCACCTTGCGCGCCAAGCATGGGTTCGAGTTCGATCAGGACAAGGCCCTCGACGATACGCGTCAGCGTGCCCTGATCCAGTATGTCCCCCTTTACCGCTTTCAACCCAACCAGGTGGAGGCCGCTAAAACCAAGATGGCCCAACTGATCATGCAGGTCTACAACCTGCAGAGCATGGGCAAAGCCGGTCCAGCCGAGTTCGTTAAATATGTGCAGAGTGAATTCGGCGTCGTCCTGCAACCCGCTATCGCCCGGCGGATGATGGGTTACGGCGACCTGGTCAAGCTCTTCTCGGGCATTATGACCATCGAAGAGACCCTTCTGCAGCGCCGCATCGTCCCCGACCTCAAGCCTCTGGCTGGCAAACGCACTCTGGATGTGCAATACCCCGAACCGGCCGGGGTGGTGGCCATGGCCTCCTCGGATCTGATCTCTTTGGAACAGGCTCGCCTGCTCCTCCAGGAGCGCGCTGGAACCCTCTTCTGGCAGGTGGATAAGCGTATCCTCGATGCCGCTATGCAACTTTCCATGAGCGCCCTGGCACCCAACCTAACCTATGATAAGGATGAAAACGCCAAACGCCTGGAAAGCATCGTCAACAAATATCCCACCGCCAATCGGCCCTATGTTCCAGGCGATGTGCTGCTTCCTTGCGGCAGTAAACCCACGGAGGATGATCTGCTCCTCATGCAGGCCTATCTTGAGAAGCAGCCCGCCAATTTCTGGGATGAGGCTGTCTGGTATATCGCCGCTATTCTCCTGTGTGTGGCTCTTTTCAATCAGTATTTTAACCGCATCCAGGACGCCTGGATTCAGCGTCTGCATACCCCCAACGATTTGCTGCGGATTGTGATCCTCGCGATTCTGCTCTTCCGCGCGGGGATGCTCTTCACCCCCTGGCCGGTGTTCGCCCAGCCCTTCGCCACCCTGCCGCTTCTACTGGTGCTCCTGCAGTACGACCGTCATTCGGTGGTGTGGACGACGGTGACCGCCGCCCTGCTGGTTTGCCTCTTCTCAGGACACACCTTTGTCATTTTTCTTTACTACACCTTCAGCGGGTTGACGGCGGCGGCCCTCGCTTCCTCCGTCACCAAACGCCTGCAGATGATCCGCCCGGCCCTGGGCATCGCCCTGGTGAACCTGATTGTGGTCCTGGCCGCCACCGCCGATGTGCAGGCCCTGACCCATGCTGTTGGTAATCAGGTGCCTGTCACCAGCGCTCATTGGCAGCGCATTTACGACGCCTTGCCCACCGATATGATGGGCTTCGCATTTGCCGGCGGGCTGGCCGCCGGGGTACTGGCCCTGGTGCTGCTGCCACTCCTCGAGGCCGGCGTCAAAACCGCTTCGACCTTCACCCTGTCCAAATACGCCAACCTTCAACACCCCCTCATGAAGGAGATGCTCAACAAGAGCCCGGGCACCTATCAACACACCATGACGGTGGCCTACCTCGCCCAGGCGGTGGGACAGGCCATCGACGCCAATGTACTTCTCCTGCAGATCGGTGCTTACTACCATGACCTGGGCAAGGTGATGAACCCCAATTTCTTCACCGAGAATCAGTTCAAGCAGAAGAATCCCCACGAAGATCTGGCTCCTGAGGAGAGCACCGACATCATCGTCAACCACGTCAAGGAGGGGCGCATGATCGGGGCCGGCAATCGTCTGCCTCATCCGGTCCTGGACCTCATCGTCCAGCACCACGGCACCCAACTGGTTGAGTACTTCTACCATCGGGCCGTCAAGAACAGCCCACCGGAACTGCGCCCCAGCGAGGAGGAGTTCCGCTACCCGGGACCCAAGCCCCAGACCCGCGAGGCGGCCGTCCTGATGATCGTCGATACGGTTGAGGCCGCTTCGCGCAGCCTCGACAATCCCACCCGCACCCACATCGCCGCCCTGGTGCGCAAGATTCTGGATAAGAAGCTCTCCGATGGCCAGTTCGACGAGTGCGACCTCACCACCCGCGACATGGGCATGATGGTGGGGACTCTGGTGGACGCTCTGGAAGCCTCCCTGCACTCACGGGTCAAATATCCCTGGCAAGAGGAGGAGGCGCGTCAAAACGCCGCGCGCCAGAAAGCCCGCCAGGCCCGTTCGGCCAAACTGCGCAACGCCGCTGCCCTTTCAGCCGTCCCCAGGCATCCGCGGCAGTAAGTCCCAGTCGAAATCACCTTATCGACAGCTTCAACACAGCTATTCCATGACCGCTGAGCCAGCGGTTGTTGCCTTTTGTTGAATTGCCCGCCGATCCAATGCCATTCTTTCGTTTTTGTTTTTTAACACTGAAATTCATGGGGCAGGTCATTTTTTGTTTGACAAAAAAATGATGTTATATTGTACTATACAAACATAACAATAATTCTATAAGAAAATGCATGCTTTGCCATGGAGCGCTCATGATCGATTTTCAAATAGATCCCAAAAGCGGGGTACCGTTTTACCGCCAGATCATCGACCAGATTCGATATGGCATCCTCACGGGCAGTCTATGCACCGGCGAACAGCTGCCCACCGTGCGCGCCTTGGCCGTTCAACTCAAGGTGAATCTCAATACCGTCAGCAAGGCTTACAAAGAGCTCGAAATCCAAAAGATCTTGGAGACCCATCAAGGTACGGGAACCTTTATCGGGGGGATCAAGGTTGAGATCGGCGCGCAGGAGCGCAGGAAAAAGCTGGAGGCCATCTGCCGCGAGTTTTACAGCATCGCCGCCAGTTACGGCTTTGGTGCAGATGCGCTTATTGAGCAACTTCAAAAAATGGATGGAGAAAATCATGCAAGTTAAGCCTCAGGTACGCTTCATTAACCCCATATCCGTGGCGGTCTTCGTTGCCCTCCTGTTGACCGTTGTCGCCATTTGTGTGCTCATAAAACCCGCTCCCCCGATTTTTCTCGGTGTTGTCGCCGCCGCTCTGGGGGTGTCGGCCCTTGCTGCATCCGCCTTCCGCATCGCAGATCAGTGGGAGAATGCCGTTATATTGCGCATGGGCAAATATATCGGCTTGAGGGGGCCCGGCCTCTTTCTGGTAATGCCCATTTTGGATCGCGTTTCGAGCTATGTGGATCAACGTCTGCGGGTGACCGATATCCGTGCAGAGAAAACTCTGACCAAGGATACGGTGCCAGTTACGGTGGATGCGGTGGTCTATTGGACCGTCTGGGATGTGGAGAAGGCCGCCTTGGAGGTGCAGAACTACGGTGACGCGGTCTCATTTGTGGCCCTCACCGGACTGCGCGACACCATCGGCAAACACGAGCTGGCCGACCTGCTCCAGAACCGTGAAAAGGTAGCGGCCGAGCTGCAGCGCGTCCTGGACGAGTCGACCAATCCCTGGGGGATTACGTGCAATTCGGTGGGGATCAAGGATATCGTTATCCCGGCGGGGCTCTCGGATGCCATGAGCAAGCAGGCCCAAGCAGAACGGGAGCGCCAGGCGCGCATCATCCTCGGGACAGCCGAAACGGAGATCGCCGAGAAGTTTGCCGATGCCAGCCGCAAGTACATCGACAACCCCATCGCCTTGCAGCTTAGGGGGATGAACATGCTCTACGAGGGGCTCAAGGAGAAGGGCTCGTTGATCCTGGTGCCCAGCTCGGCTCTGGAGTCCATGAACCTGGGGGCGGTCGGGGGGCTCAGCGCTCTGGCGGAGCAGCATCGCCATAGCGGTCAGGCGGCGTGAGACGGTTGACTGAGGGATGCTTCAGACGGCTGCCGCCACCCGAACCGTCAAGTAGCCATGAATGATCTTCAATAGGCCGTTGATCTCACGCGTTTCCGGCAGGGCTTGGGCCAATCGGGTCGTGTAGCCCAAGCGCTCCAATTGCCTGAAGCTGGGGTCGAAGTGGAGGTCGAATACCCAGGCTAGCCTCACCAGAAGCAGATCTGCGGTGGTTTTCACCGCCGCCATGGGGGCGATGTGGCGCGCTTCAATGGCCGCCACAATCTCGGGGGACACCTCTGGGGAGTTCTTCAGCTGGAGTGCCTCCGAGGCGGGTTCACTTCCATGGGGCTGCAGCCAGATGTCACAGAGCACCCGATAGATGTCCAACTTGTCACTGTCGCGCACCAGTTTCAGGTAGAATGAAACCCCCGAATCGCTCTCTTTAGGGATGGTGGCGGCGTTGTGGTGGCGCACGGCATGAATCAGGATGGTGCGGTCAACCGCCGTCAACGCCTTTACCAGGGGCGCCTCGCACAGCAGTTCGGCTCCCAGGTCGCCATGATCCACCGATACGCGGTCCACAAAGGTACCGTAGCGGATCAATTGCTCGAAGCGGGCCACATCGTGGAGCAGGCCGATGGTGCGTGCCAGACGTCGGCGCGTCCCGTTGAGCCCGAGGTCTGCACCGATGGCGGCACAGATCCTTGACACCCGGATGCTGTGGGTGAGCTTGAGCAGCATGGCCTCCCGATGGCGGGGATGTTTGCGCACCATTCGGGCGGCGTAACGCAGAAACCAGCGCTTGAGCTCACGCGCCTGGACTGGGGTGATGGAAACGGGTGCAGCAGCTGGGGCGAGCATGGAGACGCCTTCCTTAGTTTCAGCAGTTGTCGTACATCCTGATAATTTCGCCAGTTCCCTTGCCCTCGATACTTTTCACATACCCATTGACGACCTTTTTCATGGGGATGGGGTTGTGGCCCGGGAAGTAGGCCTCGTATTTGTCTATGGCGTCTTCAACCAACCCCGACGAAACGACATTGATTCTGATGCCGTCGGTCAATTCCAGAGAGACCGCTTTGACAAAACTGTGAATGCCCCCGTTGACCATAGCGGGGCTGGCGGTCATATCAACTGGGTGATCGGCCAGGATGCCGGTCGAAAGCGTAACCGAGCCGCCGGCATTCAGGTATTTCCGGCCAATTCTTACCAGGTTTACCTGACCCATCAGCTTACTCTTCAAACCGATATAGAAGTCTTCCTCGCTCATGGTGTCAAAGGCCGCCCACTTTGCTTCACCGGCAATGCAGGCGATGGCATCCACTTTTCCCACGGATGCAAACATCGCTTCGATGGAAGCGCTGTCGGCAATGTCGACGTTCACATCGCCGGAGTTTCTGCCTGCAATCACGACCTCGTGCTTCTTTGAGAAATGCGCGCTGACCTTTCTCCCGATGGTACCTTTGCCGCCAATGATCAGAATTTTCATATTTTCTCCGTCTTTGTTTTTCTCAATTGCCTTTCAAATAGTCACGCACGACACTCAATCCAGTTTCTATGTCTTTACGCCCAAACCCGATGCGGAAGCGATCCTGGGGGGTATCCATCAGCTCAGAGTGGTAGATCTTGGGCGGCAGGAGCAACACGCCGGCGGCAGCCACCAGATCTTCGCAAAACCGATCGGCCCCTTCGGCGCCTTTGTAACGGGGAAAACCCACACAGCCGCCATCGGGTCGCCGCCATTCGAAGTATTCGGGGAACTCGTCAAAGAAGGCCCCCAATTTCTTGGCGTTGGCGTTGACCAAGCGCCGGTTGCGCTCCAGAATTTTATCCCTGTTTTTGAGCCCGATAATGGCCAAACGCTCGCTGGGGGCGGAGTTGGCGATGGAAAGATAGTGTTTGTAGCGTTCCATCTTCTGCAAAAGCGCCGCCTCTTTGGTCATTATCCAGCCAATTCTCAAGCCCGGGAGGCCGTAGGCCTTAGACATCACGTTGAGGGACAGGCCCATCTCATAAACATCGGCCACCTGGGGAAGTCGAATGGACGGGTCACGTTCAACCAAACGGTAGACTTCATCACTGAAGAGATAGATGCCGCGCGCACGGCACAAGGCGATCAGGGCATCAAAACGACTTCTTTCAAGAACAGCACCAGTTGGATTGTTGGGGAAATTGATGGAGATGAGTTTCGTATTGGGCCGGAGCTGGGCTTTGACCTGGTCGATATCCAAAGCCCAATTCTCTTCCGGATTGAGCGCAACCCCTGACACCTCACAAATATCCAGGGGAATGGTTTCCGCGGCCTGATAATTGGGCACCACCACTATGGCGTGGTCATCATTATCGAGAAGGACGCGCATGGCCACATACACCCCCTCTTCCGCACCGGCGAAACACAAGATGTTCTCGGCGCTGGCCGTCTCGTAGGTCTTGGCGATCTCCTCCCGAACCTCAGGATGACCATGGGTCTCAGTATACCCCAGCCACTGGGTGTCGAAAGCCTTGCGATCTTCCGGAGATGCCATGGCTAAAAGTTCAGCCGTGGACATGCTCTCAATGTCCGATGCCGTCATGTGATATCGGGCGGTAAATTCCCATTTTGAAAAATAGGCTTCCAATGCGAAGTCGCGCATGTTGAGTTCCTTTGCTTCACCGTCTATTGTCTATTCCCCTTGACGGCTAAGCTAAGCTTGCTATGTTTATTTGTCCAACTCATAATTTTGATGTTAAGCCTCAATCCTTGTGACCATAAGGACGGAATCTGGCTAGATGTACCCTGTTCTGGATGGACATAAAATAAAATAAGGATCCTCATGCCTGAAGAGCTGTTTCCCAATCTATTCCGCATCCGCGTGCCGCTGCCGGACAGCCCGCTCAAGTATTTAAACTCGTATGTGATCAAATCGGATCAAAGAAATCTGGTGATCGATACGGGCCTCAATCGGCAGGCGTGTTTCGACGCCATGCGGACCGGGCTGGCAGAACTCGACATAGACCTGAATTGCACTGACTTTTTCATCACCCACCTGCATGCCGACCATTTCGCCCTGGTCAACCGCCTCGTGACCGAGACCAGCAAGATTTTCTTCAACCGGCCGGACAGCGAATTGATTGAGAGTTGGGAGGGGTTTGAGCCCATGATCGCTTATGGCGGGCAAAACGGCTTTCCCGAATCGGAACTGCGCAAAGCCCTGCAGGCGCATCCGGGTTTTAAACACGGGCCCGATTGGCTGCCGGTCCTCAAGGTCATCAACGAGGGGGATCGCTTTCAGATTGGAGAATACAATTTTTCCTGTGTGCTGACCCCCGGTCACAGCGCCGGACACATGTGCCTCTATGAGGCGGCGCGTCACATCCTCATTGCAGGCGATCACCTCCTTATCGATATCACCCCCAACATTCAATGCTGGTCCGACGATGACAATCCGTTGAAAGACTATCTGGAAAGTCTGGACAAGGTGTACGGGTTGACGGTGGCCCACGTCCTCCCCGGGCACCGCCGCCTTTTCAACGATCACCGCCGCCGCATCGATGAGTTGAAACAGCATCATAGCACCCGGGCGGACGAAGTCCTCGAGATCCTGCAGGCTGCCCCCATGAACGCATACGAGGTGGCCTCCCAAATGAGTTGGGATATCCGCTGCGACTCATGGGAGGCGTTCCCAGTGACCCAGCGCTGGTTTGCCACCGGAGAGGCGATCTCCCATTTGCGTTTCCTTGAAGAAGAGGGGCGCATTGCGCGCCGGACGGGAGATGGTTTGACCACTTATGCCTTCCTACACTGATCTCAACACTTGAGTTCAAGTAAAGGGGGAGAAGAACCATGCGTTGGCAGGGAAGACGTAAAAGCCGCAATGTATAGGATCGGCGTGGCTTGCGCACCACTGGATTCAGGAGCATGGGCGGTGACAGTCTTTTGCACCTGCTTTCCATGGTGTTCAATTTTTTTTTGGTTTTCAAGGGTACCGCGGAAGAAAAAGAACTGGTGGATTTAGTATCCGATAATCGCCTGTCTGTAGAAATGAAGCGGCCGTATCGGTGAAACGCTCACTGATACGGCCGCTTATTATGTGTCGACTTCTGCAAACTTGATTGGTTCTAATTTGCAAGGACCAGATATAGCGGTTTGAGTGGTGCCGACGATGGATAGCGTTGTTCAACTCGGTTCAAATCGGACAACCCGCCAGGTTGATTTCAGCGGTCCACCCGTGCGCCACCCCCGCCCATGATTTTTTCCACCTCGGAGAGGCGCGCCATGGTGGTGTCGCCGGGAGTGGTCATGGCCAGGGCCCCATGGGCGGCACCATACTCCACGGCAGGCAATACTAAGGCAGCCCCTTCTCGAAAGCCCCACTATATTTCCATCCAGATGAAAAAAGAACTCACCATCGCCGTTTTCTGGTGAACATCGTGGCCTCGGCCAAAGCTGACAATACCTGTGAAATCGCTCCGCTCCCCGAGAGTACCATCCGGCCGGGCAACATTTTATGCGTCTATGGTCCCATCAAAGCCATCGAAAGGTTCATAAGGGATTTTGGACTGAGCCTGAGGGAAGAACCTAATTGCTTCAAAGACAACATGTTCAATCCGTCACTGGCCGGAATCGTCGAAGGGGTCGTCTCACCCAGATCCAGCCTTATCGGACAAACGATCAAAGGGATTCGTTTTCGGGAGACCTTCGGCCTTAATCCATTGGCGCTGCATCAGTCCGGCAGAACCTATTACCGACAATTGGCGGATCGTAAGCTGAAGGCCGGTGATGCTGTCCTGTTGCATGGCACCTGGGAACAATTGCACGCACTGGAGGACCTGCACCATAATCTGATCATTATCACTCCTTTTGAAAAGGAGTTCCACAAGCCTGAAAAGGCCGGCTGGGCCTTGGCCTGCTTTTTGGTTACACTATGCTTAATGCTTTTATCCAGTTTTTATTTTCAACGGTTTGCATATAATCCGATTCCACTGTCGGTCTGTCTCATGCTGGGGGCGGTCTGTATGGTTTTGACTCGAGTCATTTCCATAGGTGAAGCCTATCGTTCGGTAGACTGGCGTACTGTCTTTTTGTTGGGTGGACTCATCCCGTTGGGGATGGCCATGAACCAGACCGGGACCGCTGAATGGGTCGCAAGTGGTATCGTCCTAGGGCTCGGCACCTTGATGTCGCCGTTGTTATTCCTGATCGTCATGGCCCTGTTAAGCTGCGCCTTCACCATGGTTATATCGAATGTCGGGGCCTGCACGCTCCTGATTCCACTCGGTATTTCCATCGCCAATCAGATCGGTGTCGACCCGCGTGTGGCAGCCGTTGTCGTTGGCCTGGGCGTTTCAAACGCCTTCATCCTGCCGACCCATCAGGTCAACGCGCTTTATATGGGACCAGGAGGGTACAGAACCAAGGATTACATAAAAATCGGTGGACCGCTGGCGATCATCTACACCATCGTTCTGGTGGCGATGACCTATTTTCTATCCCTTTAAAACCACGCATATCTCGAAATTAAGGTCGGTGTTCCTGTCAAGCCGCGAACCGGATAATAGCACTGAAACGTTTGATTAAAACGCACCGATTTCTCTTCTGAATCCCTTGAGTTCATTGATATGCAGTGGTTCTTCAGCCTGCAGGGTCCTCACCGCGTCCGTCCGGGCGGGGTATGAATTGTTGGCAATCTAATACAATGCCGTTCCAAGCTCGTCTTCTTCCAAGTCGCCAAACTACCGGGTCAGATCATCTGCGGCTGGACATAACGGATCCAGGCCGTTAAAGTAGTCCGTCGCATCATTGAACATAGCGGTTCTGGACTCAACGGGAAGAATCGCCAAATCACAGAAATCATGGGCATACATCCCTACGGACAGGGACATGTGGACGCCCTTTATATTTCTACATCCAAGAGAGTCTCATCAATGAATATGAAAATATAAAAGGCGACCTTATATGCCGCGCTATTTACGTGTCCCTATTGACGCTAGCTACGGTGCAGAGATGCAATAACCTGAACTTGGAGAGAGGGGGATTCCATGATTGTAAGCTGTGAAGAATGTGGAAAAAGGTATTTCATTGATGAGAATGAAATAAAAGGAGGGGTACGTATTCATGGGGTAAAACTTGCGAGCGAGGCAACTCCTAACCATTTGAAATTCCAATGTAAAACGATACGGATATAACTATTTGAAATAGTTGAAAATATGACTAGATTTTTGTTTTTTGGCATGCTATAGTGCTATTTATGGCACTCGAAAGACAATTCTCCCAGCTCGATTGGCACATGACACCAGAGTCTGTGAAGCGACACGTTCAGTTGCTGGAACAGATGCTTCTTGATGTGCAAAAAAGTGTCGTAGCCAACGAGGACCGAATCGAAAAACTCGAAAGCAAGGTCAATCTGAATTCGCACAACTCCAGCAAGCCACCTGCTTCGGACCCGCCCTTCAACAGGGAAAAACGGGAACAAAAAAAGAGTAAACGTAAAAAAGGCGGCCAAAAGGGGCATAAGGCCCACAAACAGAAGGTCTTGGCACCAAAGAAGACTCGTTTGGTCAAACCTGATAGTTGCTCATGCGGGCATACTCAATTCGATCAGCAGCAAATGAAGCCGTTTTACACGCACCAACACATCGAGTTGCCTGAAATCGAGATGGACGTCACTCACTATATCCTTCATCAGTGTGAATGTCCCAACTGCGGCAAAACTGTCAAAGGACAAACGCCGGTGGATAAGACCACCGGTTATGGCCCCAGGTTCTCAGCCTTTATCGCAGAGATGAGCGGTATCAAAAAGATGAGTCGCAACGACGTCAAACAATTGTGCGAGTCAGCCTTCGGGATATCCATTGCAACTGGAACCATCCAAAAGATCATCGACCGGGCTTCCATGGCAATTTGTCCAGTGTACGATTATATCGGAGAAATTGCTCGCAGCCACTGGTGCAATTACATTGACGAGACCTCCTGGTTCACGGAACACGACCTGCACTGGCTATGGGCTATGGTCAACGAACGTGTGGCTTACTACCGCATCGATCCTCACCGCTCCAAACAAGCATTTGAACAATTGATCCAGGATTGGCGAGGGGTTCTGGTCAGTGACAGCTACGGTTGCTACATAAAATGGATCGGTCGGCAAACCTGCCTTGCCCATCTGATCCGAAAATCAGACGCCTTAACAGAACGAAAGAAAAAGCAACTGATTACCTTTGGTCACCTTTCAGGGACCTGGCTGAGAAAACTCATTGAATTTTCCAAAGACCCTCCAAACCCTGAGCAATGGTCTGATTTTCATGCGCACCTAATGTTCACTCTATCGCTATGGCAAGACGACGATAACGATGCGGGGCGACTGGCACGACAGATTCTACGCGAAATTGATAACCTGTGGGTGTTTCTCGAGCATGAGGGCATCGAGCCAACCAACAATCGAGCCGAGCGAGCCCTTCGCTTTGGCGTGATCTGGAGAAAATGCAGCCTGGGCACGCAGAGCGAGAAAGGTAACCGTTGGGTGGAACGTATTCTCACACTAAAAGAAACCTGCCGCTTGAAAACCGAGAGAACCTTTCCGATCCTCGTCGACTGCATCAAATCATACTGCCAGAATACGCTGCCCGATCTCTCCTGGATCTAATGTCAAAGGGCTTCAGTTATACCCTGTGAAGGCTTACGGCCACGGCAAATGATTCGTTTAATAAAAAAATTGTAAAAGGCTAAAGCCGAGAGTCCCTGCTTTCCCTACAAGCAGATTGTTATAAGCTTTCCTTATTCATATTCTTTTTTGAGTTTTTCGTAATATCTTCGTTTCGCTTTTTCTACAAAATTAGGTTCTAATTTTTTGCGCGATTTGGGTGGGTTGCAAACATCGGATTCAACGATTCTTATATTTACTTCGTCACCCACTGATAGCTTATGCTTGAGCCAGCTAAATTCCTCTGAGTTATCTTTTCCGTATGTTGCAGATCCGCTTATACTAAGTTTCATTTCTTCTTCTTTGAACATTCTTGGTGTATCTTTCGGAAACGAACGGATATCACGTTTTACCCAGTCGATAATTGCACATACAATACCGAATTCATGATCAATCCCAGCCTTACATACTTCGCTTCCATTAATTTTAACCTCTAAGCAAATCATCTGTCACCTTTTCGGATCTGCATCTATTGCTTAACGTTTGGGATATGCAGCAACCTGGGTATAGGGGCCGGCGTAGTCTCAATCACAGTGTGAGGTTACTATTTCAGACTACGTCCTGGTTAAGTGTCCAGGGTTGTCTGCATAATCCCGGTGTTG
>JBNKKA010000106.1:0-15115 GCA_050291585.1 Desulfobacteraceae bacterium
CGTCTCCCTGGTGCCCCGGGAGAGCATCACGGCCCTGCAGCGCAACACAGTCTTGGCGGCAGCCGTGCCCGTGGGCGGGCTCTTTGCTTTGGGCGACTTGGTGGAGCCCCTGGGACCTTTCGGCATCGCCGCCAAAGAGCGCTCCCTGAGCGTCCTTTTTTTCAGCCGCAAACCCCTGGATCGATTCGGGCCTGAAGATCGAATTCGAGTGACCAGCGAGTCGGCCTCCAGCGTGCGCCTGCTCTATCTGCTTTTGGGCCATCACATCGGCTTTGATCGGCTGCCGAGATTAGCGACCATGAACGCGTCGGCCGCCGACATCGACGGAGAACTGGTAATCGGCAACCAGGCGCTGGTGTGGGCCTGGCAACTTTCGAATTGCCCCACCTTCCTTACAGGGCCGCGCCCCACCGAGCTCACCCATGTCACCGATTTGGCCAGCGAGTGGTATGCACAGGAGCAGCTACCCTTTGTATTCGCCCGCTGGGTGGTCCGCCGAGACGCGCCGGAACCCGCCAAGCAGTCCCTGCGTGAGTGGATGGAACGCTTCCGCCGCGAGGAGGAGGCCCTGGTGACCCGCGCCATCCAGGTGACCGAAAGAGAGTTGTGCGCCCCCAGGGCGGCCCTGGTCCGCTATTACGAGGTGATTCGGCGCTGTCTGGACGAGGCGGATCTGGCCGGGCAGGCCCGCTTTGAGGCGCTCTTCCGCCGCCACGGGCGGGAACCGCTGTTCGATGATGAGACGACTGGCCAACAGGGCCAAGGACAGTTATGATGAATGTTTCGACGCCACCTGGAGATGAACTCACCAACCCGCCCACAACCATCGGCCGGCGCTACACTGCCGAAGAGGGGCTGGAGCTCCTGACCCAGATGCCACTGGGCGAGCTCATGGGCCTAGCTCATGACGCCCGCCTGGCGCGCCTGCCGAGCGACACCGTCACCTTCGTGGCCGACACCAACCCCAACTACACCAACGTCTGCGAATCGGGCTGCCGCTTCTGCGCCTTTCGCCGTTCGGCCCAGGACGAGGATGCCTACACCCTCTCTCCCCAGGCCGTGGCCGATAAGGTCAAGCAAGCTCAGGAAATGGGGGCCACTACCGTGCTGCTCCAGGGGGGGCACAACCCATCCATCGGTCTCGGTGACTGGCTGGATTATATCCGCGTCATTCAGGAAACCTGTCCTGGCATCCACATCCACCCCTTCAGTCCGGCGGAGTTTGTCTACATGGCTAACAAGGAGGGGCTGACGTTGCGGGATCTCCTGCAGCAGATTTACGCTGCGGGGGTTCGCACCCTGCCCGGCGGCGGGGCCGAGATCCTCAGCGAACGCGTGCGGGCCGAGATCGCCCCGGCCAAGGCCACGGCCGCCGAGTGGCTTGCGGTGAGCCGCCTGGCCCACGAGATCGGATTCAAGACCACGGCCACCATGATGTACGGCCATGTGGAGACGGACGCAGAGATCATCGATCATCTCCTGACCTTGCGCGATCTCCAGGACGAGACGGGTGGCTTCACCAGTTTCATCCCCTGGTCCTTCAAACCGGGAAACAGCCCCCTGGGGAAAGCGGTGAATGGCCAGGTCCACCCGGCTAAATACGTACGCATCATCGCCACAGCAAGGCTGATGCTGGACAACTTCCCCCACGTTCAAAGTTCCTGGTTCAGCGAGAGTGTTCCCGCAGGGCAGATGGGACTTCTGGCCGGGGCCGATGACTTCGGCGGGCTGCTGCTGGAAGAGAACGTGCATCTGTCCGCCGGCCATGATCGCGCCAGCACCTTGGACGACATCCTCACCATCATCAGACGCAGCGGTTTCACCCCCGCCCAGCGCGATTCCCACTACCGCATCATCAAGACCTACGACGCGCCCATACCTCCCGGTTACGACAACGATGCGCCCGTCGAACCAAGCTGAGTTCCTAACTGAAATAAGGGAATAGCCGTTTTTGCAAAAGGAGAGCAATAGCGCGAGGCGCCGCACCACCGGAGCAATTCGTGGGGAGAGACGTTCTACAGAGGATGTGGGGATCGCGTCGCTCACAATGAGACACTCATATAGAGCGACTTTTGCGAATCAGATAGACAGCCCCAATCAGTCCGTCAGACGTGTCACCTGCTCATGGATGCACAGGTAAATGTCGGTGTCCTCGCCGTAGATGTCCACCACACATTTGTGGTTGATCAGCTTCTCGAGGACGAAGGCGGTGACATAGAGGCTGACGATATTGGGCTGCTGGATCAGATTGCGGATGGGGGCCGTGGCGTAGTCGACGTCGAAGTCATCGGCATAGGCCAAGGTTTCTAGACACTTGAGGATCTGTTCTTCGAGTATGTTCTTGCTGGTGGTTTCCACCAATTTGCTCTCGATCAGTTTAGAGGCGATGGCGTTGGCCATTTGATCGCTGAAGTCTCTGACGTAGTTGATGGCCCGGCGTCGAGCCTGTTCTTTTTGAGATTCGATTTTCGAGAGAATGGATGATTCACGGTTGCTCGGCCGAAATACTTTGCCCATTTAAAGTCACCTTATTTCAAATTCAATACCGTCTCGAGACTGACACTGCACCCTCTGACGGGACCGTTGTCCTTAAAATTGAAACATAATAGTTGAGGGTCGGCAGATTTGGCAAGAAAAAAGTCTGCCTTTAGGCTGCAAATCCGCAAGATAGATAAATCGGACTCAATTTGTTGCAATGCTTCTTGGTGTTGCAATGTTTAGGCATTCGCTTATTCTCCACCCCCGGAGACCGCCACCATGAGGAATTGGATGGTCTTGCTGCCGTTCCAGCGATTCCATTGGAGGCGAAAGGCGATCTGGGCATAGGTCTTGTGGAAGGGGTGTTTTTCGGGGTCCACGTTAAACCAGATGGCGTTGAACGACTGGCGGCGGTTGCCCTTCTGACGCAGCTTTAGGCGGCGGTGAGACATACCGATTTTCTGGGCGGAGACCACCTCGATATCCTGGGCCATGAAGAGGGGGGATGGGTTGTCGCTGCCAAAAGGCTGGAGGCCTTCTATTTCATTCACCATACGGGGGCCGATCTCCTCGAAGAAGAGCTCGCAGTCGAGATCCAAGCGTGGGGTCAGGTCAGCGTCAGCGCCATGGGCGGCCACCGCTGCCTCGAAATGGTCCCTAAAGGGTTCCAGTTTATCTGCTTCGATCTGCAGTCCGGCGGCCATGGCGTGACCACCAAAGCCCTTGAGGTCATCGGCACACTGGCTCAGGCACTCGTAAAGGTTGAGGCCCGGGATGCTGCGGCCCGAACCCTTGCCGCACCCGTTATTGAGGGCGATCACAACCGTCGGCAGGTGGCGGGACTGGGTGAGCTTGGAGGCTACGATACCCAGTACCCCTTCGTGCCACCCCTCACCGGCGAGGACTATGGCGTGTTTCTCCTTTTCAGATAAAGCCTTATCCGGGGCTCGTTCCAGGGCGTCCAGGCGGGCCTCGATCTCCGCGACGATCGCCTGCTCGATCTCCTGGCGACGAGTGTTGAGGGTGTTGAGGGTGGCGGCGCGTTCGGTCGCCGTCTTCGGATGGTTGGTGATGAGCATTTCGGCGGCGATGCGAGCGTGGTCCATACGCCCGGCGGCATTGATGCGGGGGGCCAGGCGAAAGGCCACGTCCTCGGCGGTGACCGGGTTGGACCTGAGGCCGGCGGCGGCGACCAGGGCCTGGATGCCGGGACGAGGATTGCGATTAATGACCGCAAGTCCGGTGTGGGCCAGGATGCGGTTATCGGACCGCATGGGGACCATGTCGGCGATGGTGCCGAGCGCCACCAGATCGAGGTAGTCCCGCAAGCGGGGCTCCTGACCCGCCCTCCAGAATCCCGCCTCGCGCAGCCGTCTGCGTAATCCCACCAAGAGGCAGAAAGCCACCCCAACCCCGGCCAAGTCTTCCAATCCAGCGGTGCAGTCTTCCCGCTGGGGATTGATCACCGCCAGTGCGGCGGGGTAGGGTTGGGCGATCTGATGGTGGTCGGTGACGATTACGTCGATGCCGGCGGCGTTGGCCGCCGCTACGGCATCGTGGCTTGCGCTGCCGCAATCGACCGTGATAATAAGACCGACCCCGGCAGGCCGGGCCACCGTTTCGATGTGTTCCGGTCGGATGCTGTAGCCCTCGTGGATGCGGTGAGGAATATGATAAGCGACCTTGGCTCCACAGGCGCGCAGGAAGGTGAAAACGACCACGGTGGAGGTGATCCCGTCTACGTCGTAATCGCCAAACACGAGGATTTTTTCCTGATTGGCGAGGGCCTGCTCGATTCGGGCCACGGCCGGTTCCAAGTCCTTGAGGTCGAAAGGGGCACTGAGTGCCTTCAGGGATGGCTCTACAAAAGCCTGAGCCTCTTCGGTTGTCTGGATACGGCGGTTGGCGAGGATCGTGGCAGTGACGCGGTGGCAGTTCAGATAGGTCTGGAGCTGCTCGACGAGCCTTGGATCGGGCCGCTTGAGGGTCCATTGTTTTTTCATAAAGGGGGCAATATCTTATTCTGGGAGTGTGGACAAGCAGAATTGCCCCTTAGCGAGGGATCCTAATTAGAGAGGTCCTATGCAAGCCCAGCGTTGGCAGTACCGGGTGGATCGACGTGAAATCGCCTATTTGAAATTTATCGTCGAAAGCTACGACAACATCGCTTTGGTGACCACCCTGGATCCCCGGGCGGGCATTATCGAGCTGCAGGTGCCGCCAGGCTGCGAAACCATCGTAAAAGGGCTGCTGGCCGACTTGGGGCGCCGGATGATTATTCAACCGCTGGCGGGCTAATAAGCTGACCACGGATAAACTGATGAGAGCATAGAGATGCGCACCAAATACGTCTATATATACACCATCGGTTGCCAGATGAACGTCTACGATTCGCAGCAGATGGAAGCCTTTCTGGCCCCATACGGGTATACGGCCACCAACGATATCGACTTGGCAGACCTTATCATCGCCAACACTTGTACCATCCGAGCCAAGGCCGAGCAGAAGGCTTTCAGCTTTCTTGGGCGGCTGGCCACAACCAAGGCCCGGCGGCCGGAACTGATCGTCGCCATCGGTGGCTGTGTGGCCCAGCAAGAGGGCAAACGCATCCTGCGGCGGGTGCCCCATGTGGATATTGTCTTCGGCACCCACGCCGTCTGTCGTCTGCCCGATATGGTCCAGCAGGTGGCCCAGCGACGCTGCCGCATTGTGGATGTTGCCCAGGTTGAGGGCATCGACGCCCATGAGTTTCTGCCGGTTCAGACGGCCCCCAGTCCTGTGAATGCTTTCATCACCATCATGCGCGGCTGCGACAACTACTGCACCTATTGCGTTGTGCCGCATGTGCGCGGGCGCGAGGCCAGCCGGGCGGCTGACGATATCGTCACGGAGATCGATGCCCTGGTGGCCGGAGGCGTGCGCGAGGTGACCCTCTTGGGGCAGAATGTCAACAGCTACGGGCAGAAGGAAGGTTGGCCCGATTTTGCCGATCTTCTCGCCCGGGTAAATGCCATCGAGGGCTTGGAACGAATTCGTTTCACCACCTCCCACCCCAAGGATCTCTCCGAAAGCCTGATGAAGGCCTTTCGCGACCTGCCCAAGCTCTGCCCCCACATCCATCTGCCGGTGCAGTCGGGAGCGGATCGCATCCTAAAGAAAATGAACCGCAAATATACCCGCGCGGACTATTTGGATCGGGTGGCGCGTCTGAGAAACTACTGCCCCCGGATCGCCATTACCTCGGACATCATCGTGGGATTTCCTGGGGAGACGGAGGAAGACTATGCCGCCACCCAATCCCTCATCGAGGTGGTGGGTTATGACAGCCTCTTTGTTTTCATGTATTCGGATCGGCCCAATGCAGCCGCTACCCGGTTCAGCGACAAGGTCCCGGAAGGTGTCAAGCGCGAACGTCTTCAGAAGATATTGACCCAGCAGGAGACCCACACGCGGCGCTCCCATGAAGCCCTTGTGGGGCAGGTGCTGGAGGTTCTCGTGGAGGGGCGCAGCAAGCAGGACAACGGAAACGGCACTGAAAACGGATCGGTCCCATCCGAGGCCGATGTGCAGTGGATGGGGCGTACGGGGGGCAACAAGATCGTCAACTTCAACCCCGTCCAAGCCCCTTGCCGGGAGCCTGAAAATTTGACCGGTCACAGGGTAAGTGTTATCATTCAGAGAGCTTTGGCCCATTCCCTGTGGGGTGAGATGGCGCCCACTCCCAATCGATAAAGGGGGCAGGCGCTTCGATTGAAACGGTACAACCGGGCCGGCGGCGTCGATGGGCAGAACCCTTTGCCGGTAACTGCCCTCAAAGAGGCGCCCACGGAGGTCGAAAGCTATGCGTCAGAAAGTCTCCATCGCCGGGTTGACTATCGATCCGGCATCCAATACCCCCATCATCCTTCTTAAAACCGACGAGGGTGACGAGACGGTTCCCATCTGGATCGGGCTGCTGGAAGCCACGGCCATCGCGGCCGCCCTGCAGAACATCAACTTCGAGCGCCCCATGACCCACGACCTGTTCAGGAACTTCGTCCAGCGCATGGATCTGGAGGTGGTCAAGATCGAGGTCTGCGATCTCAAGGAGAACACCTTCTACGCACTGATCCACTTTGCCTCCGACGATCAGGTCTTTACCATGGACGCGCGCCCCAGCGACGCCATCGCCATCGCCCTGCGTTTTAATGCGCCGATCTATGTGGACAGTGAGGTGATCGAAAAAGCACGCGTGAGCGAGCCCAAAGCCGAGGTGCACGACAAGAGCAGGGAGGGGAAAAAGTGGGCCGATTACCTCAACGACCTCGCACCGGAAGACTTTGGCAAGTATAAGATGTAGGTTGTCGGATATTGGGCGCAAGTACTTAAAATGAAATACTATTCTATTCAACCCCGCCACCCGTCCATCCATGCCCATCACTGACTACCACTCGTTTGAGGCGTTCACCCGTCCAGGGCCGGAAATGGCCGTATGACGTCGAAAAAACGTGATTATTAAACTTGAAACTATCTGTCGATAACTTTGGAAACCATCTCGATCGATAATGATAACGGGTGGGTCGGCGGGCAGCTTTTCAAGGGCCGATCTGGGATAAATGCGTCTGTAGCGTTTGTAATATGGTAAAAATTACAGATGGTTAATCGATTTTTATTTCGAATTCGGAAGTACTCCGGAAAACTGCGGTTGATCTGATTTGACACCCCTCGCCATGACGCTTACAAACTTAAGCGCATTCCAAAGTTCTCATAATTATCCCCGCCTATCTCTCAATTGGAGCGATGCCCGTGACCAAAGTCCTGGTTATTGACGACGAAAAAATGATGGTCGGCCTCGTTAGCCAGGTGCTCAGTGAGGTGGATTTCAAAGTGGACACCGCCTTGGCCGGCGATGATGGGCTGCGTAAGTTCACGGGTGGCGACTACGATCTGGTGATTACCGATATACGTATGCCGGGTACCGACGGGCACCAGGTCGTGAAGTTCATCCGGGCTTCGGAGCGAGGAGGGACCCCCGTTATCGGCATTTCCGGCACCCCCTGGCTTCTCACAGACAGCGCTTTTGACAGCGTCCTGGCCAAACCCTTCTCTATCCAGAGTCTTATTGATACGGCCCAATCTCTGGTGGCTGCTTCCAATTAAAAATCTGGTGCTTGAGCGGACCTGAAAGTACTTAAGCCCTCAACATTGTTAATTTTCACCCCACCACATCACCTGCATCGATCCACTGGTCAACCTTGACAAGTCCCCTCGCGGCGTTTACTATTTTACAAGAAAAACAGCTAATTAAGCCTATTGCCGGATGATGGACATAATGGCGGTTTAACACTGCTGGCCGGCCTATCGAGAAGGAGAGAATATGGACGACAAATGTATTTGGAATTGTGAGGTTTGTGGCGGCTCAACCAAGACAGCCGCAGAGGCAGAAACACCGAACTGCTGTGACAAGCCGATGCTCAAAGCCGAGGAGATGCCTGTGTGCACCACCTCGACCACGGCTGAGCATTCGCGGATGGACCAGATCGGGGAGCCCTGCGACGACGGTCGGGCGGGCAAGTGAATCAGTTTTCAAGTGCGATCAATATGCGAACTGGCCGCTCTCGTAGATGGTAACGATTTTTCCGTTGGTTAGGTGGGCGCTGACCCGTTTTTTCTCCGTGTTGACCAGATCCCAGTGGAGGGCCGAGTCGTTAAAGCCCAACTCGGCCTTGCGCTCGCGGGTCAACTCGGCAGGGTTGCCGGCGTAGGTGTCGGCATAGCTCGATCCCACGGCCACATGGCAGTTGCCCTGGCGCCCGCCATAGTTCTCGTCGAATAGGGTGTTGGCCATGAAGCGGTCGATCTTGGAGAAACGCCTATCGGTCAAGGAGAACTCTCCCAGTTGGCTGGCGCCTTGATCCATGGTCAGCTGTTTGCGTACGAATGCCTCCCCGGTATCGGCCTGAATCTGTTTGACACGCCCCTCCTTAAACTCCAGATGAACCCCCTCCACATAATTGCCGCTCCGATACGAAGGCTGGTTGGCATAGTAGTGACCGTTAGTGCCGCGCCAATCCGGCGAGAGAAATAGTTCGAAACTGGGAATGTTGTGCCCGGAGACGCCGATCCAGCGCCGTTTTTCGCCGGGGGTTACCTCCAAATCGATGTTTGTGCTCTCCACATGGTAGTGTTTGACCTTCATGCGGTTGAGCCAGCGTTTGAGGGTTGCGGCGCGTTTAAAGATCTCCTGCCAGTGTTTGACCGGGTCCTTGCGGTTGAGCAGGCAGGCCTTGATAATCTGCTGGCTGTAGGCCTCCATATCCATTTGGGCGTGGCGGGCCAACTCGGCCGTGGGCAGCATGCACAGAGTCCAGCCAAATTTCCCGGCGGCATCGCGTTTGTCCAAAATGTCCCGCAGGGGCTTTCGCGAGATGGTGAAACGGGCGATCTTTTTGGGGTCCACGTCGCCCAGGTGGGTGATGGACTCGGGGGCATGTAGAAAAATGCTGCCGTTCAGGTTATCGTAGAGGGTGTCGGCTCCCGGGGGTTGAAAGGTCAATTGTTTGGGGCCTGCCTGGTGGAAGAAATTTCGCTCCATGGTCGGTGTGGGGCTGAAGCGCATCACAGGATTGAGGCCCCTAGTCAGCAGGCGCTCGTGCAGCAGCTCCGCCAGGCGCAGGGCGGGCAGGTTGAAACGTACCTGGACAATATCGCCTTTTTTGAAGCGCTGGGTGCGGGCCGTGGTAAGCCCCCACAGCATGACGTCGGCATAGCGTTCAAGTTGTTTTTCATTCAGCATAAGGTCTCTCCCTCATATTTGTGTGATGCACCGGTTGCCGGATGTTGAAAAAATGATTGCAGACGGCCTTTGATCTAGTGGTGGTGTTCCTCCTTGAGGAAGAGGCGGTGATACTCCGGTTCGGAAAGATGGGATCTGAGGAGGTCCGAAAGCAGATCGAAGACCTGGCTGAGTTCTCCATCCGTCATGCGGGGTACCAGGGCCTCGAGCAGGGCGTCATCCGAGAATTTTTGCAGGTAGTAAATGACGGTTTTCTCGTCGGTCTCCCGGTTGAAGCCGTAGGCGACCATACCATCGTAGTCCTCCACAAAGGCGTGGGAATGAATGGGCATCTTAATCCTTCCTGTCTCTTTTCCGGTTTGAGATTGGCTCGAAGCTTGCCGCAAAACGATGCGCTTTCGTCGTTTTTGGTGTGAAAAATTGCCTATATACCGCTGGGATAACGGATGGTTGTGATTGGAAGTATAGGCCAAGCGGGTCTGTGGGTCAACAAGGGGCAGGGGATTGCCCCCGAGCTTGCAAACGCCATATCGTTGTAGCGCATTGGTGGCCGCCCATTCACGTTGGCGTATCCACAAAGCACCTGCATCGATTGTGCTTGCGGAAGACAAGGCTTGTGTATATAATCAATGCGATATAGACCCTGAGGCGGTATTTATTTGGGTTTGACCTCACTAGTCGCGCGTACCACCAACAGCAGCAGCAAACCATCTGAATCGTCGAGGTAAGACCATGAAATGGAGAGATTCGGAAGAAAATACGAGTGCATCCGAACCGAAGGTGGACCCTGGTTTTAAGAACGATCCCAATGCCGAATGGAATGAGGCCGCGGAATTGAATGCGGCCAAACGCAGCGTCGCAGCCGCATCATCACGGAACAGTTCAGTGTGGGTCGTCGTGGCGGTGGCAGTACTGGGCCTGATTATCATTCTGATCCTACCGCGCGTACAACCTTCGGGTGGCGAAGAGCAGCTCCTCGCCCTGGAGACCCGCATCGAAGCCCTCGAGCAGCTGCTGACTAAATTCGACAGTGTGGATGAGAACGTCTCCCGCATCTGGGAGCAAGCCAAATCCTTCGAGCAGTTCAAGGAGCGTTTTGAGCGCACCGACGCCTCGACCTCCCTGCGCATGGACCACCTCGCCACCAGCCTCTCGGCTGTTCAGAAGCGGGTGGAGAAGCTGGAAAAAGGCGGACTCAAGCCCGCTGCCGGGCCGCCCGCTGATGCGTCTGCCCCCAAGGCGACCACCAGTGCATCTAAAACCCAAAAGGCGGCTGTCACTAGGCCTAGTGGTCCCAAGGCCACAACAAGTGCGAAGTATCACACCATCGCCAAGGGTGATACCCTTTACAGCGTGGGGCGCAAATATGGCCTCAAAGTGGATCAACTGCTGAAGATCAACCACCTGCCCAAGGATACGGTGATCAAACCCGGCCAGCGCCTGCGTGTGACCCCCTGATCTCCCGCGGGCTGGCCGCGTCCCGCGCAGCCCCGGCTGCCGGGCAGCCCGGTCCGGACCGGTTCTGCATCCCTCATTAACTCCAGGAGTTCACGCCATGAATCTATTCGACATTCAGACCTATCCTGCTTCTGTGAGAATCGCCCTCTACTCGCTGGCGCTCGCCTGGGCGGCCTTCCTATGGTCGGTGCACCAATACTACGGGCCGGAATTTTTCAACCGCTTTGCCATCGGTGGGATATTGGTCATCTTTTTCGTGCTGCGCCTGAGGAACTGGGCCCGCATGCTCTGCCTGTGCGCCAACGCCATGGCCGTTCTCTATTGCAGCCTTTTCGGCTATGTTTTTTCCCTTGGAGAGGCCCGCAACCCCGCAGCTGTTTTTTTCTCGGCTCTGTGTGTACTCCTCTTTCTAATCAACTCCTATTTCCTGCTGGCCAAACCCACCCGCGAATTCTTCAAACTGCACGACACGTCGAAAGACGCCCCCTCATCCAATTGATAGATCGCGCGTCGGCCCTAAGTTTGCAATCCCAAGGGTGGTCTCTTTTTTATGTAAACTTTCTTTGGCCACCATCCGTCTAAGGGGGCGAGGCGGCTTTCCAAAAGGATGGATTGGCCGTCCAACCGATAGCCGCGGGTACAAATGGCCTGACCGACATTGTCTTAAACAGATATTTGCAACCGGAGGAAGAGCGATCATGGAACACTACTCTGTAGAGGAATTTCACCCTGCCGAGGGACATAACCCTGCCAAGGGACATCACCCTGAAGTGGATGCTAACCTATCGACCGGAGTAGGACTCCGCAGTCCCCGTGCCAAGAGCTGGCGCTTGATAACCCTTTTTGCCGTCTTGCTGCTGACCGTTTTCCTTTTTGCCTGTAAAGCGGTCGAAGAGGAGGAAGATACCGATAGTGGCCAGGTGATCATCGGCCTCACCGATGCCAGCGGCGACTTTTTAACCTACACCGTCGATGTGGTCAGCCTCACCCTGACCAAGGCCAACGGTGCCGAAGTGGAGACCCTGCCCACGGGCGAGACCACCAGCGTGGACTTTAGCCAGTACGTGGAGATGACCGAATTCCTTACCGCGGCCAGCATTCCTCTGGGGACCTATGTGTCGGCCACCATGACTCTGGACTTCACCAACGCCGACATCCAGGTGGAAGACGAGAACGGTGATGCCGTCGCCGTGGCTGCGGAGAACATCCTGGGTGAGGACGACAGTCAACTGGATGAACTGGAGGTCACCGTACATCTGGCAGACCGCTCCAAGCTCACCATTCTACCCGGGGTTCCCGCCCTTCTGACCCTGGACTTCGACCTCAAGGCCTCCAACACTGTGGACATGACCGATCCGACGGAACCCGTATTAACGGTCGCGCCCATCCTCCTGGCCGAGGTGGACGCCGATGCCCCCAAACCCCATCGGGTTCGCGGACCGCTCAAGTCTGTCGATACCGCCGACCAAAGCTTCACCGTCATCATTCGGCCCTTTATCCATCTCATTTCGGGCGGGGATGAAGATTTCGGCACCCTGCTGGTTACTACAGATACAGATACCGTTTTTGAGATCGATGGAGAGACTTACACCGGGGCAGACGGGCTGACGGCCCTGGATGCCATGCCGGCTCTGACCGCAACCACCGCCGTTGGCGATCTGGTGATCCACTCGGGCAGCCAGCCGCGCTTCACTTACACCGCCACCGCCGTCTATGCCGGTAGCAGTGTACCGGGAGGGGGCTTGGACGTGGTCACGGGCAACGTTGTCGCCCGCGAGGGCGATCTTTTGACGGTCAAGGGCGCCACCCTGATCCGAGCCAACGGCAGCGCCATATTCAATGACACCCTCGATGTGCAACTGGGTACCAACACTGTCGTCAGCCGCCAGTTCAGTTCCGCTGAGGGCGATATCGACGACATTTCGGTGGGGCAGCGCATCACCGCCTTCGGCGTCCTCAGCGGGGATACCACCGTCCTGGATACCACCGACGGGGAGTCCCCAGGGCATGTACGCCTGCACCTCACCACCCTTAACGGCCGTTTGGCCGAATACGCGCAGGCCCAGTCCGAAACCTTTGAAATGGACCTCGACCGAATCGACGGGCGCGCCATCCGTCACTTTGATTTCAGCGGAACCGGCAGTCTGGCAGACGCCGACCCCGAGGCCTACGCAGTGGACCGCGGTAACCTAAACTTAGACGCCCTAGACGCAAACGCACCGATCAAAGTCAAAGGCTTTGTGACCCCCTTCGGCCATGGCAGTGCGGTGGCTGATTTTACCGCCCAGACTGTGGTCAACGTGGCCGCGGTGAAGGGTCTCCTGATTACAGACTGGTGGCCGAGCAACAACAACGCTATCCAAAACCTCGACAACAACAGCTTCCGCCTGAATTTTACCGGAACAGGCCTTTTCCATCATCTCTCAAGGGCTGGAGTAAGCACCGATCTCACCAGCCTCTCCGAGACCGTGGAGATCGTAGCGCGCAGCGATGGCGAGGGCCTCTTCAGCCTGATCCAGAATGGCGAGCGGCAAGCCTTCCTCGAGTTCTCGGGTTTCAGTGAAGCGTTGGCTCTCCGTCTGGCTGCCCAGGCCAAGGTGATCAACGTGGTTGCCACCGGCAGCTTCGACGATGACAGCGCGGACCTTGCGGCCGATCTTGTCACCGTGCGCCTCAATTAGCCCAATCCCATTGCGCCCGCCCCGATCAAGGGGCGGGCGGTTCTCTTTCTCTTTTAAGCAACCAAAAGTACAATGCGGTTTGGGGAAAGTATCGCATGGTTGCATGATAGATGTGATGGTTCTGCTTATTCCCAAAAATCCCTATTCGAGTTCCCCTTTAATTGCATTATTTCCTGAGTCGCATCGCGCAGCTTTTCAGCGAGGATTCCTGAAAGAATACGATAGAGAATGTAGCCAAAGGAGGTTTTATCTTCGCCAGATAATTGTTCTATGTATTCTGTATCTAAAGCAAGACAAACCGTGTCTCCATCGGCGTAAGCTGAAGCAGATCTCGGGGAACTGTCAATAAACCGCATTTCACCAAAGAGATCTCCTCCTTTTGTGAGGACTGAAATCTCTCTGTTCTGTTTTATTATCCTGACCTTGCCATAGATTAGAAAGTATATCCAGCAGTCGGTCCGGCCCTCCTCAATGATGGTTTCTCCAGGTTTATATATCCTCAGTTTGCTCATGCGCATGAAATGCAGGAGATCTTCTTGTTCAAGCGGTTCGAAGATCGGCAATTTTGTCAAATCAACGACTCCGCTGGGACTGTCGATTAGGTATTTTGACTGTTTCATTTCAATTTTCCTCAAGGATGCTTTAAATCGCTTTGGTTAGCTTAAGCCCATATTAGTTTAGTACCCATACTCTGAGATTACATTTGGCCCATCATGCCTGTCAATTGTCATCCCTTGTGTGTTATGCAAGGCGAGTGATTAAGGTCGCATATTTGTTTCGCTGCGTCACTCCCACATACCTGAGGAAACGGTTTGACCAACCTCTAATTAGAACCTATCTTGTGAACGCTGATAGCTGAAGGCTGTTTTTCATCATTCCCCGTGAATAAGGAGGATTCTGCATGAATGCTAAACGGATGCCTATGGCTGGCCGATGTCTCATGTTCAGTTTTCTGGCTGCCTTTTCATTGGCATGCTTCACCTATGTTCCGGCTGTTGCTGCCGGTGAGGTGGCCGTACCCAAAGGCTGGGAAGCCGGTGGGACCTATGACCGGCACTACAACCCTAATGAGCTCGAAAAGTTCCGGGCCTGGGTCGTGGCCATCAAAACACTTGAACCCATGAAGGGTATGGCCCCTGGTGTGGTGCTTGAGGTCAAAGAGGGCAAGGATGACAAGGAAACCATACAGGTACACCTATGCCCGGTTGCCTACATGGAGCCCCAGGCGATCGGCCTGCAGCGTGGAGATAGGATCAAGATTCGCGGCGCCTGGGCCTACATCAACGACAAGGATGTTTTTATGGCTGCCAAAATAAAAAAAGGCGACTATTTCGAGCTCAAGGTGCGCCTGACCTCCGACGGGAAGCCCTTGTGGGCGCTGACACCGGAGGAGTTGGCGCGTGAGAAAAATGCTTCCTGAGTGTTCATCTGCCAGTCAACCACAATGCCCCGCATGCCCCCTGCTGAGGATTCACCGGCATGGGGGTGTTTTTGTCTATGGTGAATGGGCCACCCGAAGGCGTGGCTTCCTGGCGCCTTCTCCGTCTACCCAAAGGACTATTCTTCCAGAATTAATCTGAGCATTGTCTCATCAGCCACTTTGGGGTATGACTGCCCATGAGGGGCCCGTCCCAGCACTTTGGCTGGCGGCCCCGCTTTGTTAACACTCCCCAGGGGTGACGGTAATGGATTTCGGCTTGACAAAGCGGCTCGACAAGGCTTA
>JBNKKA010000107.1:0-15014 GCA_050291585.1 Desulfobacteraceae bacterium
GATCATGCCAAGAGCCGGGCGGTCCTTGATGGAGCCGCCGGGATTGACATACTCCAGCTTGGCCAGCATGCGAACCCGCGGATTGGGGTTGAGATGGCGGATCTCAACCAGAGGCGTGTTGCCGATCATGTCGAGGATGGTGGCGGTCATGTCAAATTTATCTCTTCAGCTTTCATTCCACCACCGACGCTCTAAAAGCCAGCCGGAGTCGCAGGGGGAAATGAGGTTTAAGGGTTCGGGACATCACATCATGCGGACAGAAGCCTATCGATGTGGCCCATCATGGCCTGCCCGACGGCGTCGGGGTCACGGGTGGCGTCGATGATGCGGTAGCGCCGACGATGGTTCTCGGCAAGTTTCAGATAGCCGGCGCGCACCTTGTGATGGAAGTCGAGCTTCTCCTGCTCGAAGCGCGATTCGGTCTGAGTACGATCCCCGTTTTCCAGCTGAGCCCAGGCCCGCCGCAGCCCTTCCTCGGGGGGCAGGTCCAGCAGAAAGGTGAGATCGGGCATGAGGTCGCCGCAGGTGATGGTGTATAGATTCTGGATCATCGCAGCCCCGAGCCCGCGGGCAACCCCCTGGTAAACGATGGTGGCATCGAAAAAACGGTCGCAGAGTACGACCTTGCCCGCCGCCAGAGCCGGCAGGATGACGGTGCGGATGTGCTGGACCCGGTCGGCCATGTAAAGGAGCAGTTCTGCTTCGGCCACAAGAGCGCTGTTGGCCGGGTCCAGGAGGAGGGAGCGGATCTTCTGGCCGATGGGGGTCCCACCGGGTTCGCGCGTAACCTCCACCCGGCGGCCAGCTGCTTCCAAATGGTTGCGCAGGCGCGTCATCTGGGTGGTCTTGCCAGAGCCCTCGATACCTTCTAGGGTGATGAACATGGGCGTCGCTTTCGAAGGGCTGGGTGGAGACGTCGTCACGACACCCCCATAGTGGTTGCGGCCATATCGCCGTCGGGGGTGTCCGATGCATCGGGGCCTTTATAAAAATGGCGCTCCAGAAGGCGGTGGTAGGGGGTCCATGAGCCGCTGCCGTCCTCGCGTTGCATGAAGTCGCGGATGGCGTTGACCTTGGAATCGATCTCATCGATATGGTTGAGCAGAAGGGCCTCGATGGTCTTGGGCGGTTCCGGCGAGCCCAGTTCGCGGCTGCCATGGTGACTGACGATGAGGTGTTTGAGCAGATCGGCGAGGACCTTGGGAAAATCATCCACCTGGTCGATCTTGGCCGCGACCATCTCCAGCCCGATGACGATGTGACTGAGGAGCCGGCCCTCGTCGGAATAGTCGAAGCCAAGCTTATAGGTCAACTCGCGGGTCTTGCCGATATCATGCAGGATGGCCCCGCACAGGAGCAGGTCCATGTCGATACCGGCGTAGTGACCGCCGATGCGGTCGCACAAAAGGGCCATTGAGAGGGTGTGCTCCAGAAGGCCGCCTATGTAGGCGTGGTGCATCATCTTGGCGGCCGGCGCCGTTTTGAAGGCATCCAGAAAGTCGCTATCCGCCCAGAAGCTGTCCATGAGGGCTTTGAGGTGGGGATTTTCAATCCCAGCGGTCAATTGGGTGAGACGCTCGAACATGGCCTCACGGTTACGGTTCGTGGCCGGCAGGAAATCGGCGGCATCGCTGCTCCCGGCGGGTTGAGCCACCAGGCTGCGCACCACCACCTGGAGGCGGTCGCGGAACTCGCTCACCGGACCCTGGGCATGGACCACGTCACCCACCTGGGCGGCGGCGCCGATGCGTTCCACATTGTCCCAGACCACCCCGTTGAGGCTACCGCTGCGGTCGCCCAGAGAGAGGGTCAGATAAGCGTTGCCGTCCTTTTTATGGGCCACACGTTTGGCCGTCAACAGGAAGCGGTCATCCAGACTCTGGCCGGCTTTAAGGTCGCTGATGAATTGTTTTTTCATGACGATGGGCCTATTCCTTGAGTGGCTTATCGATCGATCCCTCTATGTCGAGGATCTGAATTCCATCCAGATAGGGTCGCGTGCGATAGCGGGTGATCTGCATCAGCTTACGGGTGATCTCGCCCATGCGGCGTGCGTGCCTATCAATATCGCTGAGGGCTGCGTGCAAGGGCTGTGAGGGGTCCACGTCCATGAGTTGCAGCTGCACGGTTCCCATGATGGCCTGGAGGGGCTGGTTCAACTCGTGGCAGACCCCGCCGGCAGTCTCCAGGACCGCTTTGAGTGATTCCTTTTCCACCTGGCGTCTGGCGGCCGCCACCTGAGCCAGAGCGGCTTCGATACGCACCCTGAGTTCAACCTGCCGGATAGGCTTGTGCACATAATCGGCGGCCCCCGCCTCAAAAGCCTCTTTAAGGATCTCATCGCCGGTGTGCGTGGTGACGAAAATGATGGGGATCTGGGCCGTCTTTTCGTCTGCTTTGAGGGCCCTGCATGCGGCCAGCCCATCCATATTGGGCATATTGATGTCCAGCAAAATCAGATCGGGCCGATGGGTACGGGCCTGGCGGAGGCACTCCTCGCCGTCGGCGGCGGTGAGGGTGGAATAGCTGTTTTTAGCAAGGATCTTTACATATAGCAGGACGTTGACCGGGTTGTCATCCACCACCAGCAGTGTGCCGACTGCCGCTCGCAGCTCAGATGTCAAGCCAGCCTCCCCCTGCGGCGCCCACTTGGTCACCGCCATTTATCATTTTATTATTATTGTTTATCCTTAAACCCATTCTCCAACCCCCAGGATTTGAGGGTGTCCAGCACGGCGTAATCCGTCATATCACACTTGATCGGCGTGATGCTGATGTAATCCAGGGCCAAAGCGGCGGTATCGATGCCCTCCTCCAACCGGCTGCCACCGCTGTCAATGCCGGCCCAATAATAGGCCCGCTGGCGGGGGTCGGTGCGTTTGACGAAATACTCGCGCTCTCCATTGACGGCTTGGCGGCTGACCCGCACCCCGGCCGCCTCGGCGATGGTCAGATCGGGAAAATTGAGGTTCAGAAATGTGCCCATGGGCAGGGGATTGTCCAGAAGTTCACAGGCCACCCGATAGGCAAAGCGGCCCACCTCCGCCATTCGAGAGCTGGGCGCACCGGCAATGGAGGCCGCCAGGGCGGGTACCCCGTAGAGAGCGGCCTCTTTGGCCGCGGCCACCGTGCCGGAGTAGTTGAGGTTAATGCCCACGTTGGCACCTGGATTGATGCCCGAGATGACTAGATCGGGCGGCTGTTCCATGAGTTCGTGGAGAGCCAGCTTGACGCAGTCCGCCGGTTTGCCGTTGACGGCAATACCTCTCCTGCCGTTGTTGACGCGGACCTCGGTGCTGCGCAGGGGCGTGTGCAGGGTGATGCCGTGCCCCACTGCGCTGCGTTCGCGGTCGGGGGCGACTACGGTAACCTCGCTGTGGGCGGCGAAGGCGTCGAAGAGGGCCCACAGCCCGGGAGCGTGGATGCCGTCGTCGTTGGTCAACAGGATGTGCATGGCGGGTGGAACCTTTCTATATTTGAGGCTCTGGATCTTGCCGCATCGCGCCAAGAAACGGCTCGGCGGGCGGTTGCTTTGTCATTGTGCATGATTTATATGAGATCTTTTATGGACTTGCAAGCGGATATCGGCGCATCCAGACGTGCTGTTTTCCGTCCGCGTCCCTTGGGCGCCCATACGCATTTAGCCTAGCCAAAACGATTGCGAGCACCTCCCGCTTTGAGCATTCAAGACCCTATCTTCACGCTTTCCACCGCCCCGCGAAGCCGGCGCGCCATGGGCTGTTGGCGGGTCCTTATGGCAGTGCTGGTGATCTCCCTGGTTGGGACGCTGGCCTGGGGGGCCGAGGCCTCTTCAGAGGTGGCCTCACCAGAGGCCTCCTCTGGTGAGGGCGGTGGACCAGCCATCACCCTGGACCCCGCCCAGCCCTATCGCATCTGGGCGGACACGATCACCTACGACCCTGAGCAGAAAGCCTACCTGGCCGAGGGCAACGTCACCATCCGCAAGGAGAATTACAGCCTCAAGGCTCAGTGGATCCGCTTCAATCCGGAGGAGTCCACGGCCCTGGCCAAGGGGGAGGTGGTCCTGACTTCCGGCAACGACCGCCTGACCGGCGAGCGGGTGGCGGTGGACCTGGAGGCCGAGACGGGCACCCTTTTCGGCGGGTCCCTCTTTCTGGCCGAGAACCATTTTTATATCCGCGGGGAGGAGATCCGCAAGACCGGACCCGAAACCTACCAGGCCCAGAATGCCACCATCACCACCTGTGACGGCCCCTCACCGGACTGGGCCCTCAGCGGCCGCCGGGTCAAAGTCACCATCGAGGGCTACGGCAGTGCCACCCATGCCACCATGAAGGTCAAGGGCATCCCCCTGCTCTACAGCCCCTACCTCCTTTTCCCGGTCAAGCTCAAACGTCAGAGCGGCCTGCTGGCACCCCAGGTGGGTTATTCCGACCGCAAAGGCTGGCGCTACAGCCAACCCCTCTTTCTGGTTTTAGGTGAAAGCGCCGACGCCACCCTCACCGCCGATTATATGAGCGAACGCGGCCTAAAGGGCGGGCTGGAGCTGCGCTACCTCCTCAGCGAGACCTCCCGGGGCACGCTCATGGCCGACGGCTTCACCGACCAACGGGTGGATGACGGCCAGGGCACCAGCTCCAGCGACTGGGGCTACGACGACACCAGCAGCAGCAACGCCTCCAAGGACATTCTGCGCCCCAACAGCGACCGCTACTGGCTGCGCATGAAGCACGACCAGGCCCTGCCTGCGGGCTTCAGCGCCAAGCTCGACCTGGACATCGTCAGCGACCAGGACTACCTGCATGAGTTCAGAAGCGGTTACATGGGCTTCAACGCTACGCGGGAGTATTTTTTGGATACCTTCGGGCGCGACGTCGATGATTACGACGACAGTGTGCGCCCCAACCGCCTCAACCTCTCGCGCACCTGGGGCAGTTACAGCCTCAACCTGGAGGGGCGCTGGAACGACGACGTCGTGGCGCGCCGGGAAGACAAGGACGACGACACCCTCCAGCGCCTACCGGCCCTGGACTTGGACATCAGCCGCCATCGCCTGCTGAAGAGCCCCCTCTATCTATCGGCGAACAACGAGGCGGCCCACCTCTACAAACCCGACGGGGACAAGGGCTACCGCCTGGACCTCCATCCCCGCCTCTGGTGGCCCTTTAAATTGGACCGCTTCCTCTCCTTGCAGCCTTCCGCCGGGTACCGCCAGACCCTCTGGAACCTCTACGAGGACGAAAGTGACAGGGACCAGGAGGATCGCGCCTACCACCGCGAGCTCTACGACCTGCGCCTGGACCTCTCCAGCGAGGTCTACCGCATCTTCCCCGGCATCATGCCGGCATCGGACCGTAGCAAGCATAGCCTTCGGCCCCAGCTGACCTACAAGTACATTCCCGAGGTGGAGCAGGACGACCTGCCCGATTTCGACAGCGCCGACCGTATCGACCGCCTCAACCAGTTGACCTGGGCCCTCACCCAGACCTTCATCTCACGCTGGGCCAAGGTGACGGTCCCATCGGATGAGGGGGACCCATCGGAGGACAGGGTGCCCCAGTATCGCTACCAGCAGGTGGCCCGCCTGAAAGTCGACCAGAACTATGACATCAACGCCGCCAACGACGGCGGCCCCGAGCCCTGGTCCGATCTGCGTGGTCAATTGGACCTGACCCCCACCACCTGGCTCTCTGTGAACGGCGAGGCCGATTGGTCGGTCTACGATTCGATCTTCACGGACTACAGCGTTGGAGGCACTCTGCGCGACCACCGCGGCGACCACCTCTCGGCCGATTATCGCCGAGTAGTGGAAGATGAAGACAATAATGTAGATCCCAGCGAGTCATTGAACGCCGAAACCCTCTTAAGGGTCCATCGCGCCCTCTCCCTGAGGGGGACCTTGGAAATGGATCTCTACGTCGATGAGGTCCGCGAGTGGCTGGTGGGCCTCACCTTCACACGCCAGTGCTGGTCCTTGGACCTGAACCACAGCGTCGAAGACGAAGACCGGCGCACCTATTTTATGATTAACCTCGTCGGACTGGGTAAAATCGGCGGTTAAGGGCCAGGCTCGGCGGGTGTATCGCTGGGGAATTTTCCCAAGCGTTTGACGTTGACAAAAGCACCCGAATCGGGTCTATGAAGAGCGCTTGTTCAGCCTGCTTTTGGATCCACAGTATCCGTATTTGTCACCTTTTTTCCGCCAAACGCGCAACAGGTCGGGCCAGGCCTGTGAGGAGAAATAAAAATAATGAGCCCACCCGACATCCTCGTCCCCGCCTGGTATGTGGTTCATACCAAGAGCCGCTTTGAAAACGTGGTCTTCGAGGGCCTCAGCAAAAAGTCCCTCGACACCTTTCTCCCTAAAATCAGGGTCCAGAGCAAACGCCGCGACCGTCGCGTGATGCTCGACGCGCCCCTCTTCCCCGGCTATATTTTCGTGCGCACCGACCTCAACCCCGTCGAGCACCTGGAGATCGTCAAAACCGTGGGGGCCGTAAAACTCATCGGCAACGCCAGCGGCCCCGTCCCCGTAAGCGATAGTGCCATCGCCTCCTTGAAAATAATGGTCGACACCGAAAACCCCATCACCACGGGCTCGGGATTTCAGAAAGGCGACCGCGTGATGGTGATCAACGGCCCCCTCGCCGGTGTCACGGGCACCTTCTCCCACTATCGCGGCCAGGATCGCGTGATTGTGGAGGTCGTCGCCCTCGGCCAATTTGCCGCCGTGGAAGTCGATCTCGCCGATGTGGAAAAACTCCCGCCCATAGCATCATAACTGGTTGACTTCTTATCAAGTTTTAGTTAATAGGTTTCACACTTCATCACGGATTCGGGTCCTACAGCACAAAGGGAGGATATATGAACAAACTGGAGCTCATCTCCGCCTTAAAGAATGAGGCCAACATCTCTAAAGCTGAAGCCGCAAAAGTCGTCCAGATCTTCTTCGATAGCATGTCCGAGGCCATGGCGCGGGGTGAGCGGGTTGAAATCAGAGGCCTGTGTAGCTTTTTTGTCAAGGAGTACAAAAGCTACGTGGGGCGCAACCCGAAAACCGGGGAAAAAGTGACCATCAGCCCCAAAAAACTGCCTTTCTTCAAGTCTGGGAAAGAGCTCAAGGAGCGTGTTGACGGCTAACCGCGAGCCCCTCTTTTCAGATGGTCCCGCCAGTTTTTCTGGCACAACCGCCAGTTTCTTTGGAACTATCGCCAATTTCCTTGGCACCACAGCCAGCGGCCGCCCCGACTCGGGAGCCGCTGCTGTGTTTCTGGGCGTTGCCGGACGGACACTTAGGTTGATTACCGCGTGAACACCTTTGCCGACATCCTCGACCAGGAGGCACCCATCGCCGGGCTGCTCACCCTGTTAACCAAGGGGACCATTCCCCATGCCCTGCTCTTTACCGGCATCGACGGTATCGGCAAGGCCAGCGTGGCCCGACTCTTCGCCATGGCCGTGAAGTGCGATCAAGGTGAGACGATGGGCGCCGCCCTGCCCTGCGGGAGTTGCCGCAACTGCCGACGCATTGCCGGGGGGATGCATCCCGATGTGATCCAGGTCAAACCCCAGGGCGCCTTCATGCGCATTGACCAAATCCGCGCCCTGTGCGACACTCTGGCATTAAAACCCTATGAAGCGGGTCTGCGCCTGGCCATTCTGCAAGATGCCCAAGCCCTCAACCCCGAAGCGGGCAACGCCCTGCTCAAGGTCTTGGAGGAACCGCCGGACAGGACCGTTCTGATTCTGACGGCCCCCCAGACCTCGGACCTGCTGCCGACCATTGTATCGCGCTGCCGCAGAGTGCGCTTCAACCCCCTGGGCAGGGGAACCATCGCAGCGCTCCTTGCGGAGCACCAGCAGACGGCGCCAGATCTGGCTGTCACACTGGCTGCCATGGCAGGCGGCAGTTACGCCAAGGCCATCGCCATGGCCAGCGGCGATTGGGCGGCACGACGGCAGTGGGTTCTAACGGGAATGGGGCTCTTGACCCCGACGGCCATGGGGCGCCTGCCCATCGGCAGACTGCTGGCCTATGCTGAACAATTGGTCAAGGCCAAGGCGAACCTGGACGACGCTCTGGAAATGATCAAAACCTGGTTGCGCGACCTGGTGGTCGTGAAATATGCCCCCGACCAGGTGTTGCACCAGGATCTCATGGCATCCCTCCCTCCTGGCGAACGGATGCTTGACGATGGCGAGTTGGTGGCCAGATACAACGCCGTGGAGGCGGTCCAATCCGCCCTGCGGGCCAATGCCAATACGCGATTGTGCATCGAGACGTTGGTGCTTGCCCTCGCCGGCCGCATCGCACTACCGCCGCTGGCGGCCGGATAGCTATACCGCGCGGCTGTGAAGGAAAAGAACAGATGAGTAAAAAAGTGGGCGTCCGGTTTAAATCGGGCGGCAAGATATACGATTTCGATAGCGGCGCCTTCGTCCTCAATCTGGACGATCCCGTCATCGTCGAAACGGAGAGAGGCCTGGGCTTCGGCGTGGTCGCTGTGGCCCCCGAGCCCATGGATCCGGAAAAAGAGGGGCGCAGCAATCTCAAGAAGGTGTTCCGCCTGGCCACGGAAAAGGATTTCATCCAGCGCGAGCAGAATGCCGAACTCGAGCGGCGCGCCCACGGGTATTGCATTGAGGCGATCAGTCGTCTCAAGCTGCAGATGAACCTCTTTTCGGTGGAGAGCACCTTCGACACCAGCCGCCTGACCTTTTTCTTCACTGCCGACGGCCGGGTGGACTTCCGCCAATTGGTCAAGATCCTGGTCAAAGAGTTCCGCGTGCGCATTGAGATGCGCCAGGTGGGCATCCGCAACCAGGCCAAGATGTGCGGAGGCCTGGGGCGCTGCGGCCGGGAGTTGTGCTGCTCGTCTTTTCTCAACAAATTCGAGCCGGTCTCCATCCGCATGGCCAAAGAGCAGGGTTTGTCCCTCAACCCTACCAAGATCTCTGGACAATGCGGACGCCTCATGTGCTGCCTGACCTATGAAAACGAGACCTATATCCGCCAGAAAAAGGGTTTCCCAAAGCTCGGCAAAATGGTCAACACCGACATGGGCCGCGGAAAAGTGATCCGCCATAACCCCCTGGCGAGCCAATTCACCATCCGCACCGAGGAGGGCAAAGAGGTCGACATGGGCCCGGATCAAGTCATCCGCGGTCCGGCTCAGGGTGGACGGCCGCCAGACGCCGCATCGCAAGGCGGAAAGTCCCAGAGTGGACGTGATCGGGGGGGGCGCGATCAGGGCGACCGTAACAAGAGCCGTCGTCCTAAAGGGGTGCGTCCCCAGAAGGGATCACAAAGCAAGTCATCGCAGGACGGGCGGCCCAGTCGCAGAAACGCGGAAAACAAACGCCCAAAAAGAGAGCGTCCCAATGGGGAAGGCCCCAGTGAGGGACGCCCATAGGTAACAGCATTAAACGATAGCCCCAGCATCGCCAGCAATCGTCCGAAATGACGGGTAAGCTTACTTTAGCAAATTGCGCGGTGAAAAGGTTGCCTGGGCAACCATTGCTTGGGCCATAATCTTGTCCTTCCATAAACAAGTGTCCAGCCCCGCCACCCCTGGAAAACCGGTGTCCGGGGCCTGCCACAGGAGTCGTCCCATGGAACAGCCATTCTACGTCACCACGCCCATTTACTACGTCAACGCCCGTCCCCACCTGGGGCATGCCTATACCACCATTGCGGCGGATGTGAGCTCCCGCTACCACCGCATGTGCACCGACACGACCTGGTTCCTCACGGGCACCGATGAACATGGCGACAAAATCGTCCGCGCCGCCCAGCAGGAGGGGCTCTCCCCACGGGCATACGTGGATCGCATCAGCGGCCTGTTCAGCGATCTATGGCCGGAGTTGAACATCTCCAACGACCAATTCATCCGCACCACAGACAAGGCCCACATGGAGCTGGTCCAGCAGATCCTGCAGAAGATCTACACCAAGGGCGACATCTACTACAGCGAGTACGAGGGACTTTACTGCTTCGGCTGTGAGCGTTTCTACACCGAACGGGAGCTGGTCAACGGTAAATGCCCGGACCACGAGACCGCCCCGGAGACGATCAAGGAATCCAACTACTTCTTCAAAATGAGCCGTTACCAGCAGTGGCTCATCGACCACATCAAGGCCAATCCGGACTTCATCCGGCCCGAACGCTACCGCAACGAGGTGCTCGCCTTCCTGCGTGAACCCCTTGAAGATCTGTGCATCTCGCGGCCCAAGACACGCCTCCAGTGGGGCATCAGCCTGCCCTTCGACGACGACTACGTCACCTATGTATGGTTCGACGCCTTGCTCAACTATGTCTCCGCGCTGGGCTATCCCGAGGGCGAAGCCTTTCGCACCTATTGGCCGGCGGCCCAGCACATCGTCGCCAAGGACATCCTCAAACCTCACGGCATCTACTGGCCCATTATGCTCAAGGCGGCGGAGATCCCCCTCTACCGGCACCTCAACGTCCACGGCTATTGGAACGTGGATGAGAGCAAGATGTCCAAGAGCCTGGGCAATGTCATTGAACCCCTGCAGTTGAAAAATGTCTACGGATTGGACGCCTTCCGCTTTTTCCTCATGCGCGACATGGTCTTCGGCCTGGACTCCAGTTTCAGCGAAGAGGGGTTGGTGAAGCGTATCAACGCCGACCTGGCCAACGACCTGGGCAATCTCTTCTCCCGGGTAGTGACCATGGTGCACAAATACTTCAAGGGTGAAGTTCCTACCCTGGACACGGACGCGGAGGCGGAGTTCGCCGCACTGGATCTCCAGGGCAAGGTCATGGATACCATCAGCGCCTACAGCGGTCACATGGAAAATTTCGCCTTCCACAAAGCCCTCATGGAAATCTGGGAGCTGATCAGTCATCTGAATAAATACATCGATCTCACCGCCCCTTGGGTGCTGGCCAAGAGCAAGGCCACCCAAAGTCAGCTGCGGGTAGTACTCTACAACCTTCTCGAGGGGCTACGCATCATCTCCGGCCTGATCTACCCGGTCATGCCCGACACGGCCAAGACCATGCAGCGCCACCTGGGCCAGGACCCTGAGGCGCCCTTCTTCAAGCTCAAGGCCTTGAAGTCCTGGAAGGGCCTCCTGCCCGGCATCCAGTTACCCAAAACCATCACGCTTTTTCCGCGCGTGGAACTTAAAAAGCCGGAACCGGAAGCGGAGAAAAGCGCCGGCGGGCTGAATCCGCCCCTTAAAGCCGAAATCACCATTGATGCCTTTGCCAAGATCGACCTGCGCGTAGCCACCATCACCAAAGCGGAGGCCATCGCGCGGGCCAAGAAGCTATTGCAGTTGACGGTGGATATGGGGGGCGAGACACGCACCATCGTCTCCGGCATCGCCGGCAACTACGCCCCCGACGCACTGGTGGGTAAGCAGGTGGTGATCGTGGCCAACCTCAAACCGGCAAAGCTCATGGGCGTCCTATCCAAAGGCATGCTCCTTGCAGCAAGCGATGCCGAGGGTTTGTCCATCATCGGTCTGGACACGCCCATGGCCCCTGGTACCCCCGTAAGCTAAAGGCTCACTCCATGGGCGCGCTTGCGGCGACAGATTGACGGTCACTGGCAACGGATCCCAGGTTCAATTTTGGGATCAACCACCGACGAAACTTGCCGCTTCAGGCGTAACTGCGGCGTTGCTGTTTTCAACATTTTCAGGTCTATGCGCTACCCATCAAAAAAGACTGCCATGCGCTCACTGCGCCCCAGCTGGCGTGAGTATCAAGAATCGCTGCAGCGCAAACGCACTCGCAATCGCCGGCTGAAGATCTCTCTGCGCCTGGGGGTCGTATTGGCCATCATCATGGTCGGTGGCTACAGCCTTTTGAGCGGTCCCATGGGATCCGACGGCCAGGCCGCTCTGCCCTCGTCGGCTGTGGTTCTACCGGCCGATACGGCCACAGCCCCCCAATCCCAGTCACAAACGCAGGCACCGCAACCTCCCAAGAAGACCGTCGCGCAGAAACAAACAGCGCCGCCAGAGCCAGCAATAGCGCCGAAGTCGGCGATGGAGACAGCGCCTAAACCACAAACGGCGGTTGTCACCGCCAAGGTCAACGCCTTACCACCCGCCCTGAAATCACCCAAAGGCGGTCTGGCCAAGGTGGATCTGCACTATCTGATGAACGCGGTGGATTTCACCAACCTCACCCGCCGCATGATTTACTTCAAAGTCGGGGACAAAGCTTACAACGCTCTGTCCCATATCGACACCGACCTCCAGCGGCGCCTGGTGGAGAGTATGGACCGCAAGAACTCCCGCCACATCGGCATCGTGGCCCTGGAGCCGAGCAGCGGCCGGGTGGTAACCATGGCCAGCTTCGATAAGAGCGGGGCCGACCTCAACCCCTGCCTAAGCGACCAGTATCCGGCAGCCAGCCTCTTCAAGATCGTCAGCGCAGTGGCGGCAGCCGAGGAAATGGGCTACCGCCCCGGGACACAGCTAAAATACAATGGGTACGCCCACACCTTGTACAAAAAGCAGCTCAAGGAGGTCACCAACAAGTACACCAACAAGATCTCCTTTCAGAACGCCTTCGCCAAATCGGTCAACCCGATCTTTGGCAAGCTCGGCGCCCTTTATCTCAAAGAGGAGACGCTGGTGAAGTACGCCGAGATCGTGGGCTTCAACCGCCCCCTGCCCTTCGAGCTGCCCATGCCCCCAAGCCATTTCAAGGCCAACGAAAAGCCCTACCGCTGGGCCGAACTAGCCAGCGGCTTTAACCGTGAGACCACTATTTCGCCCCTGCACGCGGCCGTCATCGCCGGGGCGGTGATCAACGGTGGCAAATTGATGGAGCCCACAGTCATCGATTCGGTCCGCAACGAGAAGCAGAAGCTGATCTACAACAGTCAACCACGTGTGTGGGCCCAGGCCATGGCCCCCGACACCGCCGATACCCTGGCCCGTCTAATGGAGACAACTATCCGCTCGGGAACCGGGCGCAAGGTCTTCCGCAGTCAGCGCCGCGATAAAGTGCTGTCCAAGCTGGTCATCGGTGGCAAGACGGGTTCGATCTACAACCGTTCCCACGACGCCCGCTTCGATTGGTTCGCTGGCTATGCCCGAACAAAAGGCGGCCAGGCCAGCCTGTCCATCGCCGTCGTGGTAGCCCATGAGGAATACATCGGTCGACGGGCCGGAGAGTATGCCCGCATCGCCTTCAGGCACTATTTTGAAGATCACTTCGCCAGGCAGGAAACCGCCGGCGCAAAAAAAACAGCCTCCTGAAACCGGCCTCCATGAGCCCTCCCCAAACCGCTACCGAGCTGCGCCCCGCAGATCGACGCCTGCTGCGCTGGTATGAGCGTTTGTGGCATACCGCCATGCCGTTCCTGAGGCACTACCCGCGCCTGACCACGGGCTACGCCCAGCGCTGTCTGACGGATAAAGATGCCACCCTGCCGCAGGCCGATCTGTGGTTGCAGGCCGCCTCGGCCGGTGAGGCCTATCTGGCAGTGACCCTCAGCGAGGCGCTGCGCCTCGTGCGCCCCACCCGCCTGGTGGTTACCACCCAGACCCGTCAAGGCTACGACATCCTCAAGGCCCATGCCGACGCCCTCCAACGGCAGGACGATCCCCTGGAGATGATGGTTCGCTATTTTCCCTTTGATCAGCCGAGCCTCATGGACCGAGCTGTGAAGACGGTACGCCCCAAGGTGGCGGTGCTCCTGGAAACCGAGTTATGGCCCGGTTTCATGCTGGCCCTCAAACGGGCCCACATCCCCTTGGTGATGATCAACGCCCGCATGTCGGCGCGCAGCCTGCGGCACTATCTGTGGCGCCCCACCCTCTGGCGGGCCCTGGTGCCCGCGGCGGTGCAGGCACTTTCGCCCCAGGATGCGCAGCGCTTCGCCAGCCTCTTCGGTCACGCAAGGGTGACCACCATGTCCAATATCAAGTTTGACCGCGTCACAACAGCCGCAGAAGCGCCCTCAGGGGAGATGAGGGCGCTCTTTGCCCCAGAGCGCCCCCTGGTGGTCCTGGGGTCGGTGCGCACCGCCGAGGAGGACCAGATCGAAGCTCTCCTGGACCGGCTCCACCGACACCACCCTAAATCTCCCCTGGCCCTCTTCCCACGCCACATGGAGCGCCTGAATCACTGGCAGACGGCTCTCTCCCGCAGAGACCTGCCCTGGGTACTGCGCTCCCGGGCCACCAAGGATCACCCGGTCCTGAAACAGGGCGGCGTTATCATCTGGGACACTTTCGGAGAGTTGGGCGCGGCCTATGCCCTGGCCTGCGGCGCCTACGTGGGTGGCAGCCTGGTGCCATTAGGGGGACAGAACTTCCTCGAGCCCCTGGCGCAAGGCCTGAGGCCCATCATCGGCCCCCACTGGGAAAACTTCGCCTGGGTGGGTCGGGAGGTGGTCCAGGGCGGACTGGTCCAGGAGGTGGCCGACGTCGACGGCGCTTTTACGGCCTTGAGCGCGGCTATCGACCACCCGGCGGACAGCACCGACAAAGCCGCCGTGCGTGCCGCTATTGATGCCTACTTGGCCCCCCGTCGGGGCGGCAGCTCCCAGGCGGCGGCCTTGATTCGCAGCTATCTGGCTGACCGGCACACGCATGAGTTCATGGGATGCGTGAAAAACCATATAACCACCTAGACGAGAAAGAAGCCCATGACCGCCCTCCCCACCTGCATCGGCATCATTCCGGCGCGTTTCGAATCCTCGCGCTTTCCCGGCAAACCGCTGGCGGATCTCCTGGGCAAGCCCATGTTCTGGCATGTCTACACCCGGGCTTGCCAATGTGCCGCCCTCGAACGCGTTGTCCTGGCCACCGACGACGCGCGCATCCGTTCGGTGGCCGAAGCCCTCGCGGTGCCGGTGGTGATGACCCGGTCGGATCACCCTAGCGGCACAGACAGGGTGCTGGAGGCGGCCCGCCTGTTGGGGCTCGCAAAGTCGCCCGACGCGGTGGTGGTCAACATCCAGGGAGACGAACCGGCCCTGGCGCCCGAGATGCTGGGCGAGTTGGTGGCCCCCTTTGCCGATCCCGAAGTAATGACC